>NZ_VPCT01000010.1:0-92447 GCF_013418055.1 Acinetobacter sp. YH12208
CTGATTCACGCATCAGCTTACGTACCAAATAGCGCCCAATCTTAATCCCTTGATTCAACAGCATGTACCGCATACCACGACTACCGAGGGAACAACGACTTTGCTTAAATAGGCTATGGATCATGGCATTAAGCTTAGTACGATCTGAACTTCGGCTTTTACGTGTTGCACGATAATGATAGTAGCTTGAACGAAGTATACCAAATGCACGACAGAGTACTTTAACAGGGCTTAGCTTTCTTAATTGATCAATCAACGCATATGTTTGAATTCGTCTGACATTAAGAGAGCTGTAGCCTTTTTTAGAATCATCTTCTCCTGCTCAAGTTGATGAATACGAGTCTTAAGTTGTTGTATTTCTCTTTGTTCAGCCGTTAAAGCAGGCGTTGTTGGAGATTGGCCTGTTCGTTCAAATTGGAGTTGATCAACCCAACGTTTTAATGCTGTTTGTCCAATATCTAAAGCACGACAAGCTTGTGTAATTGAATAGCCTTGATTAAGTACAAGGCTTGCTGCTTCTAGTTTGAATTCTGGAGTGAATGTTCGTCTTGTTCTCATTGAGCACCTCTTTGGTGAATACATTATCACCTAAGTTGGTGTCCAACTTCATTAAACCACTACATTCTCACCTTTATTAAAGGTGAGAAGCATTGCTGCGCAAGGGGGAGATTTGTAGTAAAAAGCGAATCTTAAAATTCACTTTTTATTTATTCAGGCTGATACCAGGTATTTAACAGATCAAGCATCGCTGAAACCTTATCAAAGCATTCTTGATATTCCGCATCACAATCTGAAGAAATGGTAATACCACCACCGGCCCATAAAGAAATATCTTCCTGATACTTTTGAATCGAGCGAATCAGAATATTCCAGGAGCCAGTGCCATCGAAATTGAAATAGCCCATAGAACCACAGTAAGCACCACGTGGTGCACCCTCAAGTTCTTCAATAATCTGCATGGCCCGAATTTTGGGTGCGCCTGTAATCGAGCCACCTGGAAGAGCAGACATGAGTACTTCAAAAGGATTGATATCTGCTTTTAAAGTCGCTTCAACTTCACTGACCATATGATGAACTTGATTGAAGCTTTCAATACTAAATAATTTCGGTGTTTTGACCGAGCCTGTTTCGGCATAAACACTTAAATCATTACGTAATAAATCCACAATCATGACATTTTCTGCCTGATCTTTTTCTGAGGCTTTTAGGGTCTGTCTGGATTGTTCATCGAGCACTGGATCAGTAAAACGGGGCATTGTGCCTTTAATCGGTTTGGTAATAATTTTTCGCTTCGTTTCAAAATCAATGAACAACTCGGGTGAGCAGCTTAATAATTCAAAATCACCAATACGCAAATAACCCGCATAAGGCGCTTCGGTTAATGTCCAGAAGGCTTGGGCGGTTGCTAAGAGGGAACCTTGTGCGCGACCATTAAATTCTTGTGTCAGATTAATCTGATAGCAGTCACCTGCAATAATATAATCCTGAATTTTCTGAAATGCCTTGCTGTAGACCGTTTTGGTCCAGCGTGAAGTACAAGGGCTTATTAACTGAAACGTCGGACGAATTTTATTTTGATTAAGTAAGTTCTGAATATAATCGAAGATCTGCTCTGCCTGTGGATCATCACTATAGAACATCCATCCCTCAGAGCTTAGTTTAATATAGGAAGAAAATTGACCGATAAATAAACCAGGTTGAGAGCGGTCCGGATACTGAATATATTGCTGAGCCGCATAATCATAGCCAATAAAACCGACATAACCTCCATGAAATCCATTCTTGTGAGGATTTCTTAATGCATCAATTTCCAAACTAAACTCAGATGATCTGGGTTGATATTGTTCAATTTCCACTCTTTGAAACGACTGAATATGTGATTGCTGCACAATAAAATATTCTTGAGCACAGCAGGCAATAAAAGGCTGACCATTATTATTTAAATACACCAGATGCCCCAATGTCTTTAATGCGGATAATACATCTGCAACCAGAGGTGATTTAAATTTTAAGGGGCGATGATAGAGAGCTTCGGTCATTCAGTTAAGCAGAGTTCAATATGACTCGCTATTTTATATCAAGAAGACAGGAAAATATTTTTAAATCATCAAATACCGTTTATCGGTAAGCATTGGATTGCGACCAACAACAGTTGATCAAATGATTGCTCGGAGATAACTTAGTTCTGCAAGCAAATTACTCAAGGAAAGATGTTTTGCGTTGTCAGAAAATAAAAAATACAGCGTGAACATTGAGTGATTCACAACCAAAAAAAATACTACTCTTGGGAGAGTAAACAATGAAAAAATTCACAAAATTAGTTCTGGCGACTTCAGTTGCATTTAGTGCCAATGCGATGGCGATGCAGGCAATGGATGAAGCATCTCTAAGCGAAACAACGGGTCAAAGCGGCATTACTATCGGGATCGGTATTTCAAAAATCGCTATTGAAAAGTTATTTATTCATGATAATGACGGTTTAGCTGTTGATAAAGGTGGGACAGGTACGGCAGGTGCAATCGTTATTCGCGGTACGACTGATGTAGCTCCTGATGCCGCTGCTCTTGCTAATCCGACTACTGCAACTCATGGTGTAGTAATTGGTGCTAACTATGATGATGGTGGTGCTTACTTACTTCAATCTCGTAATCTTGCTGACTTGGTGATTGATTCAGATGCTGGTGCAGGGGGGGCTAATCCTTTCATTAATATTGCAGCACAAGTATCAGGTCTTGATATCAAGATCGGTCGAATTGGTGTAACTGCATCTGGCGTAAAAGGTGTAGGTGATAATGTAGATACAATTCGTCGAGGTGGAGGTGCGGTTATAAATGATATCCTCAGTGGTTTAGAAGTTAAAACAGGTGTGATGGATGCAAATATCCAATTAGGTGCCGCACCTCAAGGTGCGATGATCAAACTGAATACTAAAATGGTTGGTGGCCTAGAAATTAAAAATCTAGGTATTCTGGATAATTCAACTAAAGGTGTAACTGTGGGACTTTCAGGTACAACTCCAGTAACTACACGTGAATCTGGTGAGATCTTCATTGAAAGTATTAAAATTGCAGATTCGAAGTCTAATGATTTAACGATTAGCCAAAACATTTCAGTATTTAATGATGCTTATGTAGGCACATCTAATACTGTGGGTAAAGCAGCACATATTCGTATTGTAAGTAATGATACGGGTGCTAAAGATCAATACATTCAAGGTATTCATTTAGGTAATCGTAACGCAACGTCATCAATTGGCGATATGGAAGTTCAAGGTTTGCAAACTTTCTACTCTCCAGCTCCGCTTACTTATACAAAAGGTGCAATCATTACCATTTCTGGCCACTAACATTTACTTTATAAAAGCGCGTGTTTACACGCGCTTTTTTTATGACTGAATCATTTATCCAAAAAATAAAAAAAATGCTGTATTTTTTTGAAAAAGAAGGTATCTTTCTAGTTACAAGGAAGTAGAGTGAATGCTCTATAAAAAGAAAAATAGGCGTATCATGCCCATTATAAGAAAAGTTAATAATTATGTTAGAGATCGCGTTGGGCTCGGCATTGATGTATTACGCTGCCAAAGAAGCTCTGGATATCAAAAAACAGCCAAATGGCGCTGTGCACTATACTGAAGTTCTTGATTCAAGAAATGACTCTTTTGTGCGTATGCACCGTGAAGCTGTACAAGTAAAGCCTGCACTTCTGGATCAATTTCAGGGCATTGTACGTCAAGCCTATGACTATAGTTGTGGTTCAGCCGCCCTTACCACCCTACTCAATGGTTATATCGGTACACAGCTAGATGAACAGCAAGTCATGAATGGACTGATGAAATTCGGCGAAACCGATAAAATTATTGAACGCCGCAGTTTCTCTTTACTTGATATGAAGCGCTTTGTCTCGGCTTTAGGGCTAGAAAGCGGAGGCTATCGAGGAGAGTTCAAAGATTTAGTTAATCAAGATCAGCCTGCTATTGTTCCAATTTCTTATGCCGGATTCAAACATTTCGTAGTTTATAAAGGCTATAGAAATGGCCGGGTGTATGTCGCAGATCCAGCACTCGGTAATATCAGTTTTGACGAGCGGCGTTTTCAGGATGTTTGGGAAAATAATACATTATTCCTGATTAATGTCCCTGAACAATATCGTAAAAACTTTCTGGCATTGAAAGAAGCCGACATGCGCCATGTGGAAGATGCCACGATTAATCGTTATGCCTTGGTCGACATGCAGTATCCACAGTTCTATATGGATAAAATTGCCGATAAAGCCTCGACGATCCGTATGGACCGTAATCGTAATATAGAATCAGAAAAATTTGGAGAATATCAATATAATTTCCTGAGATTGTATTACAAGAATAAATAAAACGAAAAATAGTAATAAAAATTAAAATGGTGAAATGGATATGAACAGTAAATGGATGAACAAGACGTTCTTGGCACTGAGCATTCAAATGGTAATGGGCGTTGCATTTGCTGCAGAAGAGCCGACACTGGGTGAATACGAAACGGTTGATGAGGAAGTTATTGTTGAAACTGCTGTACCTGTACAGGCCCAGACTGAGCAAGTGGAAACACAGGCTGCACAAGAGCCGGAACTCGGTGGATATGAAACAGCTGAAGAAGCAGTGAGTGAAACTGCCGCACCGGTAGAGGCTCAGACTAAACAAGTAGCAGATGCATCCCAAGCTTTACAGAAACAGGAAGGTGATGCTACCCAGGCAGCTAATCTGGAAGAAGTATTTACTTCAAATGAACGTCAGTACTCACTCATTAAAAAAGGTGATATTTCATCATATTACGATATCGATTATACCTACTATCGTGACACTCAACTTGATATTGAAATGGCTCAGGGTCAACTATATCAACTTCGTGTACAAGAGAATGCCACGCATAGTTTGACCAATACTTTCACATTCCAATATGGGGTGAAAGATAACCTGACCTTAACTGCATCCTTGCCTTTAGTGGCCAAGACCGACTTGTTAAAAGACACTTCGACTGCCGGACTAGGTGATATTAGTGTTGGGGCACGCTGGGAACCATTTCCATTAAAAGCTGGCCGTTTACCTTTAATTTTATTTGGTAATTTATCAACAAAAACGGGCGACAGTCCTTATGAAATCAATGCAGCGACAGATCTGGCAGCAGGGAAGGGCTATTACTCAGCAGGAGTGGGTGCCAGTACACGTAAATACATCGATCCGGTCGTGCTGTTTGCCTCCGTTTCTGCAAACTATGGTTTTAAAGAATCAGGCCTGAACCAGCGTCGCGGTTATCGCATTATTGAAGAGTTTGAACCGGGGATTAGTGGGGGTTTTGCATTCGGTTTCGCATACTCATTTAACTATGACGTTTCGATGACCATGTCCTATCAGCAAAGCTTTAATACGGGAGCTGAGTTTAGCTATAACACAGGAGAAAGCTACTCTGCCGCGGATCAGACCAGTTCCACCTTGGCAATTTCATTAGGGGTGCGAGTCTCTCCAGAAACGATTGTGAATGGTACCGTCGGCTTAGGGCTGACCGAAGATGCGCCTGATGTTTCGTTGGGGTTGTCATTCCCGCTTGATATTTTAGGTTTTGGTAAAAAAATCAGTTAATAGGGGTGTCGTATGAAAAACATTCGACTTAGCCCGTTATTAACAGGAATTATTCTTGCGGGCTGTTCAAGTTATACCTTTGCACAATTGGGAACCAACCTTTCGGTTGATTTACGTGCATTGTCCATGGGGAATGCAGTTACGGCGGATCCCCCGGGAGTCAATGCCATTCACTTTAACCCGGCTGCTCTAACTAAAATTGATGGTTTGCAAACCGAACAGCAGATTATTGTGGCGAATTTTGATATCCAGCGGGAGTTTACAGTGCCGGCTGGATATAACGTATTTGGCTATTCTGATGACCCTATCGTCTGTAATGATGGACCGGAAGTTTCATCTGATTTATGTACTGATTTTAAAGGGCCGGTCAGTGGTGATGTGGAATATGTCAGCCTGTATGTCCCTTTTCTGAAAAAGATGGTGGATTTAGGCGAAGGTCTCCCTTTGGCTGCGCCCACCATGGGGATTGCTTATAACCCGCCTGGATCTAAAGCGACCTATGCAACAGCGGTATATGCGCCTTTAGTCGCTGGTTTCGGTCATGAAGATGGTAATCCGGCAAACTTTATGGGCCAGCAAGTTGCTTTGGAGCGGATTACTTACCTGTCTCCATCGATTGGTTATGAGGTCAATGACCAACTGTCCATTGGTGCTTCTGTTGGAATGTCCTATCAAGCCATTGGGATGAAAACAGATTTACGTTTCCCGAATGAGCTGATCGGGATGTTGCGTATGATCGATGAAGTTGTCTGTACACCATTTAAAGAAAACTCCGACATTATTACCGATATTCTGTTGCTGGGGATCTGTAATGCGGATGAGGGAATGAACCCATTTGGCAAGTTTGGTCAGATGCAACTGGAGCTTGAGCAGAATTTAAGTCCAAGCTATAACCTCGGGATATTGTGGGAGCCACGCGAAGATTTCAGTTTTGGTATGGTCTACCAAAGTGCGGCAAAAATGCGCTTAAAAGGTAAATATCATATTGATAATGCCAAAGCACCACAGGAAATGATCAAGGGTTTAATGACTTCACCGACGGGTCAGATTCTGGCAGCAATTCTTGGGTTTCCTAATTATATTCCATCCAGTGAGTCTGGTTTGGTGTCGATGGATTTTGAATATCCGGCGCATTTTCAGGCAGGTATCAAATATAAAGTCATGCCAGATTTGCAGGTAAATTTTGATATTGGCTGGACAGACTACAAGGTTTGGGATGAGTTTAAATTCGAATTTGACCGTACCATTTCAGCCTTAAAAATTGCCAAAATCTTGTCTGCTAATGTCACTGATTCCACGTTGGCTTTGCCGATGGGATTCGAATCGCCGTGGAATTTCGGAATCGGGATGGAGTATTCCGCCACCGACCGTTTAAAACTTCGCGCAGGTTATGAGCCACGAACCAGCGCTATTCCAAAAAATAAGCGCAATACGATGGTTCCTATTAATGGTGCACAGCTATTTGGATTAGGTGTGGGTTATCGTTTTGATGCAGATACTGATTTGGATCTCTCGATTGGTTTCTTGCGCAGTAAAGATCAAATTCCAGCAAATACCAGTAGTTTAGCCAACCAGACCGGCGTGAATAACCTGTTATTAAACCCATATGCAGGTTTAAACGTGAAAACAGATACCAAGATTACCATTTTAGGTTTGAACTATCGCACTCGTTGGTAAGGAAGAAATGATCAAGACAGAGAAAATTGGATTGAAAGTGGTACTGGCATTAAGTCTGGTACCCTTATCTTTTTATACAAGCGCCAGAGAATTTATTACCATTATTGGTCCAGATGGGCGACCATTAGTCGTGCCACGTAATCATAACCCACAGAAAAAAACAGAAGAAAAATCTCTAGCATCGAAAAAAATAGCAGTTGCAGTGGTTCAGTCACCTCCTGTAAAGCAAAACTTAGAAACAGTATCAGTCCTAGAAAATAGACCAGCAGAACTTAAGTCAGACCATAATCTGGTTGTACAACCAGTACAACCAGTACAACCAGTACAACCAGTACAACCAGTACAACCAGTACAACCGCAGATTGTGAAAGAACTGACAGAATCTAAGCCATTAATAAGATCTGAAACCCAATTGACTCAAATGCCTAAGGCCATGACACCCGCTTCAAGCCCGATGCTACAGAAAACCGGATTCAGTCAGATTGAAGGCGTGGACTATGTAGACAGTGAATATCTTGAGAATAAAGAATTTAATCTAGAAGGCAGGAAACGTTTCTACAGTATGCCCGAGGGCGTGGTAGATAAAAATATCGGCTCTACCCGAATCCAGACCATTGAGCGTGAAAAAGGGCTTGGTCAATCAGTATTAAAATCCTTATTTAAAACGCCTACACTGGATACAGGTCCAGTGGTACTGGCACAAAGTTATTACCGTATTTCACAAGCTGAAACTAGAGAGAGTTTGGGGAAACAGTGCTTTAATGACAAAAAAATCAAAAAAGCCAAACAGATCAGCCTTAAAAAAGAAGTCAATTTATGGCCTCGTGCGCCTTTGAAAGCAGATGAGTTTGATTTTGAAGTCGTGCAATTACAGTCTGATATCAAGAATATTCAGATTAACTCTTATGCTTCACGCCAAAAAAATCCTACTTATTATTGGCCTTTTGTGGTCTTTTTAGACAATAGAGGCTGTGTTCTGGAAGGAGCGGGTGGTTTTAAAAACCAGGAAGGACAAGCAAATATTATTCAACATGAGCGTATTGAAGGCATTATTCAGATCCCTGCGCAAAGTGAGTATGTGTTATTGACGCCTTTAGCCTCAGCAATCGATGTTGAAGACAAGATGCTCACTAATTATGGACAACTAAAATTAGTCGCCATTCGATAAGGACTATTCGAGTATAACAAGATGAAAAATAAAATATTATATCCATTTGCTTTAACTACACTTTTGGCTGCACTCGCAGGATGTGGTGGGGAGAGTGCCAATGTGATTCCAGAAAAAAATAATGAAGCCACGACCAATGGAACCTGTACAGCAGGGACAGATAATTGTGTGGAATGGGGGCTTGAATATCCGCTGGATGGCTTGAATTTTAATTGTAGTGGCGATAAAGAAAATACCTTCATTACTCTATTTGATAGTAATGCTGGCGTGGCATCCGGAACCTGTCAAAAGACGGATGAGGTTGAATTTTATATTCAGAGTTTTAGTTCAAGCAAAATTACTCTCGGCAAACTTAAGCTGAGCGATTATGCCACCTTTAGTACCCAGACTCAGCTCCCACGTTTAAGTGTGGTCGATATTGCAAAAGGAATTACTGGACGTCAGGTAAATAACTTGGATCAGAATGATCCTACAGTTCAGGTTGCCATGCGTCTGGTGAAAATTCTGCAAGCTCTGGCGATACAAGAAGGCCGTATTGTGAATCCAACGGATGTGCAGCCCTTGTATATTACCGAAGAAATGCGTAAAGACTTGGCTAAAGTGAGTGGAAATATCAGTCTGACGGATGCTAGCTTCGCCACAAAAATTAAGGATTTTATCGATGTTGACCAGATTTCTGATGAAGCTGCTTTTGCTACAGTGAAAAAACTGGTAACCATTGCCAATGCCGCGGTTTATCAGCCGGAATTTTCACTATTTTCAACCTCTGGTGTGATTGGTAGCATCCAGTCGGGTTCAGATGGACTGGTGGGATGCAATAAAACACCTTGTGATATTAAAGATCAGACTACCAAACATCTATTTGGTCATTTTATGCTAATCACAGACCGTCAGGGTTATACCTTTGGCAGTGGCCTGCAATGGCGTGATAGCCAGTTAAAACTGCCCGCAAAAAATCTATCTTCACTGGGTGGAATTAATGCTGAACTCATTCGTAATGTGAAACCTGCACAAATGACGGCCGATCCGCAAAGTTCATGGATTCATCCTACCAGCAAAACGATTACTGCACCTTATCGTTTAAATGTCGCAAATAACGCTACGCCACTTGAACTGTATCGGGGCAGTTTGCTGAATGATTATGTGATTGCGGGTAAAGAAGCTTTCTATAAGATGGTCACTGGAAAAACACAGCTGGATGCATCTGATCAAGCCAGTTTAGGGGCATGGCGTCTGGATGCGGATGGTGATCAATATAATGGAAGTATTGATTTATATAAAATTTTCCCAATCAGCTATCTGGATCGTGCGGTATTTAAAACAGAGCAGAATGTAGCCAGTGGGGAGAAGTATATCTTCCCGATGTATGCCAATCTGGAGTTTAAGTTTAGTGACACAACGGTCAGTCCAGTCACTTTGGGGATTGTGATTGATAGTAATGGTGATGTGCGAACCAATATGCAATCTGAGAATAATCTTGCGACCGACCCAGCAACAGGCTGTGAGGGCGATGTGCTTGATAACAATTTATTATTGAATGGCGTACAGCAATACCGGCTTGGAACTTTAGGCCGTGCATTTGTTCGTGATAAATCGGTTTCGATGCGTCTGATTTTGGCCAATGTAAAATTAGGGGATTTGAATGGTGCATTGGTTGGGGTCGACTCACGCATCCAGTCTTCACCAAATGCAAATGATTCGATTGTGATTGGCGGTGCTCTGCTGAATTTGTCCAATGTACTGGATACTGCTGCCGGTCAGAACGGGCGGGTCACCTTCCTGAATTCGGTCGGAGACGGCGTGCAATGGGCCAATACCTATGCCAGTTTCCAGAAAATTTATAACAATAATAATGAGGATGAAACGCCTGACGATATTGGTCTGGCCAAACGAAGCGGTGGGTCTGTTGAGTTTAAACTTGCAGATTGTTATCGCGTCAAAGCTAAAGCGTAATGTCCCATAAATAAAAAAATCCCATCTGCGTATGGGATTTTTTTATGCGCGCTCAATCTATTGGATTTAACCGGTATGATCCAGACGCGAACCTAAGGTTTCTAAATGCATCGGGAAAATATTATTTTTACGGTCTGCAAAATAATGTCTTAGTGTATGTTTTACACTTGGGAAAGCCAGCTCGGTCCACGGAATATCTGCTTCATCGAATAAACGTGCTTCGATGGTTTCCTCACCAGCACCAAATTTTCCATCAATCAGATTGGCTTTGAACAGCACATAAATCTGGCCAATACGCGGAATGTTATACATACAGTACAACTGCTCAATCTCGACTTCGGCTTCAGCTTCTTCACGGGTTTCCCGTGCAGCACCTTGCTCCATGGTTTCAAACAGTTCCATATAGCCGGCAGGCAGAGTCCATAAACCGTAACGCGGTTCAATGGCACGGCGGCAAAGTAGGACTTTATTGTCCCAGAGTACCAGCGCGCCACAAATGACTTTTGGATTAATATAATGAATAGAGCCACATGAATTACACACGCTGCGGATTTGTTGGTCGCCCAAAGGAATTTTTTCGGTCGTTTTATGTCCACAATTCACACAGAAGTTCATATTCATCATCAATGATAAAAGTAAGCTCAGGATAACTGAAAAATCAAAATTTGGCATCATTTCTATCCCGCTGAATCAAAAATCAGCTATGATGAAATTATGATCATGGTTAAGGCTGAAAGAATGGACGCGCGTGAGTTGACACAAAAGCTGCAGCAACGATTACGCTTTTCCAGGCGTATTCGATCTGCGCATGCTGCCGTGTTGATTGCGATCACCGATGAAGCTGATCCCAAAGTATTGCTGACCCGCCGTTCGGCCTATTTGAATAATCATGCCGGAGAGGTTTCGTTTCCGGGTGGCAAGCGCGATCCACAAGATACCAGCAATATTGTCGTGGCTTTAAGAGAAGCCTATGAGGAAACGGCATTAAATCCCTTTGATGTGCAGCTGATGGGGGACTTGCCCATGCAGAAAGCCCGTAATGGCATGCTGGTTAAGCCGATTGTGGGGCTGATTCCGCCGCAAGTGCAGCTGATTCCGCAACCAACGGAAATCGACCGGATTTTCTTTGCCTCATTGCAACATTTGCTTGAAGCCACGCCCACACCTTATGAAGTCCGCTTTGCCCAGCAATCTTTATATTTTCCAAGTATGCGGGTAGAAAATGAAGTGGTCTGGGGATTGACGGCACGTATGCTGATTTCTTTGTTCCAGTATGGATTGGATTATAAAAAAGACTGGCCATTCCTGCTCAATTCACCAAGTTTTAAACGCTCCAAATTTTTTTAACCATTGAACAGGATTTTATCAATGTTGTATAAATTTCAGGGACACACACCGACTGCTACACAGCAGCCATGGGATGGCTGGGTCGCACCAACGGCAACAGTAATTGGACAAGTCGAACTCGGGCAGCAGGTCAGCATCTGGTTTGGTGCCGTGGTACGGGCAGATAACAGTAAAATCAAACTGGGTGATTTCAGCAATGTGCAGGAAAATGCCGTGCTGCATACCGATGCCGGTATTGAGATGCAAATTGGAAATTATGTCACCATCGGACATCAGGCCATGTTACATGGCTGTACCATTGGTGATAACAGCCTGATCGGGATTCAGGCGGTGATTCTGAATCATGCGGTGATTGGCAAGAATTGTATTATTGGTGCCAATGCCCTGATTCCTGAAGGCAAGATCATTCCGGATAATTCGGTGGTGATGGGTTCACCGGGCAAAGTGGTAAAAACGCTGGATCAAGACAGTATTCAAAAGCTGAAAATGAGTGCCCTGCACTATGCCGGGCATTTTCAGAAATTTCAGGATCTGGAACAAATTCAGCTTTAATACGATGTTCTAAAAAATCATGATAAGCCTAGAATTTTCTAGGCATTTTTGTATCTGTTTCGGGAAAATCTCGCGTAGCGGATATGAGTGGAGTATTATATCCGCGTTTTTTATATTCTCTGAATTAAGGTTGTGCATGAAAGTGCTGGCATTGGAGACTGCCAATGAGCAGTGTTCCGTCTCTGTGATCGATGATACTCAAGAACTATTTTTTCAGCTTGATGCGCGCGCCAAGGCACAAACGCAAACGATTCTCCCAATGATTGAACAAGGTCTGCAAGATCTTGGGCTGGCGATTGGCGATTTAACCGCGATTGCTTTTAGTCGTGGTCCGGGTTCTTTTAGCGGCGTGCGGATTAATGCCGCAGTCACGCAGGCGCTGGCCTGGTCAAATGATGTGCCGGTGATTCCGGTGTCGACTTTACAGGCCTTGGCGCAGGCGGCCTACCGTGTACATGGTTTAAGCGAAGTTTCTGCCGTATTAGATGCGCGCATGAGCGAAGTTTATATCGCGAGCTATCAACTGGATGCAGAGGGGATCATGCAGCCGGTCGATGAAGAACAATTATTAAGTTATGCCGAAGGCAGTCAGGCTGTGCGGTTTACGCCGGTGGGCTCTGGTGCTGAGCTGGTACAAACTGAAACTTCAATGTATAAAAATGTGCATGCGACCGCACAGGATATTGCCAGCATCGCACGTGCAGCAGCACACACAGAAAACTGGGTTAGTGCAGAATTGGCGCTGCCGGTCTATTTACGTGATAACGCGTGGAAAAAAATTCCTGAACAAGGCAAAGCATAATTAATTAGGATAAAGCATGGATCTTTTACTGCTACTCAAAGCGGCAATCATGGGTATTATCGAAGGTATTACCGAATTTTTGCCGATTTCCAGTACTGGCCATTTAATTTTGGCATCAGAATTAATGAATTTCTGGACCAAGGAAAAGAGTGATGTATTCGTCATTGCCATTCAAATGGGTGCCATTGCAGCGGTAATTTATGAATATTGGGCCCGTCTTTGGGGAGCAGCAACCGGAATTGTCAGCGGTGAGCCACAGGGTCGTCGCTTAGGGATTGGCCTGATTTTGGCCTCGATTCCAATTATATTGATTGGACTGACCTTGGGGCAAACGGTCAAACAGTTTCTGTTTAATGATATTGCCATTGCCATTGGTTTGATTGTGGGTGGCCTGATCATTATCTGGATTGAAAAACATCCGCCTCAAGTTCGTGCACATGAAGTTGAAGATCTCAGTATTAAAGATGCCATCTGGATTGGTTTGATTCAGGTCTTGTCCTTGATTCCGGGAACCTCCCGTTCAGGTGCGACCATTATCGGTGCGATGTTTCTGGGTGTATCACGTAAGGCCGCGACTGAATTCTCATTCTTTCTGGGTATTCCGGTCATTATTGGTGCCGGCCTGCTAGACCTTTATCAAAGTTATGATGTGCTAAATACTACTGAAGACTGGACCGTGATCGGGGTCGGACTTCTGGTTTCTTTTATTTCGGCACTGTTACTCATCCGCGCGCTGGTGGCTTATGTCGCTAAACGCGACTTTATGATCTTTGCCTGGTATCGTATTGCTTCGGGTCTGCTGATTTTATTATTTGCCTATACAGGTTGGAAATTATGGTAAGCGCGATTCGCTTATATGCCGAATCTGACGATCAACAGAAAGCACAGCACTTCGGGGCTGTGCTTTCTTCTCGTGGGGTGCAGGTCGAAATTGAAACGGTTGAAAAACTCAATGCACGTTTCTTTCGTCTGAATCCTGAACTGGCCTTATGTGTAGATGAGAATGGACTTTGGCTTTGTGCCCATGGCATGAAAATGCAACCGGACTGGCAAGCCGAGACCGGACGTTTAAAACGTGCGTCTTTAAAATCTGAAATGATTGCACGTGCCTGTCATTTAGCCGAGAAACCGAGCTTGATCGATGCCACCGCGGGTCTGGGACATGACAGTTTATTGATGGCGCATTTAGGTGCCCAAGTCACGCTGGTCGAACGACATCCCATATTATTTACTTTACTTGAAGATACCCATACCCGTGCACAATCTGATGCATTCCTGAGTCAAGTCGTATCACGGATTCAACTGGTCTTTTCTGATTCAGCCGATTATCTGAAGCAGCAAGCCGAGCAGCATCGAACTGTAGATGTGGTCTATCTGGATCCGATGTTCCCGCAGCGGGATCAGAACCAGCAGGCGGTCAAGAAACAGGCGCAAGTCAAAAAACAGATGCAGCTCTTGCACATGCTTTTGCCTGAAGATGGCGAAATGGATCTGGGTGATAACCTGTTGGAATTGGCGCAAAAAATTGCCAAACGTGTGGTGGTCAAACGTCCACGTCTGGCGGTGTTTTTGGCAGAAAAACAACCTCATCATCAATGGCAGGGTGATGCCTGCCGTTTTGATGCATATTTTCAGCATGAACTTGTGGCTGAATAAGATAATTGTTTCAATATTAAGCAATGATTTGTTGTATATTTAACAATTGGCATTGATAAAACCGTTATCAAGCATAAACTTATTCAGCACCTTAGCGAGCCACTGATCTCCTTGAAATTCTATGATCGACTTTAAACCCTCCATTAATTTTTGGCACGATTTTAAGAGCAACCAAATTGCCGGGATGTGGTTATTTCTGGGATCTCGGCGTTCATTGCAACTGGTTCGTCCATCGATCATGCAATTGGTGTTCTGGGGGATTCTGGGTGGTTGTGCCAACAGCCTATTTAGCTGGCTCAGTTCAGGCCGTATGGGAGATTTTAACTCTCAAGGTCTGATTAGTTATGCACTTTGGCCTTTTATTGCGCTGATTGTGGGTATCTTTCTGTCGCAACGGATCAATAACCTGCGTTTGATGCTGGTGCCGGCATTGTTATGGTTGGTTTTAGATACCCATATCATGCTGTTCCAGTGCCTGATTCAATATCTGGGCGATCTGGACTATCTGCCTTATATCCTCTATGACTATATTCCGACCCTGTTTGTCATGTTATTTGTCTGGCAAAGTCTGGCTGTGGTCTGGGTAATTTCACGTGAATTAAAATGGCCGTGGTGGGAACGTGCGCTGATTATGCTGGCGACCCTGTTTACGCTGGTGGTCTGGCAAATTTCAGTCAAAGATCAACCGATCTGGAAAGTCGAAGAAATTCCACCGAGCTTTGCCGAAGATGCATTTTATGCGCAGCCAATTTTGCTGAATAAAGCCCTGGAAAATATCGAATACGGTGAATTTGCCCAATCGCACTGGTATTTTATGGGCGTGGCTGGCGCAAGTTATCAGGATGTATTTCATTCTGAAATCGAGCGGATTAAAGAGCAGTTTGATACCCGTTTTGGCACTTATGGCCGTTCTATTGCTTTGGTCAATCATCCGGCGACACGTACCACCATGCCGATTGCCTCCAAAACCAGTATGGAACTGGCATTGCGCCGTATGGGCCAGCAGATGAACCGTGAAAGTGATGTGTTATTTTTATATATGACCTCTCATGGTCTGCCAAATGTGTTTGAAATGGAAAATGCGCCGCTGGATTTGGCACAGGTCGATCCAAAATGGTTACGTGAAACGCTGGATGCAGCAGGCATTCGCTGGCGTGTGATTGTGATCTCGGCCTGTTTTTCCGGCAGCTTTGCTTCGGCCCTGCAGAATGACAATACCCTGGTGATTACGGCTTCGGCAGCCGACCGTCAGTCTTTTGGCTGCTCCAATGAAGCGGATTATACCTATTTTGGCCGTGCATTCTTTGATGAAGCGATGCGTGAAAATAGCAGTCTGCAAGCCGCGTTCGAACAGGCCAGAGATACCGTAGCAAAATGGGAATCAGCGCAAGGCTTCGAGCCTTCAGAGCCGCAATGGGTGATTGGCAAGAATATGCAATTGATGTTGCCACAGCTGGAACAACGTTTATTTCCGCAAACCAGTACAATGACACAATCACCTTAGATCAATGTCATCAGCAGATATGCTGCAATCATAAGGAATATGCCATGGAACTCGTACAGAACAATAGAAGCTTTGAAGGTGAACAGCGGATTTATCGCTTTGATTCGAAAGCACTGAAAACATCGACCAAATTTGGTATTTATCTGCCGCCTCAAGCCCTAGAAGGTCATAGCTGTCCGGCATTGTTTTATCTGGGAGGGCTAACCTGTACCGAGGAAACCTTTGCGATTAAGGCACATGCACAGCGTCTGGCAGCACAATTGGGCCTGATTTTAATCACACCGGATACATCGCCACGCGGTGAAGCTGTGGCAGAAGGCGATCACTGGGATATCGGTCAGGGAGCAGGTTTTTATATCAATGCCACCGAAGCGCCGTGGGCTGAACATTATCAGATGGAAAGCTTCATCGTCGATGAACTCTATGCGCTGGTCATTGAAGAGTTTGTGATTCAGCCGGGCAAGATCGGCATATTCGGTCACAGTATGGGCGGACATGGTGCATTGACTCTGGCTTTTAAATATCCAGAAAAATTTAGTTCAGTTTCGGCTTTTGCACCGATCTGTGCACCAAGCCAATGTCCTTGGGGAGACAAAGCTTTCTCGAATTATCTGGGTGAAAACCGTGAAGAATGGCTCAAGCATGATGCGACTGCACTGGTTAAAGAGAAAGGTGTCTTATTCGCTGACATCCTGATTGATCAGGGTTTTTCAGACCAGTTCTATAGCCAGCTGAATCCGGCGCTGTTCCAGCAGGCCTGTGATGCCGTGAACCAGTCGCTGACCTTGCGTGAACATCAGGGTTATGATCATGGCTATTACTTTATTCAAAGTTTTATGGATGACCATCTACAGTTTCATGCGGTACAGCTTCAGCCTTAAACTCAAAACTGCTGGCACAAAAAAGCCCTGAATAACAGTAATGTTGATCAGTTAAGGAGTTTAGAAATAGACTCTTTAATTTTTTAGTCACTCACAGCGGAGTATTAATTTTATAAATCAAATTCTTGTAAATTATTTGTTACTTTGGTTTCGCCCAAATGAGAAGCGAAGCTTCGCAAGGAAGGCATCTTGCGGAGCAACACTCCTCACCGCAAAACTCGTCAGCCACCATCAACTAGTAAGCTTGTCGCAGAAACAATCATTTTTAAATGTAGTCCTGCCTCAAACAGTTGCGGATGACTTTTCTATCTATCAGATATAATCATGAATTTGAAAAAGAAAATGCCAGTCAATTCCTTAACTGACTGGCATTACTGAATAACAGGGCTTTTTATCGCTTATCTTTGCCAGTCGGCTGTTAAATCTTCCTGTCCCATGCGGATCAGATGATCCAGAACCACATTTTCCAGTTTATCGAAATCGGTAGATTCATCGCTACTTTGGATGGTCACCAGCAAGTGCTCAGTCTGAGGAATTAACATCAGCTCTGCACTCGGAAAATGAATCAGGAACTGCTGGTCTGTTTCTTCGATGGTAAACTTATGCTTCCAGTGATTGGCCAGGCGTTTGGCAAGGCGCTGCGCCTGTTGAGTCTGGATCTGGGCGGTACTTTGCATTCTTACTCCTCTAAACTTTTTATCCTTGTCAGGACTTTAAACCAAATTGAAAGGCATTCATAAGCCTTAAAGCGTTACACAGCGTTTTATTCTTGCAACATCAAGGTCACAGTAGCCGGACTGGATTTGTTATAATGAGAAAAATCCAATTTTAGCTAGCCAGGTTCTCCCATGTCCAAGCCATATTTAATTGCACCTTCAATTTTATCTGCCGATTTCGCCCGATTAGGTGAAGAAGTCGAGAACGTCTTGGCAGCAGGGGCAGATGTTGTTCATTTTGATGTGATGGATAATCATTATGTACCGAATCTGACTTTTGGTGCAGGCGTTTGTAAGGCATTGAAAAACTATGGGATCAAAGCCCCGATTGATGTGCATTTGATGGTGAAACCGGTAGATCGTATGATCGGGGATTTCCTTGAAGCAGGTGCCGATATCATTACCTTCCACCCGGAAGCATCTGACCATATTGACCGTTCTTTACAGTTGATCAAATCGGGTGGTGCAAAAGCCGGTTTAGTCTTTAACCCGGCCACACCGCTGCATTATCTGGATTATGTATTAGATAAAGTAGATCAAATTCTGTTGATGAGTGTAAACCCGGGTTTTGGTGGACAGAAATTCATTCCGATGACTTTGGATAAACTGCGTCAGGCCCGTAAACTGATCGATGCTTCAGGGCGTGATATTCAGCTGGAAGTCGATGGCGGTGTTACCCCAAGCAATATTCGTGCAATTGCCGAAGCGGGGGCGGATATGTTTGTCGCTGGATCTGCTATTTTTGGCAAGCCGGATTATAAAGCTGTAATTGATGAAATGCGTGCAGAATTAGCCAAAGTCGGTCAGGTTCAACTCTAATCGCTAAAAAGTAGTATGCACATAAATATGTGGATAACTTTATGGATAAGTGTGTAGATATCCATGTGGGTAACCATATGGATATGTTGTGTAAAATGTAATCATTTGTAGCCAGATTGATTATGCCTTAGACGAAATTTGTATAAAAAGAGCTCAAATCTGGTTCTTTTTATACCTTACAACCCCTCTTGTTTAGGGGTCGTTTATTCATCACAGGTTCATAATCATGTTAAATAAAAAGTGATCAATAGGTCTTAAAATTGTATTTCATTGTGTAATCTCTTTGCTCGTTATTTAAATTTAATGGATGTGTATAACTTGATATGCTGCACTTATTTTTGTGAAATTGTTGTTGCTGAATTTGCCTGATCATAGGGGCTATTTCTGAATGATCATTTTGAATATCTACCATAATAACAGCAGCGACAAATGTCTTGAAGATTTGAGTAAGATCAGGTTAAGTTGCATCTCTAAGAGTCATGTTTTGTAAAAATAATCAGGTGTGCGTAATCTGGTTTTATAAAATTTTTTATAGGTAGGAGGAACGACCTCCCTTGTCTATTTCATGCTGAAATACACAGGAAAAATCGTCAGGACGGCCTGATTCTTAGATAAAAGAGGAGGGCTGCATGGCCTGGATTGCACTTATATTCG
Source organism: Acinetobacter sp. YH12208 (assembly GCF_013418055.1). Taxonomy (NCBI): domain Bacteria; kingdom Pseudomonadati; phylum Pseudomonadota; class Gammaproteobacteria; order Moraxellales; family Moraxellaceae; genus Acinetobacter; species Acinetobacter sp. YH12208. The sequence continues at coordinate 19,338 of NZ_VPCT01000010.1, forward strand.
CAGGTGTTTTTGAAATCGTTTGGGCATATTCCATGAAATTGTCCGAAGGATTTACCCGATTAATGCCAAGTATCATCACCATTTTCTTTATGATTCTCAGCTTTGCCTTACTGGCCTATGCCATGCGTACTTTGCCATTAGGCACAGCTTACGTGATCTGGACCGGAATCGGGGCTGTGGGTTCATTTCTGATCGGGATTTTAGTTCTGGGTGAGCCGACATCGGCCATGCGTATGCTGGCTGCAGTATTGATTATTTCCGGTCTGGTGCTGATGAAAGTATCTTCTTCATAATTTGTTTCAGCCTGTCTCGGTGAACTGAGTTAAAATAGAAAATAAACTCCGCTGATCCGGGACAGGGTGTAAGCATGAACTTAAGTTATCTCTATATGGATTCTCCAGTCGGTCAGTTACGACTGGTCGCGAATGACACCGCACTAGTAGCTGTGCTTTGGGATTGTGAACAGCCGAATCGGGTGAAACTGGCGACCTTGGTGGAAGATCTGCAGCATCCGCTATTGATTGAAACCAGACGCCAGCTTCAGGAGTATTTTGCTGGTCAGCGCAATGTTTTTGACTTGCCTTTGGACTTTGCCGGAACCGATTTTCAGAAAAAAGTCTGGCAGGCTCTGCTGAATATTCCTTATGGCCAGACCCGAAGCTATCGCGATATTGCCGAGCAGGTGGGTAATGTTAAAGCAGTGCGTGCCGTGGGTGCAGCCAACGGAAAAAACCCGATTTCGATTATTGCACCCTGTCATCGGGTGATTGGCAGCAGTGGCAAGCTGGTGGGCTTCGCCGGTGGTTTGGATAAAAAAGAAATTCTGTTAAATATTGAGCGAACGCATTAAGATCGAAGTCTTAAAATAAATGAAAATTAGAATATGGAACATTCTATATTACAGATATTAAGTCCGCTCTGGTTCAGTGTATGGTGGATTTTTCTGCTGTTCTTTGGCGTGATTGTTTTTAAATTATTTAAGCCATTTTTAAGAAAAGTTAGGTGAGTTCACGGTCAGTACCCATGTCAAACGGTATTTAAAAGACCCTGAATTACATTCTACTGAATGATTTGACCCTTCCAGATGGAGCAGGTGCCACCACACAAATCGATCATCTGCTATTAAGTCCTTATGGCATCTTTGTGATTGAAACCAAAAACTATAAGGGCTGGATTTTTGCAAGCGCGCGTCAGAAACAATGGACCCAGAAAATTTATAAAAACAGTTATACATTTCAAAATCCGATTCATCAAAACTATAAACACATCAAAGTTCTGGAACAATTACTGGCTGATATTGTGGAGCTAAATCTTTTGCATTCTGTGATTGTATTTATGCCGGATGCGGTATTTAAAACACCAATGCCGAATGAGGTATTTCGGGGCGCAGCTTGGACCGATTATGTGAAAAGTTTTGATCAACAGATGATTTCTGAAACGAAATTAAAACGGATACAACTGCGTTTAGAAAAACAGCTTTTAGAAAAATTCTGGAAAAACAATCGGGAACATGTAGAAAGCTTAAAACAGCATAAGCAGCCTTAAAATGATTTATAGAATCAAAAAAAGCCTTTGAATCATTCAAAGGCTTTTGCATTTACATAGTTGAGGCTTTCAGTTTTTCGGTCATTTCAGTCAGAACTTTAATCCGCTTTACTTCATCCCATAAGGATTTGGCTTCAGGATAATGTTTCGACATCATGCCGAGCCATTGCTTGTAACGACCGACCATCCCGATCTCAGTTTTGGCGGGGCCATTGATAAAGCGAATTTGCAGTTCCAGCAATTCATTCCAGTTCATCAAAGGTGCATCTGAATTTTGGCGGATACATTGGGTCAGGTCGGGTGTGGTCACGGCACCACGGCCAATCATCAGGTCTTCGCAACCGGATTCCAGACGGCACTGTTTGGCATCGGCATTGTTCCAGATTTCACCATTGGCAATCACATTAATTTTCAGTGCTTCACGAATCGGTTGTAGCTGGTCCCAAAAAGCGGGTGGAGTATAGCCATCGGCTTTGGTGCGCGCATGAACGGTGACCCAAGACGCTCCCGCATCTTCAATAGCATGGGCATTGTCCAGCATAAAGTTGCGGTCCATATAACCCAGACGCATTTTCGCAGACACCGGAATATGCGCCGGTACTGCATCCCGCACGGCTTTGACTAACTCATGTACCACTTCGGGTTCATCCAGTAAAACGGAACCGCCGCGATGACGGTTCACGGTTTTCGCAGGACAACCAAAATTCAGGTCAATCGCCGGTGCGCCCATTGCGGCAACTTTGGCTGCATTTGCTGCCAGCATTTCCGGATTATTTCCCAGAAACTGCACATGTACCGGCGTACCCGCCGCCGTCTTGCCATCATTTAACAGTTCCGGGCAGTAACTGTGATAAACATGATCGGGCAGGATAGAGTCGGTGACACGGATAAACTCGGTCACGCACCAGTCAAAGCTACCTACGGATGTCAGCACATCACGCATAATCGGATCGGTTAAGCCTTCCATGGGAGCAAGCACAAGTTTCAACGGTGCACACCTGTAAATTTAAAACGGTGTTATACGTTTTTTTAGCCAGCCTGTCTAGGTTGGAGGGAGAATTGAAATTTGAGAACTTGAAAATTGAGCTTGTGGAATGGATATAAAAAAGCCTTTAATGTGGATTAAAGGCCTTTCACAGTGAAGCTTAAGATGGCTGATTCATATCCAGCTATTTTAGTCAGCCAGTTTTTCGACTTTCATACTCTCACGATAATACTGACAGCCCTTATACAACAAGAAGAAGCCAATCACTCCGGCAATGGCATTGACGATCGAAATAGAATTACCAACCATCATCGTGTTCTGAAAATATTTATCCGTGATCAACGCCACTGCGGTGGTTCCGATGCCTAAGGCAATCAGATTTGAAATTAGCAGAAACTTGGCAGAGACCTGGGCTCGTAACTGGTTTGGTGTCAGCATTTGCGTAGCAGCAGCGGATGCAGGAATCGGGAAAGTGGAGAAGAACATCGCCACAAAAATCAGCGCAAATGAAAGCTGCATATTATCGACCTGAGTAAACAGCACACTCGGAATAATCAGCGCCGCACAGCCAATGGCACCGGTACGAATTGCAGCATCGCTATAGCCACGCTTTGAAAAGAAGTCGATCAGCCAGCCACAGAACAGGGCACCAGAGGTATTTGCCACTAAAATAATCGTCCCAAGGATATAACCGGTTTGACTCGCATCCAGACCGAAATTACGCATGTAATAGGCAGGTGCCCAGCCCAGCAGCGAATACAGCATCATGGTGTAAAAAGAAAAGCCGATAAAATGACAGAAAAAGGTCTTTTTATGTGTCTTGATAAAACCGATCGAATTTTTGAAAGAGGCTTTAATGACCTGACCATCCTGACCGACTTTCATGCCCTTACGTGCAGGCTCACGCACCGTCAAAACCATCAGCAGGGCCAGCAATACGCCTGGTAGACCCACAATCATAAAGGTAAGTTGCCAGGTTTTTACTTCACCAATGAGCGGTAAAGCCACGAAGCTGACATCTTTTAGCAGGCCAATCACATAGCCGCCAATCAGGAAAGCTAAACCCGAACCAATAAAGGCACCAATCGCATATACCCCGAGTGCACGGCCTAATTTATCTTTGGGAAATAAATCGGCAACGATTGAATAAAAGGCAGGGGAAAGCGCAGCTTCACCGGCACCCACACTCAAACGTGCAATAAACATTTGAATAAAGTTTTTACTGAGACCACAGGCCGCTGTAGCGAGGCTCCAGAATGCAATCCCGGTCGCAATAATTTTAATCCGGGACTTTCGATCCGCCAGCGCGGCAATGGGCAGACCCATAATGGCATAAAACAAGGAGAAGGCTAGACCCTGTAACAGGCTGAACTGGGTATCGCTTAGCATTAAATCGGCTTTAATCGGTTCAATCATTAAGGATAAAATTTGACGGTCTACAAATGACAGAATGTAAGCCACCATACAAATGACCACCACATACCATTGATAGGTGCTGCTTTCCGGTGGTGGTTCAATCTGTTCAGACAGCGGCACGGCCGTTTCTGTCGGTGTAGGCTCAAAACTTTGATTGGGCGGTTGAATCGTCCTTTCAACCATGTCTATGTCTAGCGATTTATCATTCATCATGCAACATCCTGTGCTGATCGTTTGAGATATTTATTTGATACTTTTAATTTATATATTATTTTTATTTTGTATCGTATTTGATCAATCTAAAGTTTAATTGGATTGACGTCAATCTGTTTTTTAAGAATAGATACAAATAATATTTGAATCAAAAAAAAAGGAATCATAATGATTCCTTTTTTGAGTTTAAATGTTTAGCCGCGCTCAACCAGGGTCAAAATATCATAGGTTGCGACCAGTTCATTGCGCTGATTTTTGACTTTAATATCCCAGACCACCACACCATGTGGTTTCTGTGCCGGATCGCGCAGTGCTTTTGGAGTTTTCTGCTTACAGGTCAGTTCTACCTGAATGGTATCGCCAATTTTCACCGGCTCTACAAAGCGCAAGTTGTCCATGCCATAGTTGGCAATGACCGGGCCTGGAGCAGCCTCGACGAATAAACCGGCCGCGGCAGATACCACAAAGTAACCATGGGCCACGCGCTCACCAAACAGTGATTCTGCCGCAGCAATTTTGTCCATATGCGCATAAAAGTGATCACCGCTCAGGCAGCCGAAATTCACCAGATCGGCTTCGGTCACGCTACGTCGTGCAGTCAGTAAACGCTCACCGATACGCAATTCATCAAATGATTTTTTGAATGGATGCACACGGTCTTCAAAGACCTGAGCACCAGCCGTCCAGCTATGACCGACTTGGGTCATGGCATTCGGGGAACCTTGAATCGCAGTCCGTTGCATATAATGTTTCACTGCACGTAAGCCACCGAGCTCCTCACCGCCACCAGCACGTCCCGGTCCACCATGCACCAGCAAAGGTAATGGAGAACCATGTCCGGTACTTTCTTTGGCACTTTCTGCATCCAGAATATGGACACGACCATGCCATGGCGCAATTTTGCTGAGCAGTTGTTCAATATTTTCATCGGTATTGCGTACGATGGATGCTACCAGACTACCTTCGCCACGTGCCACCAGGTCAGCCAGCTGAGCCAGGTCAGTATATGGCATTAAAGTGACTACAGGTCCAAAGGCTTCAATTTTATGAATATTTTCTGCCTGAGCCGGTGCTTTGCAGACCAAGACTGTTGGTGGATAACATGCGGACTTCTCAGTATTTTGTACTTGAATCTTAAAGTCCTGACGCAAGTGACTACCGAACACAATTTCTGCATCCTGGCTGAGCTGTTCAACTTTTGCCGCGACATCATGTTTCTGTTTGACGCTGGCCAAAGCACCCATTGTCACGCCTTCCTGAGCCGGATCACCGACAACCACTTTTTTCAGTTTTTCAATCAGACGGTCTTGTACTGTATCCAGCAGCTCGGCTGGAACAAAGGCACGACGAATGGCGGTGCATTTTTGTCCGGCTTTAGTGGTCATTTCACGGAAAACTTCACGAACAAATAAATCAATCGTTTCATCATTGGCTTGCGCCGTCAAAATCGCACTATTGACCGAATCTGCTTCCATAGTGAATGGAATCGAGTAGGCATTTAAGTGTGGATGCGAACGCAGTTTTTGCCCGGTTGATGCAGAACCGGTAAAGGTGACCGTATCCTGAGGATTTAAATAATCGAATAAATCATAGATCTGTCCGCAAATGAGCTGTAGCGAGCCTTCTGGCAAGAAACCACTTTCATGAATGGCTTTGACCACAGCATGGGTCAGCTCGGCACCTTCGGTCGCCGGTTTGACAATACAGGGTACGCCTGCCAGCAGCGTCGGTGCGATTTTTTCCAGCATGCCCCAGATCGGAAAGTTAAAGGCATTGATATGCACGGCGACACCGGCTTTAGGCGTCAGAATATGTTTCGCGCCAAAGCTACCTTGCTTAGAAAGAGGAATCCAGGCATCTTCCACCCATGCTGTTTCATCACTCAGTTCGCGACGCACCAAACTCGAATAGGCATATAAGGTGCCAACTCCGCCTTCAATATCAATCCAGGCATCTTTACGGGTACAGCCGGTTGCTTTGGCAAGCTCATAAAAGTCTTCTTTGCGTTCCATCAAATACTGAGCCACTTGCTTCAGTGCATTGGCACGTTGATGGAAGGTCCATGTGGCAATAGTCGCGCCTTTTTGTTTGGCATACTTCACCACGGCTTGGGTATCGATGCCCTGACTGCCGACCTGATAAACCGCTTCACCGCTAATGGCATGATAAACCGTACGTAAATCGGCTTGCGCTGCGTATTCCTGGCCGTACACCAGTGAAGATAAGCTTTTGATGGCAATAGGATTATGGGTTGATTCAGTATCTTGATAATCCGTTGTGCTTGAGCTGCTGTCTAACTCTAACATTGTAAAAACTCCATTTATGATACGTTTTGAGATGTATTTTAATTTTGATGTTTCATAATTTGTGTTGAAAAATTGAAAATGTCAATCATAAATCTGTATTTAAAAATGCGTAACAATAAAATAAAAAATATTAAATGATGTAAAACAAATATTTATTAAAAATAAGTGATAAAAATTAAATGATACCAATAAATAGATATTGATTTTAATTACGTATCGTTTTAATTTGAGTGTATCAACACTTGGGATAAGTGAGGGAACAATGAATAATCAACAACAAATCTTCGATCAAAAGATTGAAAAGGATATTTCCATCGAGCCGAAGGACTGGATGCCGGATGCTTATCGTAAAACCTTGATTCGTCAGATCGGTCAGCACGCACACTCTGAAGTGGTGGGCATGTTGCCAGAAGGCAACTGGATTACCCGTGCACCAACTTTAAAACGTAAAGCCGTGCTGATGGCAAAAGTTCAGGACGAAGCCGGTCATGCCTTGTATCTCTACAGCGCTGCAGAAACCCTGGGGGCGGATCGTGACGACATGATGGATAAGCTGATTGCCGGTCGCATGAAATATTCATCCATTTTTAACTATCCAACTCTGAGCTGGGCCGATGTTGCAGCGATTGGCTGGCTGGTGGATGGTGCAGCAATTGTCAATCAGGTTGCGTTGTGCCGTACGTCTTATGGTCCTTATGCCCGCGCTATGGTGCGCGTCTGCAAGGAAGAAAGTTTCCATCAGCGTCAGGGCTTTGAAGCCATGATGGAACTGGCCAATGGTACGCCGGAACAAAAGCAGATGGCACAGGATGCCGTGAACCGTTTTTGGTGGCCGGCACTGATGATGTTTGGTCCAAGTGATGATAATTCACCGAATAGTGCACAAAGCATGCAGTGGAAAATTAAATTATTCAGCAACGATGATTTACGTCAGAAATTTGTCGATAACACTGTATCGCAAGTCTTGCAGCTGGGTTTAACCGTTCCCGATCCAGACCTTAAATTCAATGAAGCAACCGGACATTATGAATTTGGTGAAATCAATTGGGATGAGTTCTTTGCGATTCTTGCAGGCAAGGGACCGTGTAACCATGAGCGTATTGAAGCACGCCGCAAAGCTTGGGAAGGCGGTAAGTGGGTACGTGATTCAGCAGCAGTCTATGCGCAAAAACAGCAGCAACAGTCAGCAGCACAAAAAGTTGCTTAAAACAGTTTGATCAATATAGGGAAATTTGCTCATGAATAACAAAAACAACTGGTCACTTTATGAAGTGTTTGTGCGTAGTAAACAGGGTCTGAGTCACCGTCATGTTGGCAGCCTGCGTGCGCCAGATGAGGAGGTCGCACTACAAAATGCCCGCGATGTGTATACCCGCCGCAATGAAGGTATCAGTATCTGGGTGGTGAAATCTGAATTGATTACCTCTTCCCAGCCAGATGAAAAAGCAGAATTTTTTGAACCAGCTTTGGACAAGGTCTATCGCCATCCAACCTTTTATAACATTCCAGCTGGCATCGAGCACATGTAAAGGGAAAGGTGAAGATTATGACAAATCAAGTATTGGCAGAATTTCTTTTACATGTGGGCGACAGTCAACTGGTGTTGTCGCATCGTTTGGCAGAATGGTGTGGCCATGCCCCTGAACTGGAGCTAGATATTGCCTTAGCCAATATCGGACTGGATTTATTGGGTCAGGCACGTACCGCACTCAGTCTGGCCGGTGAAGTGGAAGGCTTGGGCCGTGATGAAGACAAGCTGGCTTATTTCCGCACCGAACGTGACTATCGTAATTTGCTGCTATGCGAACAGCCAAATGGTGACTTTGCCCAGACCTTGGTACGCCAGTGGTTGATGGATCACTATCATGCTTTATTGTTTAGTGCCTTAAGTCAAAGTCAGCATGCTGAGCTGGCGGCTTTTGCAGTGAAGTCACTCAAAGAAGTGAAATATCACCAGCGTTTTTCCACCACCTGGATGGAACGCCTAAGTCTAGGTACAGCTGAAGCGCATGAAAAAACCCAGCAAGGTTTAAACCAGTTATGGCGTTTTACTGAGGAACTTTTTGTATTGACGGCAGATGAAAAACAGCTGGTCAATAGTGGTGTCCTTCCAGATATTGAAAATTTAAAAGTCCAGTGGCTAGAAACAATTACAGCCGAATTAGCCCGATTTGAATTAAGCCTGCCAGAGCTGGGCGCTTATCGTAGTGGGGCTAAACAGGGTTTACATACAGAACATCTCGGTTTTATTTTGGCTGAACTGCAATATATGCAGCGCTCTTATCCAAACATGAACTGGTAATTCGGCACAATCACAGGGAGTGAGTCGCATGAATCTGATTCGACACGTAGAAGATCAATGTTGGGACGTTTTACAGCAGGTTTCTGATCCAGAGATTCCGGTATTGTCCGTGATTGATCTAGGTATGATTCGTGGCGTCGAGCTGAATCAGCAGGATGAAATTGTGGTGCGACTCACGCCGACCTATAGCGGCTGTCCGGCCACGGATTTATTAAAAGCAGAAATTACCCAGGCTTTTGAGGCGAACGGTTTGACCCCGGTCAAAGTTGTTGTTGATTTGTCTGAAGCTTGGACCACGGACTGGATGAGTGAATCGGGTAAACAAAAATTACAGCAATATGGTATTGCACCGCCGCAAGGCCAGTCACATAGCTGTGGTACGCATGTGGCATTGACCGATGGCATCACCTGTCCACAGTGCTTAAGTTATAACAGTAAATTATTAAGTGAATTCGGTTCGACCGCCTGTAAAGCCTTATATCAATGTCGAGACTGCTTAGAAACTTTTGACTATTTCAAATGTATTTAATGTCTGGTCTAGCGTCTGCGTGAACACAAAAAAGAAATAGCCAAAACGAAAGAGGGATTTTCAAATGAGCCAATTTATACCATTAACCATTAAATCGATTCAGCCTCAAACCGAGCAGGCGATTTGCATTGCATTTGATCTCGCACCTGAACAGTTTGATGCTTTTCAATATCAGCCGGGTCAGCACCTCACCATTCGTCATTTAACCGATGACGGCGAGCTGCGTCGTTGCTACTCGATCTGCAGTGATACCCAGGAAGATATGAGTATTGCGATTAAAAAAATTGATCAGGGTCAGTTTTCAACCTGGGCCAATGCGCATCTCAAAGCGGGCGATGTACTGGAAGTCATGCCACCGCAAGGGGTGTTCTTTCAGAAAGCAGCCAAGGCCGGTGGCCAGAATTATCTAGGGTTTGCAGCAGGCAGTGGCATTACGCCAATTTTATCGATTGTAAAATCGGTGCTAAACCGTCAAGCAGAAGCCACATTTACCTTGGTATATGGCAACCGTTCTTGGAAACAGACCATGTTTTCTGAACAGATCATGGACTTGAAAGACCGTTTTAAGGAACGTCTGCAACTGGTAAATATTTTTTCACGTGAACTGAATGACAGCGAAATCTTTAACGGTCGTATCAATGCGGATAAATTGCAGCAGCTGTTTCAGGCCAATCTGATTTCAGCCGACACAGATCACTGTTTTGCCTGTGGTCCTGAAGAAATGATGGCGGCGGTCGAAACGGTATTACCGACTTGGGGCATTCAACGCAGCAAGATTCACACTGAACGCTTCAATACGGGTACTGCACCGAAAGCAACCGCCCAGCAGATTGAAAGCCGCAGCGAAGAACGCGTCAATATCATCCTCGATGGTCGCGAGCTGATTGTTGAAGTCTCCAAACAGGATGACAGTATTTTAGATGCTGCGCTACGTGCCGGAGCCGATCTGCCTTATGCCTGTAAGGGCGGTGTTTGTGCCACCTGTAAATGTAAGGTGTTAGAGGGCCAGGTTGAAATGGCGGTGAATTACAGTCTGGAAGAAGATGAAATCCAGAAAGGCTATGTGCTCAGTTGTCAGGCACGTCCAACCACAGCCAATGTCCGACTCAGTTTTGATGAATAACAGCTGAATTTACAGCACTGAGCACAGCAGGAGTTCAAGGATGACTTACATTAAAACCAGCTCACCAAAACCCGGCGTAGTCCTGATTGAGCTGAATCGCCCGGAAAAGCGCAATGCCCTAAATAATGCGACCTTGCAAGGTATTGCAGCCTGTTTGCAGAACCTGGAAACAGATGCTGCTGTGAAAGCCGTGGTCATTACCGGAAATACGCAATGCTTTGCTGCCGGTGCTGATTTAAATGAATTGGCGCAGTTAGATGTGGTCAGCATCCAGCAGGATCAGCGGCCACTGCTTTGGAAAAAAATTGATGAATTTTCCAAGCCTGTAATCATGGCGGTGAATGGTTATGCCTTTGGTGCAGGGTTTGAACTGGCTCTACATGGTGACATGATTTTAACTGGCGACAATGCCCAGTTTGCCTTGCCTGAAATTGGTTTAGGCATGTTGCCGGGCGCCGGTGGAACACAGCGCCTTGCCCGTCTGGTCGGTCAGCAATTAACGATGCGCTGGGCCATGACCGGTGAAATGATTTCAGCACAAGCCGCATTGCAACATGGCATGAGCAGCCAGATTTGTCCGACAGGATTGACCGTGCAATACGCACTGGAACTGGCAGAAAAAATTGCCAAGCAGGCACCGCTGGCCATTCGTGCCATCAAGCAATCTTTAAAGTCGATTCATGAAGTGACTTTAAGTCAGGGATTGAAGCTCGAGCGTCAACATTTTGTCTGGCTGGCTGCGACCCAAGATCGCCAGGAAGGCATTAATGCATTTTTAGAAAAAAGAAAACCAGAATTTAGAGGTGTGTAATGGATTATCAAACAATTATTGTCGAAGAAAAAAATGCAGTGGGCTACCTGACCTTTAACCGTCCAAAACAGCTCAACAGTTTTAATGAAACCATGCATCAGGAAGTCTCTAAAGTCATCAAGGCCTGGGCCAAAGACAGCCAGATTCGTGCCGTAGTGATTTCAGCAGAAGGTCGTGGTTTCTGTGCTGGTCAGGATCTGAATGATCGTGTGGTCGATCCGAATGCCGATGCACCGGACTTAGGCCTGTCGATTGAAAAATACTACAACCCTTTAATCAAACTGATTACTGAAATGCCAAAACCGGTGATTTGTGCGGTGAATGGTGTGGCGGCAGGGGCCGGTGCCAATATTGCACTGGCCTGTGACATTGTGGTGGCTGCAAAATCGGCTTCCTTTATTCAGGCCTTTTGTCGTCTAGGTTTAGTACCAGATTCAGGCGGCACCTGGTTCTTACCGCGTCTGGTCGGGCGTGCCCAGGCGATGGGTCTTGCCATGCTCGGCGATAAAATTCCGGCTGAGCGCGCAGTACAACTGGGCATGATCTGGCAGGTGGTTGAAGATGAGCAACTGCAAGCAGAAGCGAAAAAACTGGCCGAGCATTTGGCCAAGCAGCCGACTTATGGCCTGTCACTAATCAAAAAAGCCATTCATGCCGCAGCCGACAATAATCTGGATCAGCAGCTCATTCTGGAACGTGACCTGCAACGTTTGGCTGGACGTTCAAGCGATTATAAAGAAGGTGTACAAGCCTTTATGCAGAAGCGTACCCCTGAATATAAAGGATGCTAAATCATGCAACAGATCAATTTGGAACACGTCAAAGTTGCTGTGGTCGGTGCTGGAACCATGGGAATTGGCATTGCACAATTGGCCGCCATGCACGGGCATCCGACCTATGTGTTTGACCTCGATCGCAGCAAAGTTCAGAGTGCCTTGACTGCTTTAAAGGCGCAGCTTGGCAAGCGGGTACAGAATGGCAAAATGACCCAGCAATTGCTGGAGAGTACCTTCGCCAATCTGATCGTGGCAGAGGATATTCAGCAGCTTGCTGATGCGGGCTTGATTATTGAAGCCATTGTCGAGAAGAAAGAAGTGAAACAAAACCTGTTTCAACAACTGGCTGCCATTTGCCCGGAACAGACAATTTTTGCTTCCAATACTTCCTCGATTTCCATTACTGCAATTGCCTCGGCGATTCCGAATCCGGAACGGGTGATTGGGCTGCATTTCTTTAATCCGGCCCCCGTGATGAAGCTGGTCGAGATTATCCGCGGACTGAAAACTTCAGCAGCCATTGCCGATGCGGTATTTGAATTGATGAAGGACTGGAACAAGGTTCCGGTACGGGCCAAATCGACGCCCGGTTTTATCGTCAATCGTGTCGCACGACCGTATTATGCCGAAGCCTTTCGTGCCTTGCAGGAAAATGCTACCACCCCGGAACAGCTCGATTACATCATGCGCGAATGTGGCCGTTTTGCCATGGGTCCATGTGAACTCACCGACCTGATTGGTCAGGATGTGAATTTCTCGGTCACGCAAAGTGTCTATCAGGAATTTTTCTATGAGCCACGCTACTGCCCATCCTTGATTCAAAAAGAGCTGGTCGATGCCGGCTGTTATGGTCGTAAGTCCGGTCAGGGTTTTTATGATTACACGCAGTCCAAGCCTGTGCCTGTATATGAATTGCCAGTGTGTTATGCCAAGTCGCTGAATAAGCTCAAAGTCACGGTAAAAGGTGAATGGCGACATTCCTTAGCCTTGATTGAACGTTTAAAACAGGCCTCTCATGTGGATCTCATTTTTCAGGCGGCAGAACAGAATGAAATCCTGATTGGTGATCTTTCCCTGCGATTATCGCTCGGTGAGTCGGTTGAACTTACCTATCCGCATGAGCCTGTGGTGTTGATGGACTGGCATGCAGATTGGACAAATGCCCAGGCAATTCCAGTCGTTGCATCACCAGCATGTAGTACTGAACAGCGCCAGGCAGTGGAGCTATTCCTCATAGGTATGGATATGATACCTATTTGGTCTAAGGATCATCCCGGTCTTTATGTTATACGTAGTATTGCCATGTTGGTGAATGAAGCCTGTGAAGCAGTATTGCATGATATTGCATCAGAACAAGATATTGATTCTGCTATGAAATATGGCGTTAATTATCCTTGTGGTCCATTCGAATGGGCAGATAAAATTGGATATTACACAATTTTACAAATTTTAGAAAATATGTATCGTATTTATGGTGAAGACCGCTATAGAACTAGTATATATTTAGCAAAGAAAGCGGTGCAGGGACAGGCACAGAAAACTCAGCAGCAACCATTACGTGTTGCTGGCTAAAAGGAAGAATCATGGAACAGGTTTATATTTTTGATGGAATTCGCACCCCGATCGGACGCTATGCCGGTGGACTGAGCAGCATTCGTGCTGATGATCTGGCAGCGCTACCGATTCAATATTTGAAAGAGCAGCATCCGGCCTTGCCATGGACAGAACTGGATGAAGTGATCTTGGGGTGTGCCAATCAGGCCGGTGAAGATAACCGCAACGTGGCGCGTATGGCTGCTTTACTCGCAGGGTTGCCTGAATCTGTTCCAGCGCTCACCGTGAACCGCTTATGTGCTTCAGGTCTGGATGCCATTGGACTGGGAGCACGTGCCATCAAATCGGGTGAAGCACAATTTGTTTTGGCGGGTGGCGTAGAATCCATGAGCCGAGCGCCTTTCGTGCAATCCAAACCTACGACTGCCTTTAGCCGTACCCCTGAAATTTATGACACCACCATTGGCTGGCGTTTTATCAACCCAAAATTTAAAGCACAGTTTGGCGTTGACAGCATGCCGGAAACGGCCGAAAACGTCGCTGAAAAGTATCAGATTAGCCGTGCAGACCAGGACCTGTTTGCCTATCACAGCCAACAGAAAACCGCAGTAGCCCAGCAGAAGGGTATTTTTGCCGAAGAAATTCTGCCAGTAGAGGTCAAAGGTCCGAAGAAAAGCACTCTGACCATTTCCCAAGATGAGCATCCGCGCGCAGAGACGACACTGGACAATCTGGCCGCCTTAAAAACCCCATTTCGTAAAGAAGGCGGTTCGATCACGGCTGGTAATGCTTCAGGTGTCAATGACGGTGCGGCTTGCGTATTACTTGGGAATCAGCAGTTTGCCGAGCAGTATGGTTTGAGCCCGAAAGCCAAAGTGATCGGGATGGCCAGCGCCGGTGTCGAAGCTAAATATATGGGCATTGGCCCGGTGCCAGCGGTACAGAAAGTCTTGAAACAAACCGGACTCAGCCTGGAACAGATGGACGTGATCGAGCTGAATGAAGCATTCGCAGCGCAATCGCTGGCTGTGATTCGGGAATTGGGCCTGCAAGATGATGATGCAAGAATCAACCCGAATGGCGGTGCCATCGCTTTGGGTCATCCACTGGGTATGAGTGGTACCCGTCTGGTGATTACCGCTATGCATGAATTGAAACGCCGTCAAGGCAAATATGCACTGTGCACCATGTGTGTCGGTGTTGGTCAAGGTGTTGCACTGGTTTTAGAAAATATGGATTAAGACATCATTCAATCAATGAATTAAATCGTGGTCAGGAAGACTGCGTCAGGAGTAAGAATATGAATAACAATGCAATGGAAAAAATTGAAAAAGTATCGGTTGATGAGCTACGCAGTGTTCAGTTACAGCGTATGAAAAAGACCCTGCAGCATGCCTATCAGAATAGCCCGGTTTATAAAAAGAAATTCGATGATGCTGGCGTGCATCCGGATGATTTTAATTCTCTGGAAGATCTGGCCAAATTCCCGTTTACCACCAAACAGGATTTACGCGATAACTATCCGTTTGGCATGTTCGCTGTACCACAGGAACAGATTGTACGTGTGCACGCCTCTTCTGGCACCACCGGTCAGCCGACCGTGGTCGGTTATACCCAGAATGATATTAATGTCTGGTCAGACGTGGTGGCACGTTCATTACGCGCAGCCGGCTTGAGCAGTAAAGATATCATTCAGGTGTCTTATGGTTATGGCCTGTTTACTGGTGGTCTAGGTGCGCATTATGGCGTTGAACGCTTGGGTGCAACTGTGATCCCAATGTCTGGCGGACAAACCGATAAACAGGCGCAACTGATTCATGATTTTAAGCCGACGGCATTAATGGTTACGCCATCTTATTGTCTGAATATTATTGAAGCGCTGGAAAAGAAATTTGGTACAGCCAAAAACTGTTCAATTAAAACCGGCGTCTTTGGTGCAGAGCCATGGACCAATGAAATGCGCAAGGAAATTGAAGAGCGTCTCGGCATTGATGCCTTGGATATTTATGGCCTGTCAGAAGTGATGGGCCCGGGCGTCGCCATGGAATGTCTCGAATCCAAAGATGGCCCAACCATTTGGGAAGATCATTTTTATCCTGAAATCATTCATCCTGAAACTGGCGAAGTGCTGGCAGACGGTGAGCTAGGTGAACTGGTATTTACCACTATTACCAAAGAAGGCATGCCGGTAATCCGTTACCGTACCCGCGATCTGACCCGTTTATTGCCAGGCACGGCACGTACCATGCGCCGTATGGACAAGATTGTGGGCCGTAGTGATGACATGATGATTATCCGTGGTGTCAATGTCTTCCCATCGCAGATTGAAGAGCAGATTTTACAGATCCAGCAACTGATTCCGAACTACCAAATCCAGATTTGCAAACAGGGACATCTGGATACATTGCATATCCGTACTGAAATGCGTAAAGATAGTAGTGACATTATGGCGCACCAGCTGGCAACTCAGCTTAAGGGCCAGATTAAAACCATGGTCGGAATCACCGTAAATGTCGAAGTGTTGCCTGAAGGGAGTCTGCCACGCTCTGAAGGCAAGGCACAGCGCGTGTTTGATATCCGCAAGTCTGCATGAAGTACTATTGGATGATAGCCAAATGGTCTATCATCCAGTTTCTATAAGGTAAAGTTAAACGCAATGAATCCGAAATTAAAACAAATAATTGATGACTTTATTCAAACTGAAGCACTCAGCGGAACCTCATTAATCATGACCATCTTCGGTGACTGTATTTTTCACCGCGGTGGCATTATCAGTCTGGCCAGCCTGATTCAGCTTATGGATGTATTCGGATTTAATGAACGATCGGTACGGACTGCCGTATTCCGTCTGGTCCAAAACGGCTGGCTGATGTCTGAAAAAATTGGCCGCACCAGCTATTACCGCGTGACCGAAAGCAGCCGCCAGCGTTTTATTATGGCGGATCAAAAAATTTACAGTTTTCAGCACACCGAATGGGATCAGAAATGGGATCTGGTGCTGCTCAGTTCGGTGGAGCTGGAAAATAAACTGGTTCTGAAAAAAGAACTGGAATGGCTGGGCTTTGCCAATATCGCCACCAATGTCATGGCCTATCCGGGCTGTGATCACCAGAAACTGCAAAACCTGCTGCTGAACCTGAAAATGACCGATCAGGTGGTGGTGTTTAAGGCCGAAACCTTGCAGCTCTGGCAGGAATCCTATCCAACTGTAAAACGCATGGTGGCCACCAACTGGCCGGTGCAGGAACTGCATCAGCGTTATGAAAAATTCATTGCGGATTTCCGGGAATTCTTTCATATGGTAGAACAGGAAGATGAACTGGATCCGGTTCAGGCTTTTCAGTTGCGTATTTTGCTGATTCATCAATTCCGCCGGATTTTATTAAAGGATCCGAATCTGCCGTTTGAATTATTGCCATCCAACTGGCTTTCCCTGAATGCCCGTAATCTGAGCAGTAATTTATATCAAACCGTGGTTGCAGCAGGGGATGAGTTCTTTATGGAGATCGCCCGAACTTCGGAAGGTTCGATGCCGCCAGTACATCCACAATTTTATAAACGTTTTGGCGGTTTGCGACTCGAAGCCGTTAGCTAATCTAATTCTGCATTTTTAAAGGAATAAAATAATGCCGTGTTATGCCATTGATGGTGTGATTCCTGTGGTCAGCCCTCGCGCTTATGTGCATCCGCAAGCCGTTCTGATCGGGGATGTGGTGATTGAAGAAGGTGTATATATCGGGCCTTTTGCTACTTTAAGAGCCGACTTTGGCGGGATTCATATCCAGAAAAATGCCAATGTTCAGGATTCCTGTACCATTCATGGCTTTCCCGGTAGCGTCACGCTAGTCGAAGAATATGGCCATATCGGACATGGCGCGATTTTACATGGTTGTATCATTCGCAAAAATGTACTGGTCGGCATGAACAGCGTGATTCTGGATGAAGCCGAAATTGGTGAAAATACCATTATCGGTGCTAATAGCACGGTTAAAGCCAAAGCTCAAATTCCGGAAAATTCACTGGTGCTCGGTAGTCCGGCGCGGGTCATTCGTCCTCTGGATGCCAAAGAAATTTCCTGGAAAAGCAAAGGGACGCAGGAATATATTCAGCTGACAGAGCGCTGCTTGTCCTCGATGCAGGAAGTTGAACCGTTGTCTGAAGATTCAGCAGATCGCCTGAACTATCAGGCCTTTGATGCGGAATATCAAATTAAAAAGGATCATTAATTTAGCACTTGGCTGATGATTGTATCAGCCAAGTTTTTTATTTCATTTATAAAAATTATAAACGGCGACATTGACCTTCTTTGTCACCATTGACCCGGTTATTGCCACCGATCGGTTGAATTAGATTGGATTCGCATTGCAGATTACCGTCCACCACATTGTCATTTACAGTAATTTTTTGGGTATTCTTTTTCAGCTGGATATCACCCTCTACCTGATTGGCAGTGAGCTGAATCGTCTGACCGCCTTCTAGCTGGATATTGCCGTCAATCCGGTTATGTTGTGCCAGAACCGAGCTAAAACGTCCTTTCGATTCCAGATTGCCATCAATCGCAGTATTTGAAATTACTGCTTGAGCACCCTGATACAGCATGACATTGCCTTTAATGGTGGCATTATCAATCTGACAGTTTTGGCTGATACTGACATTATCATCAATCGTGCGATCTTTAATGCTACCGTGACAGTGATAATCTGCGAAACTTGCGCTTGATAAACAAAGTAGTGCTAAACTTGAAAGTAATTTTATCATCATGATCCTTGGTGTATTTTTAATGCACTTTAACCATAATTTTTGAATATGACATTTTGATGACGGCACTCAAACGTAGTGTGGGCTTTAGGTTAGCGTATGTTAACGTACCAAAATCATTTCCAGCACGAATTTAGAACCAATAAAACCCAGTGCCAGCAAGCCAAAACCGAGCAGGGTAAAGCGCACGGCTTTCTGGCCACGCCAGCCAAACTTCCAGTGCCCGATTAACAGTGAACCATAGACCAGCCAGGAAATCATACTAAAAGCAGTTTTATGCGCCAGATGCTGGGCAAAGAAATTATCGATGGTAAAGAAACCAAAACCGAGCGCCAGGGTCAGCAGGATAAAGCCAGTCATCAGCATATCGAATAACAGCGATTCCATGTCCTGATAGGAGGGCAGCAGATTGACCCAGACCCGGCGTTTCAGTTTCTTTTTTAGCTCACGATCCTGCAGGTACAAAATGACGGCCTGAATGGTCGCCATCAGCAATACCGCATAGGCAGATAAAGACAGAATAATATGGATATCCAGACCGAGAGAGTTCTGGCTAATCAGCTGGGCTGGTTGACTGAAAACAAAACCGAGTATCAAGCCTGTGGCTGCTACCGGAATCCCGATCAGGTTCAGGGCAATCACTGGACGGTAGGTACTATAAATGATACTCAGCAGTAGCATTAGCCCTGAAGTAAAAGAGCACAGTACAAAAACATCATAATTCAAGCCCAGCGGAGTGTGCATGTCGCCATAGAGCACCAGTGCATGCAAGCCCAGTCCCAGCAGTGCGGTTAGCGAGACAAACCATTGATTAGGACTACGTTTAGACATTAAATGAATGAACAGATACCAGAAGGAGGCGGTATAAGCGACTAATGCTAAGATCGTATAAACCAAGGGGAGGCTAACCATGTCAAACCTTTTTAAGGGTGATGAATATTCATTTATATAAATTCGCTGCGAACTACAGTATCCTATAGCATTCTATGCATAAATTTTCTATTTTAAGAAACAATTTTTTGCTCATGGCTATTTTAAGCGGATTTTGCAATGTTTGATACCTTAACAGAACGACTCACGCAGAGTTTAAGAAATGTTACTGGCTCAGGGCAGCTAACCGAAGACAATATTAAAGATACGTTACGTGAAGTGCGTATGGCGCTTCTTGAAGCCGATGTTGCGTTACCTGTAACTCGTGAATTCATCGCGAAAGTTAAGGAAGAGGCATTGGGCCAGGAAGTGATGACTCAGTTATCTCCTGGGCAGGCTTTTGTCAAAATCGTTCATGACGAATTGACCAAAATGATGGGCGAGGCCAATGAAAGCCTCGACCTCGCTGCAAAACCACCTGTGGTTGTCCTGCTGGCAGGCCTGCAGGGTGCAGGTAAAACAACAACTGCAGCGAAACTTGCACGCTTCTTACAAGAACGTCAAAAGAAAAAAGTCGCGATGGTCTCTGCCGATGTGTATCGTCCGGCTGCGATCAAACAGCTACAGACTGTCGCGGGTGAAGTCGGTGCGATTTTCCTGGAATCTAGCGCAGACGAAAAACCGATTACGATTGTGAATCGCGCGATTGAACAGGCAAAAATCCAGTTTGCCGATGTGCTGATTGTCGATACGGCAGGTCGTTTGCATATCGATGATGACATGATGGGTGAAATCAAAGAGCTGCATGCAGCGATTAACCCGACTGAAACCCTGTTCGTGGTCGATGCCATGACCGGTCAGGATGCGGCAAACACCGCCAAAGCATTTAATGATGCCTTGCCTTTAACTGGTGTGATCCTGACCAAAACTGATGGTGATGCGCGCGGTGGTGCAGCGCTTTCAGTACGCGCGATTACCGGCAAGCCAATCAAATTCTTGGGTATGGGTGAGAAACTCGATGCCTTGGAGCCATTCCATCCTGAGCGTGTTGCACAGCGTATTCTCGGTATGGGTGATGTACTTTCTTTGGTCGAAGAACTTGAACGCAAGGTCGACAAAGAAAAAGCCGAAAAAATGGCGAAAAAACTGCAAAAAGGCGGCAGCTTCAACTTTGAAGACATGCTGATGCAGTTTGAGCAGATGAACAAGATGGGCGGCATGATGGGCTTCCTGGACAAACTTCCTGGCATGAGCAATGCCGGTCTGCAAGATGCGTTGGCGCAAGCCAATCCTGAAAAGCAGGTCAAGAAAATGGAAGCGATTATCCAGTCGATGACTATCAAAGAGCGCCGTAACCCGGACTTGATGAACCCAAGCCGTAAAAAACGTATCGCAGCAGGTTGTGGTATGGAAGTGGCAGAAGTCAACAAGCTGATCAAGCAACATGCCCAAATGGCCAAGATGATGAAAAAATTTGCCAATCCATCCGGTATGGCAAAAATGATGAAGTCACTCGGCGGCTTGCAGAAACAGTTTGGCGGCGGCGGTGGTATGGGTCCATTGTTCGGCGGTAATGACAAGAAATAAGTTTTGTTTTAAAAAAAGGTGCAATATGCGCCTTTTTTTATTGCGAATAAATAGTCAAACCGGTTTAAACAAAACAACATTTACTTACCCAAAATAAAAATCCAATCAGGCAGACTCAGGAGCATGAGCAAATAATAAAGAGCAATTCAAATGACTCAAGTGATTGTCGTACATGGTTATACCGCCAGTCCGGAAGAAAACTGGTATCCATGGATTCAGGAAAAAGCCCGGCAGGAACAGGTCAGTTTAAAAGTACTGCGCCTGGATCCATCGACCACACCGACACTGGACACCTGGGATCAGCAAATGCGGGAACAGATTGAGGCGATCGATGAGGACAGTATTTTCATTGCCCATAGTTTGGGCACGGTGGCAGTATTGCATTATCTGTCCAGAGAATTAAAACAGAAGAAGATTCAGCAACTGGTCTTGATCGCAGGATTTAATGGTCGCTTGGGGCGTCTGGATGAAGTCAATCCCTTTATTGATGCCGCTGAAATAGATTTCGAGTTACTTAAACAGCAGATTGCAGAACGGGTGGTGATTTATTCTGAAGGCGATGACCGGGTTGCACCGGAGTTGAGTCTGGAGCAGGCCGACAGTCTGGATGCCATCGTGATCAATGCCAAGCATCATGGACATTTTATTGACTCCCAAGGCTGTACCGATCTGCCGGAACTCTGGAAAGTGATTGAGCCTTATCTGATGAAATCCGAAGTTTAAGCCGGTTGATGTATCCGCTCGATTTTCAAATGGAGCAGGTGATTGTGCTCAAGACGCTCAACAAAAAGACACTTGAATTCCATCTTCAGGCTGTATAAAACTCGTGTTTTGTCGATGTAATTTTCGTTCAACTATAATAAGAAAATCCCTATGAAAAATATTACAAAACAGGTGTATATCGTGCCAGATTATCAGGCGATTTCTAATGATCACTGGTATCCATGGCTCAGTCGTCAGCTTAAAAATGCCGGTTTTGCATCCAAGCGGATTATGCTGGCGAATCCTTTTCAGCCCAATTTGCAAGAATGGCAGCAGAACCTGAAACTGCACATTCCGCATATGGATGAGCATACTTTTTTAGTTGCCCATGGCCTGAGTGGACTCAGTGTTTTAAGTTTTTTACAGCAACATTATCTCCAGCAGCACCGCAAGATCGGCGGGGTTATTCTGGTTTCAGCTTTCGATACGCCGCTGGTGGCCTGGTCGGAACTGAACAAAATGCTGCAGGCGACACGACTGGATCTGAACAACCTGCCGTATAGCTATAAACGCGCGGTCATGCTGATCTCCAGTAATGATCCTTTTGTACCTGCACCGGTTTCCTTGCGCTTGGCCCACAGCTTAAATGCTCAAATTTTTGAGATTAAAAAAGCCGGACATTTTAACAAATGTGATGGATTTACCGAATTTCCTCAATTGCTCGAAATCATGAAACTGTGTCTGGCAAATGAGCCGCAAAATGCTGCAAACCTTTAAGCAGAAGATCAGGTTCAATCCTCGGCTGATACGGCTCAAGATGTTGGGCAAACAGTGGAGCATCTCCACCGGTTAGTACCAGCTGTGCCGGAAAATCATGCAGCACTTTTTCAATGGTGCTGAGCAGACCGAGCAGAATGCCATGATGTACTGCATCGATGGTATTGCGTCCGGGATTGAGCTCAGAAAATGCGGCATCCGGAATTTTAATGCCTTTGGTATTCTGAATTAGTGCATCACGTTGCAAATATAAATTTGGCAGAATAAAACCGCCTAAATGTTGTTGTCCTTGAATCAGGTCAATGGTCAGCGCTGTACCACAACTAATCACACAATAATTCTCATGAGGCTGGGTCGCGACAGCAAGTACCTGTAGCCAGCGGTCAATCCCCAGTTGTGCGGGTTCATCATAGCCACAAATCAGGCCAGCATATTGGGCCTGCACCTGAGCAAAAATCACTGGAATATGCAGACCATCTAATATACTAAGAATGCGCTCATTATTGGTTTTGTCCTGAACCGAAGACAATCCGACCTGATCCAGATCCAGCGTTTTAAAGTGCTGGATCAGGCCAAGTAACAAATCGGCAGGGGATTGTAAATGTAATTCCGCTGCATGTTCAATGATCTGATCTTGTTCGGTAATCCAGTATTTGAGTCGGGTATTGCCAATATCTAGCCATAGTTTCTTCATGGATTATGCCTGTTCAAGGATTATTTTTGAGCCGTAATTGACCTTGGTAAAAGATGTGGACACCTGTTTCAGTTGCGATTTTAACAGCGCCATCATCCTGAATACCCAGAAATTTTCCTGAATATTGCCCTTGCAGATCGGTAAATTCAACCCTCTCTTGGATAAAAGCGGCATGTCGATTGAAACGACCAGACAGATTCTGGCTGCCATAACTAAACCATTGTCCGGCTTGCTGAATCGCCAGATACAGTTCTGCAATCAGCTGAATGCGTGAACCCGGATGCAGGCCCAACTCATTCAATGAGGTCACTTGCTGCTCGGGAACCTCAGCAGACATTGGGCTGAGGTTGATCCCGACCCCGACCACCACTTGCGTAGGTGAAATTGGTTCTACCAGAATGCCGCCCCATTTGCCTTTGACGCTATACAGGTCATTCGGCCATTTTACTTGCAAGTCCAGCCCTTGTAGACTGGGCATTTGCAGGATATTTAACGCAATTTCCAGAGCCAAACGGCCATCGATGGGTTTTTGTGTATGCAGCAATGTGCTTAAATAGATATTCCCTTCAGGTGAAATCCACTGACGCTGGCGCTGTCCACGGCCTTGGGTCTGCACATGGCTACAGACCAGAACCTGCTGTACCCCCTTGGTTGCCAATTCCCGCACATCGTCATTGGTCGATGTGGTAATCGGTTTGATGAGCAATACTTCC
The DNA here is from genome assembly GCF_013418055.1 of Acinetobacter sp. YH12208. Taxonomy (NCBI): domain Bacteria; kingdom Pseudomonadati; phylum Pseudomonadota; class Gammaproteobacteria; order Moraxellales; family Moraxellaceae; genus Acinetobacter; species Acinetobacter sp. YH12208. The sequence goes on from NZ_VPCT01000010.1 coordinate 42,999, forward strand.
GGAAGCTGGCCTGCATCGCTTAATCGTTGTTGCAGTTCACGAGTTTCTACATCCATTTGAATCTAAACGTGGTAAATATCGTTATGGAGTTAATCATATATTTATTGATTGGTGCAATTGCAGGATTTACAGCTGGCCTGTTTGGGGTTGGTGGTGGTTTGATTATTGTGCCGATTCTGTACATTGTTTTTACCCAGCTCCAGTACGATCCCAGCGTGATTATGCACATGGCGGTGGGGACTTCTCTGGCTACCATTATTGTCACCTCGATCAGTTCTGTCATGGCGCATCATCAAAGAGGTGCCGTGTTGTGGTCGGTATTTCGTAATCTGGCACCCGGCTTGATTATTGGTTCCTTCCTGGGCGCAGGGATTGCTGACTATTTATCTGGTCAAGGCTTGCAGCTGTTGATCGGGTTCTTTGCAGTCTGGGTGGCGTTTAGAATGTTTAAAGGCGCCAATGTTCAGGTCGATCCGAATAAAAAATTGCCTTCAACCCCGGTACAACTCGCTGCGGGCGGTGGGATTGGTGTGGCATCGGCGATCTTTGGGATTGGTGGCGGTAGTCTGACAGTCCCGTTTTTGAATCGCTGTGGCATCGTGATGCAAAAAGCCGTGGCGACCTCTGCGGCTTGTGGATTGCCGATTGCCGTGGCAGGCGCACTAGGCTTTATCTGGTTTGGTCAACAGGCCCAGGTCACAGTACCAAATACGATTGGCTATATCCATATTTATGCCTTTATTGGCATCAGTATGATGAGTTTTTTTACCGCCAAACTCGGTGCAAAAGTGGCACATTTACTTTCACCTGCGGTACTGAAAAAATGTTTTGCGGCTTTACTGACCACCGTCGGCCTGTATTTTATTTATCAAGGTTTTATGGCCTGATTTAAGTTTTTAGGTTGAACTGATGTATCACCTAAGGAGAATGGTTCACTATTCTCCTTTTTTGTGAACTTGAGTTGGCTGTAGAGACACAAGATTGTCTGACAATGTCACAGTAATTATTGAAAAAATTCTGTCTAATAGCAACATAGCCCAAATCACGGGCTGAACCAGTATCCATAAAAATAAAGACAGGAACGGTATGCCATTAGAACAAGCACAGAGTTTGTCTGAGCAGATTGCCAAACACATTAGCGAACAGATTATTCGCGGCGAATTGGTCGAAGGCGAACGTATACAGGAACTCAGGATTGCCTCGGAGCTGGATGTCAGTCGAGGGTCGGTTCGTGAAGCCCTGCTGTTGCTGGAACGCACCCAGCTGATTGAAATTTATCCGCGTCGCGGTGCCATTGTCTCGGAAATGTCGGCCTTGCAGGTGCGTGCCCTATTTGATATTACCTCTTTATTGCTGGGGCAGATGGTGCATCGTATGGCTGAAACCTGGCGGAGTCATGAAGCCGAGCGCATTCAGCTATTATTAGAACAATTAGAAGCAGAAACTCGCCAAGGACATACAGAAAAGTTTTATGATCTGATCTTTCAGGGCATGGCCCAGCAACATGAGATGGTCGGAAATCCCTATCTGATGCGCTACTATCAGGAACTGTTACCTTGCTTGCGGCGTAGCTATTTCCTGACCCTGAATATTTCCAGACGCGAGTTACAGGAATCTTTCGACTTATTTAAACTGGTCACTGAAGCAATTTTGATACGAAAAACCCATCAGGCCGCTTTATTTATGGAAGATTTTTGTCGACACTTACGCAACCTTGTGTTGGAATCTCTGACACGGATGAAACAAATTGAACTCGCGTGGGCCAGACGCTCACGACGTTAAATCAGGACATTATGCGTTTAAGCAGTTTAAAACTTTCAGGCTTTAAATCTTTTGCCGACAGTACCACTTTACATTTTAAAGATAACCGTACTGCAGTCGTGGGACCGAACGGGTGTGGTAAATCTAACGTCATTGATGCCATACGCTGGGTCATGGGCGAGTCCAGTGCGCGCCAGCTGCGTGGTGGCAGCATGCAGGACGTGATTTTTACCGGAACTGCCAAGCGTAAACCGGTGGGTATGGCCAGTGTAGAACTGCGCTTTGACAATACCTATGGCAAACTGGGCGGTGCTTATAATGCCTATAATGAACTGGCAGTCCGCCGTCAGGTCAACCGCGATGGCAAGTCTGAATATTTCCTGAATGGCAGCAAATGCCGTCGTCGTGACATTACCGATATTTTTCTGGGCACCGGTCTGGGGCCACGTTCTTACGCGATTATTGAACAGGGCATGATCAACCGTCTGGTCGATGCCAAACCGGATGAAATGCGGGTCTATATTGAAGAAGCTGCCGGGGTTTCGCGTTATCAGGCACGGCGCCGTGAAACCATGCTGCATCTGGATCACACCACGCAAAACCTGTCGCGTCTGGAAGATATTGCCTCTGAACTGAAATCTCAGTTAAAAACCCTGAAACGTCAGGCTGAAAGCGCGATTCAATATAAGCAACTGGAAGAACAGATTCGCAGCATCAAGATTGAAATCCTGTCTTTCCAGTATGAACAAAGCCAGCACTTGCAAGAAGAATATACCGTGGAGATGAATACTCTCGGAGATAATTTTAAGCTGGTGCGTTCCGAGCTGACTACGGTTGAACATGATTTAGGTCGTACCAGTGAACTGTTTCAGCGTCTGATTCAGCAATCGACACCTTTGCAAAGTGAATGGCAACAGGCCGAGAAAAAACTGGCTGAACTGGAAATGACCTTGCAGCAAAAACAGTCTTTGCTCGAGCAAAATTCCACCAGTCTGGTCAAGCTGGAACAGCAAAAAGCCCAGACCAAAGAGCGTTTGCAATTGATTGAACTGCAACTCGATACCTTGCAGCAGCAAGCTGAAGATCAGCAAACACAATTGCAGCAGCAAGATGGCCAGAATCAGGCGCAGAGCCAAAATCTGGCTGATCTCAAATCACAACATACAACAGTCGCGGCACAATTTGCCCAAATCAAAACTCAGGTCGAACAGCAGCAGCAGCGTAAATTACAAATGTTGGCTCAAAGCGAGCAACTGGCCAAGAATATTGAGCGGATTGAACAGCAAAAACAGACCGTACAGCAACAGAGCATACAGATTCAGCATCAAGCGCAACAAGATGAGCTAGAGCAATATCAACAAGACAAGACTGAGATCGAACAGCAGCTATTCACATGTGAAGCGCAACGCACTGTATTGCAAGATCAATTGGCTCAAGTTCAGACCGAGCAGGCAGAACAGCAGCAGTGCTTGATGCAGTTAAAATCTGAAATTCAGGTGCTGCATTCAGAACAGAACAACCTCAGTCAATTGCTGACCAAAGCCAATCCACATGCCAAGGCCGATGCACTACAGCTAATGCATGTACTTAAGCTCAACGATGCAGGCAAAGACCATGCAAAGCTGATCGAAAAGTTTCTGGCAAAATGGCTGTCTGCCCAGATTCTGGCAGAGGGTGAAAACTTTCTTGAAGATCGGGCGCGTCAGTTAAAGCCATATACTGTGCAAGATGAAATTCAGATTGCCAATACGGTGTGTCTGGCCGACTGGATTGAATCTCCACAGTATTCACTGTGGCAGCAGGTTGCAGTTGTAGATTCATTAGCGCAAGCCTTGAAACTTCAAACTGGGCTTTTGCAAGGTCAGACCCTACTCAGTCTGGATGGCTATCAGGTTGGGCCTGATTGGGTGATTGCGCTGGATTATGATGAATCGAGCCAAGCCGCTCAGGGCGCATTGAGTCATCGTATCCGTCTGGAGGAAATCGAGCTTCAGTTATCAGCACTGAATACCCAACTTAGTCAGGCTGAAGAGCAACTGCCTGAACTGAATCTTCGGATGAAGGAGTTAAAAACCCAGATTCAAACGATCAGTGAGCAGTACAAGCACACACAAAAGCAACTGCAACAACTCGATGTCAATATTGCCAAAGTTCAAAGTAGTGCTCAGGCTTTCGCATTACAGAAGCAGCAATTACAGCATCAGCTGCAACAACTGGATGAGCAGCTAGAAGAAGATGCCATGCAGAAAGACGATCTGGAAATTGACCTGCATGCCCTGAATATCAAGCTAGAACAAGCGCTACCAAATTATAAAACCCTGCAATTCCAGCTGGAAGCATTGAGCACTCAGTTAGATGACTCGCAGCAGCTTAGCCAGCAAGCGCAGCAGGAACTGGAACTGCTGCGCCGTCAAAGCGTACAGAGTCAGCAGCAGATTGAATTGCTGGAAAAAGATCAGGTATTTTTAATAGAACAGTATCAACAAATTAATCTACAAATCGAGCAAGCCAAGAAATTTGTCGATCCGGTACAGCTGGAATTGCCTGCTTTACAGAGCCAGTTTAATGAACAGGCGCAGATCACTGAAAAGCTGCAAAAAACCTGGGCCGACTGGCAGATCGAATTAAATCAGGTGCAGAGCAAGCAGCAGCAGTTGACTGAACAGCGTCACAGTTTCCAGCAGCAGGATGAAAAACTGCGTACAGCACTGGAAGCCAAACGTCTGGCCTGGCAGGCAGCCAAATCTGATTTGCAGCATTATTCAGAACAATTAAAAGAACTGAATCATGAAGTCATCAGCGGTTTAACTATTGATGTCAAAACCCATCAGGCGAAACTGGAAAAAGCTCAGGTGCAGTTCGATAAGCTCGGTGCAGTGAATCTGGCGGCTTCTGAAGAATATAAAGAAGTCTCGAAACGCTATGAGGAACTGAGCCACCAGATGCAGGATCTGGAAAATACTGTGGAACAGCTACAAGCTGCGATGAAAAGTATTGATCAGGAAACCCGCAAACTGTTTATGCACACTTTTGATCAAGTCAATGCCGAACTGCAAAACCTGTTCCCGAAAGTATTTGAAGGGGGCGAGGCGAGTTTAAGTCTTGAAGATGGATGGCAATCGGGTGTAAAACTGATGGCCCGACCACCGGGTAAACGTAATAGCTCCTTGGCATTACTCTCCGGTGGGGAGAAGGCTTTAACTGCATTGGCACTGGTATTCGCGATTTTTCGCTTAAATCCGGCACCTTTTTGTGTACTCGATGAAGTCGATGCACCGCTAGATGATGCCAATGTGGGACGTTTTTGTAATTTAGTCAAAGAGCTTTCTGAACACGTGCAATTTATTTATATTACCCATAACAAACTTGCAATGATGATGGCGACTGATCTTTTAGGTGTAACCATGCCTGAACCGGGAACCTCAAAATTAGTGACAGTAAATTTGGAACAGGCAAAAGAATACGGCTTAGCTGCGGAGGTATAATATGGAAATCACCACCATTATCGGGATTGTTATTGCAATTATCATCATGCTGTTGGGCATCAGAATGCTGCTCAAAAAACCTGTAGAGGCAGTCCCTTCACTGGATGCTAACCTGCATATCGATCCGGATAGCCAGACCCCTGTCATTCCTCGGCATGTACGATCGCAACTGGCAAAGCAGAACGCAGATCCGGCACAACGTATAGAGCCGAGCCTGAGCGTAGAAGAAAAGGCTCCTGAAAAACCTTCGGCATTTCGCAAGCCTGAACCGATCTTGGCTGAGCCAGCAGTGCTTGAGACAGCTGCAGCGGTCGAGCCGAGTCCAATGACCGAAGCTGAAGTGGTGGCAAGCTCTGCAACTACAGAACCAGCCGAAACATCACTGGAGCAAAAGCCGGCCGAAGTAGAACCGGAAAATAACCAGCCTGAAAATAAAGATACAGCTACCGAATTTAGTCTGAACAGCAACATCGAAAAAGCAGAAATTTCTGAATTTAATGATGAAAGCAGTATTCTGGATGCCCATCTGCATGAGCAAAAAATAGTGGATGAAGAAAGTGCGTTATCCAGTGCTGAAACCATTATTTCTCTGCATATCTATCCGCAAGGCCGTGTACTTTCAGGTGATAAAACCCTGAAAGTCTTACTCAAATATGGTCTGCGTTATGGCGAACTGGCCTGTTTCCACCGTTATAGTGAAGATGATTCAAAACTGCTATTTTCGGTACTGCAAATGACCGATACGGGTATGGAAGGCTTTGATCTGGAAACATTGTCGACTCAGGAAGTCAAAGGTCTGGCTTTCTTCCTGGCTTTACCGCATAGCGATGTACAAAATGCCTTTGATACCATGGACAGTATTTCACGTCTGATTGCCCGTGAAGTCGATGGTCTGGTCTATGATCAGAACCAGCAGGAACTTACCCCACAATTACGTGAATTCTGGCGCCATCAAGCCATTGATTATCGTGCCGGTCAACCGACAGAAGTTTAAGCGGTTTTGTTTAATCTCCAAGTTGAATCTGTGGACTGCAATTTTTATAATAGCCAAAAGCTGAATATTCTACAGGGCGGATTTTCCGCCCTTTTTTATGGTGAAATTATGACCCAAGATGCCACTGTCATTGCGCAAATGCGTCAACTGATTCAACTGCTTGCCAAGCATAATCATGCTTATTATGTGATGGATCAACCGAGCATTGAAGACAGTGAATATGATCAGCTCTTTCATCAGCTCAAAGCTTTAGAACAACAATATCCCGATCTGATCCAGCCGGATAGCCCGACCGATAAAGTCGGCGGGCAGGCACTTGCAAAATTTGTGAGCATTACTCACGCCGTTCCGATGCTGTCCTTGGGAAATGTCTTTAATCAGGACGATCTTTTTGCTTTTGCTCGCCGTATTGAAGAGCGTTTGCCGAATCAAAAAATCGAATATGATGTAGAACTGAAATTTGACGGTCTGGCCATTTCCCTGTGGTATGAGCATGGCGTATTGACCCGTGGTGTGACTCGCGGCGACGGGGAAACCGGTGAAGATATTACCCAGAATGTCAGAACCATTCGCAACCTGCCGAAGCTGTTATCAGCAGTAAATGGCGTTATTCCCGATTTGCTGGAAGTACGCGGCGAAGTATTGATGCCGAAATCGGGCTTTGAAAAACTGAATGCCGCCAATGCAGCCAAAGGTGAAAAGACCTTTGCCAATCCGCGTAATGCCGCGGCAGGAAGTTTGCGCCAGCTCGATCCGAATATTGCCGCATCACGGCCACTGGCTTTTTATGCTTATGGAATTGCGCAGTGTGTACCGTATCATGGTCAACGCAGCATGTCGGACAGTCTGGAATGGCTGAGTCAGTTTGGTTTTGCTGTAGGTGAGCGCCACTTTATTTGTGACAGTATTCAGGACGTGCAAAAAGTCTATGAACAGATCATTGAGGAACGTGCCAGTCTCAGTGTAGAAATCGATGGCATGGTGATTAAAGTCAATGACCTGAAACAGCAGCAGCAACTCGGTTTTCTGAGCCGGGAGCCGCGTTGGGCCACCGCTTATAAATTCCCCGCAGTTGCAGCCTTGACCACGGTTGAAAATATTAACTGGCAGGTGGGACGTACTGGTACATTAACGCCAGTGGCGCGTTTGAATCCGGTCGCGGTCGGCGGCGTGACTGTTTCTAATGTGACCTTGCATAATATTGGTGAAATTCACCGTCTCGATGTACGGATTGGCGATACCGTCAGTGTTTACCGAAGTGGCGATGTAATTCCTAAAGTGGAAAAAGTCTGGCCGGAATTCCGCCCGATGGATGCCGTTGAAGTGCATTTACCTGAGCAATGCCCAGTCTGTGATTCACCGGTGGTGATGCCGGAAGGCGAAGCCTTGGCGCGTTGTTCGGGTGGGCTGTATTGTGCAGCGCAGCGTATTGAGGCGATTCGTCACTTTGTTTCACGTAAAGCCATGGATATTGAGGGTCTGGGGGATCGCTGGGCAGAATCTTTGCTGCATCTAAATCTGCTGAAAGATGTCTCGGATATTTATCACCTGCATGAACATCGTGAGCAGCTACTACAGATTGAAAAAATGGGTGAAAAATCTGTTCAGAATTTAATAGATTCTATTGAGAACAGTAAGAAAACCACACTGGCCGCTTTTATTTATGCACTCGGTATTCGTGGCGTGGGTGAAACTACAGCGCGCATGCTGGCCAATAATTTCCAGACCTTGGATGCATTACGTGAGGCAGATCTGGAAGCATTAAAGAAAACTCCAGATGTAGGTGATATCACTGCGGAATGGATTCTGGATTTCTTCCAGGCACCACATAACCTGGAAGTTCTGGATCGTTTACTGGCTGCCGGTATTCACTGGGATGCACCGATTGCACCGACCCGTCAGCCGTTAAACTGCGAAAGCTGGGTGGTCACCGGGACTTTAAGCAGTATGGGACGAGATGATGCAACCCAGTTATTGCAAGCCTTAGGTGCACGAGTCAGTGGCAGTGTGTCCAGTAAAACCAAATGTGTGGTTGCGGGTGAAAAAGCGGGTTCTAAGCTCGATAAAGCAGAAAAACTCGGTGTACCTGTGATCAATGAAGCGCAATTTATTGCTTTGATGAAAGAGCATGGGCAAATCGAAGACTAATCAGTTCTAAACAATGACTCAAATAAAAAAGACACCGAGGATGATGAATCTTCAGGTGTCTTTTTTATTGCTAGTTCAAAACTATAGGTGAATGAGAGGGGGAGGATAGACAAATACAAGGACAGGTTCGGCAATGTGAGTTGAATTCACGTACAATATCGATTCATTTGCAGGTATAGATCCTGCCTTATTGATTCTGTTCTCCCGTTGATGATTGGCATACACATGGCTCAAGCAAAGAAATCTTTTCCGCAACAAAAATCGGAATTACATGCACGAAATCTGCATTGTAGTCGTTACGATTTTCCTCAGTTAATCCAGAGTTGTCCGGAACTTGCCCCTTTTGTCAGCCCGAATCAATATAACGATCTTTCAGTCAACTTTTCTGATCCTCAAGCTGTGAAAATGCTCAATAAAGCATTGCTCAAGCATTTTTATGGTATTCAATATTGGGATATTCCTCAAGATTATCTTTGCCCACCTATTCCGGGTAGAGCCGACTATATTCACTATTTAGCGGACTTGTTGAGTGATAGCAATAAAGGTCAGATTCCAACAGGACACGCCGTTCACGTATTAGATATTGGGGTGGGCGCGAACTGTATTTATCCGATTATTGGTCATCGTAGTTATGGTTGGAAATTTGTTGGCTCAGACATTCATCCTGCATCGGTAAAAAGTGCTCAATTTATTGTGGAGGCAAATCCAAATCTCAGGAAGGGGATTCAGATTCGATTGCAAAAGACACCGAGCAATATTTTCAAAGGTGTGATTAAACCTTCAGATCGTTTTGATTTGACCCTGTGTAACCCACCATTTCATGCTTCGCAAGATGAAGCAAATGCCACAGCAACGCAAAAAATACGCAAACTCGGTAAACCGGTTGATCGGTCTAAAGTGGTGTTAAACTTTGGCGGACAAAAGAACGAGCTGTGGTGTGACGGTGGAGAAGAACGCTTTGTTTGCCAGATGGTACAAGAGAGCACACAGTTTGCTGAGCAATGTCTTTGGTTTAGTACACTGGTTTCTAAGAAAACCACATTGCCTATGCTGTTAAATACCTTGCGTAAGTGCGGTGCAGTGGAGGTAAAAACCATTAAAATGACGCAGGGGCAAAAAGAGAGTCGTTTTGTGGCTTGGACTTTTCTAGATGCAAAGCAACAGCAAGCGTGGAAAAATGCGCGTTGGACTTCTGCTTAGCTTGTTTTTAGGCAGGAATAGTGAGCTTGTGGGCGTATAAGTCGGTGTAGTAGCTCAAATTTAATCTGACAGACATAATAAAAAAATCGGTAACTGTCAGATCAGGTTTGAGCAAGTACGATTAAGGAATATATTTTTTCACCACACCATCATCTAGTAATTGCTGGAAGTGCTCGACCAGACTCTCTTTCACCGGACGATATTCCAGACCGAGTTCATCCTTACTTTTTTGTGCATTAAAGAAAATTGGATAACCCATATTCAGTTCTACAAATTTGCGGCTAAAACCTGCTACAGGCCCGAACAGTTTAAAGGCTGCTTTGGGCAGTTGATTGCGTGGGAACGGAAACTTATTGCCGAAATGTGCCCGTAGAATTTGGCCCATTTCCAGCAGACTTAAGCTTTCACTACAAATGATATAACGGCCATGCGCTTGCGGATTAAATGCAGCACGGATATGCGCTTCAGCGACATCCTGAACATCGACCACGCCATTCCACATCGGTGGAACGCCAAGCAGCATCATGCCGTTGGCAAATTGCTGCAAGACTTCGACACTGCCCGACTGAGTAGTTGGTGTTAGGGATTGACCAAAGACTAGCGCTGGATTGATACAGACCAGATCCCAGCGATCTTGTGCTTCAGCCATTTCCCAGGCTTTACGCTCTGCCATGACTTTGGAATAAGGATAAGGCTGATGCGTGGCCGAACTGGTGGTATTCCAGCATGATTCATCAAAACTGTTATGTTCAGTTTGTAGAATATCAATGGCATCGCCATAGGTAGATGCGATACTCGATGTGACGATCACACGTTTTACGGATGCGGTCTGATTGACACTATTCAATACATTTTCAGTGCCTAACACCGCAGGTTCAATAATATCTTTGACTGCATCTTTATAGTTGGTGACCACAAAAGGTGAGGCCATATGAAAGACAATTTCACAACCTTGCATGGCCTGATCAAAAGAACCCGGGCTTAATAAATTGGCTTGAAATAACTTGAGAGTTCCCGGAGTGCTGTCGGCAATTTTTTCTAGGTGAGTAAAGCTTTGAATTTTATTCAGATCGCGTACCGTGGCATGTACGCTATAGCCTTGCGTGAGTAATTTCTGGATGACCCAGCTGGCAATATAACCCGATGCACCGGTAACTAGAACCGGCGCTGTAGTGTATAGATGTGTCATAGTTAAACCATTGTTGTTTTAAATTTGTCTGCATCATAAGCGAAATTTATGCATTAAGTACGCCAATACGGTGATGTTTATACAAAAACTATTAATCTGACTGATCTTCATGAATATTTACAAATTTTAACCTGAACATTCTTTGGTGTATTTAGCTGTAGAGCCGAGCGCCGTAAAAATGCAAAGTATTGTTTTATAAATGGGATTTGATTCAGAACGAAGTGTAAATGCAAGTACTTCTCATTTTAATTATATAAAAATCAAATATTTAACATAGTTAAGCTTTGCAAATCTGAATGCTTTTCTCCATAATAGCAGCATAAAGGTAGGGAGTAATTCAAATGCGCGGTAATCCAGAAGTCGTAGATTATTTAAATATGTTGATCGGTGGCGAACTGGCTGCTCGTGACCAATACTTGATTCACTCTCGGATGTATGAAGATTGGGGTTTAACCAAAATCTTTGAACGTATCGACCACGAAATGCAGGAAGAAGCCCAGCATGCGGATGCGATTATCCGCCGTGTATTGTTCCTTGAAGGTACACCGAACATGCAACGCGATGACGTTGAGATTGGTGAAGATGTCGTGAGCTGCCTGAAAGCCGATCTGAAACTTGAATATCATGTGCGGGAAAAACTGGCACAAGGCATCAAGCTGTGCGAAGAAAAAGGTGACTATATCACCCGTGATATGCTGCGCCAGCAAATGTCAGATACTGAAGAAGACCATACCTACTGGTTAGAAAAACAGTTGCGTTTAATTGAACTGATTGGCTTGCAAAATTATATTCAATCACAGATGTAAAATCGGATTGAGAAAAAACCCAGCATATGCTGGGTTTTTTTTATATGTTGTAAATAGTTAGTTGTTATTACTCATAATTCCAATTTTTTTGACATCCAGACGCTGTGCAGAAGCCATGACCATCGCAATATGTTTATACTCGGTGGCACGATCCGCTTTGATTTTAATCTGATCCTGATCTGCTTTTCTGGCCACTGTTTGAAACAGAATTTCTAGAGCCTGAGGGCTTTCTACGGGCTGTTCATTCCAGAACATTTTGCCTTGTGCATCCAGACGTAATTCCACCAGCTCAGGCGGTTTTTCATCGGTCACAGGTGGCGTTCCGTTGGGCAGATCGATATTAATAGAATTATTTGGTAATGGAATCGTGATAATAAACATAATCAGCAAGACCAGCATGACATCAATCAGTGGCGTCATGTTGACATCCAACATCACATCATCATCTTGATTCGAACCCACATTCATACCCATAAACTTAATCCTTCTTCACTTTTAAGGTGTAGCGGGAGGTGTCGTGACAAAAGCAATTTTGCCAATACCGGCTTGTTGGGTGGTACTAATCACCTGATCAATCGCCTCATAAGGGGTTAACTGATCGCCGCGGATATGTACTTCAGGCTGAGGTGTCTTTTGCGCTTCAGCCTGTAAGCGGCTCAGTAAAACGGATTTATCTGCAATATAAATTTCGTTCCAGAAAATATCTCCAGTTTTATTGACGGCCAGCTGAACATTGTCTGGCTTGGTTTCATAGGGCACATTTCTTTCTTCAGGTAGATCGACAGGGACGGTATGAATTGCAACCGGCACAGTAATCAGGAAGATAATGAGCAGAACCAGCATAATATCAACCAGAGGTGTGGTATTAATGGTTCCAATTACCTCATCATCGCTGTCGTTTGAATTGACCATCATTCCCATGGCTGATGCCTCACTCTTACTTTACGTCACGATTAACAGAATTATTGGTCGTGATTTCACCGCTGAGTAATACTGCGTGCAAATCAGAACCAAAAGTACGCACTTCTTCCATGACCGCTTTATTACGGCGAGTCAACCAGTTGTAACCGAGTACTGCCGGTACTGCGACTGCCAGACCGATTGCAGTCATGATCAGGGCTTCACCTACCGGGCCAGCAACTTTATCGATTGATGCCTGACCTGAAACACCAATGGCAGTCAGTGCATGGTAGATCCCCCAAACTGTACCAAACAGGCCAACAAAGGGTGCAGTCGAACCGACTGTCGCAAGGAAGGCCAGACCGCCACTCAGATGGTTCTGAATTTTGTCGATTGCACGCGAAATCGAAATGGTGACCCAGGTATTGAAATCGATACGCTCAAGTAAATTACCACCATGATTTTTGGTTGAATTGATGCCTTTTTCCGCAATAAAACGGTAGACGCTGGCTTCGTCCAGGTTTTCGGTCGCATTATCCAGAGAAGAAGATTCCCAGAAGGTATTTTCAGCTTGTTTGGCCTGTTTGCGTATTTTGCCTTGTTGCAGGCATTTGCTGATCATGATGTACCAGGTACCGATCGACATGACAACCAAAATAAAGAGGGTGATTTTAGAAACGATATCACCTTCTTTCCACATGGCTTCTAAACCATAAGGATTATACGCAGGCTCTTCGGCTACGGGTTCAGCCGGAAGTGGTGGCGGAGTAGGTGTTGCAGGTGTTGCGGGTGTTGTAGCCGTTGTTTCAGTGGTTGCACTCGTATTTGGAGTAGCGGACTGTTCTGCAAAAACAGCTTGCAAAGGTAATAAGGCGCTTATGGCAATCACACCAGCAGCAGTCATATTTTTTAAAGGTTTTAGTGATTTTTTCATCATAGATCTCCTGATTTTTTTCTTTATCTGTTGTATCTGTTAGTCAAGGACAAATTCATAGGGAATGTCATACCAAGATTCTTGCGGCTCACCATTTTTCATGGCCGGCTTAAAGGTACATAAACTGAATGCCTTAGATGCTGCACGATCCAGTGAGCGACTACCGCTCGAACTTTTTACTTTGGCATCTTTGACCTTACCGTCGGTATTTACATAGACAGAGATCAGGACTTCACCTTGTTCTTCATTCATGAGTGCATCGCGTGGATAGTCAGGACGTTTACAACCTACTTCACCTTGTGCCACACCGCGAGTTACACCAGCGGGTGGAGGAGTTGGTGCTGGAGCAGCTGCGACGACTGGAGCCGGTGCTGCCACGGGACTTGGCGAAGGACTGGCGGCAACAGGTGTAGGTACTGCAACAGTCGTTGCTTGTGTGGGTGTAGCAAGCATTTTCTGTACAGGAACCACTTTTTCAACCGGTTTTAGCTCAGGCACTTGTGCCACTTTTTCCACTATTTTCGGTGGTTCTGGCGGGGTTTCTTTTGGTGGTTCAGGTTCAGGTAGCTTAATATCCTGGATAATCATCAGCTCAACCGGCTGTTCGGCCGGTTTAATAATGTCTTTTGCCATACCCGCCATGAGTACCAGGCCAACCAGGATATGCAAAAAAACCACCACCCCAATACCCGTCAGTTTCTTGGCGGAGTTTTTTTCTAAGTCTTCAAACTTTGTGCCCATCATGACTCCTAGAATTTAAGACAAACAGGAAATAGTGCACTGATGAGAAAATTGTTTTTGGTTACAGGCAGCATTATTTTTTTGTTCGACTAAAATTAAACGGGGAAAACTGCAAACACCGCTTGGCAGCAGTGTTTGCGAAAAGATTAATTAAAAGAATTTATAGGTACCACGTAAGAAGTAGGTACGGCCCATTGGGTCACCATGACGAGGATCATAGCCGTATTGGGCATTATTGGTTGCATCAGAAGCAGGTGGTTCTGCATCAAACATGTTACGGATACCAGCAGTTAGCTCCAGATTTTTGAATCCGTTATAGGTTCCTGCAAAGTTATAAAGCGTATAAGCACTTACATCACGTTCTTGTGAAAAGTCTTCATAACCACGGATATATTGTTGTTCTAGTCTCATTTTCCAGTTTTCATAAGACCAGTTAATATTGGCAATATGTCTCCAGCGAACGACTGCAGGATCATCATAGATGCCCACCAAACCTTTCCATGAGCCACCCGGTTCTTCTTGCTCATCCATTTTGATGACATAGGTCCCATCAATGCCGAAACCGAAGCGGCCGGTCGCTGTCATTGGGGTTAAATAATTCAGGCTAAGGTCAATCCCTTCAGTTTTTAAGCCACCCATATTTTGTAAGGTGGTGTTTAAATACTGAATACGGCCATCTGGTGCATAAACGATCAGGTTGCCATAGCGATCAAGATCATTAAAAATATCATTAGGTGTAACTGAGCTAACTAGACCTTCAATATCGATATTGTAGTAATCGGCAGTGAAGACCAGATTCTTGATCGGTTCATACACGAAACCGGCTGTAAAAGAGGTTGATTCTTCTGGCTGTAAGTCCGGATTACCCCCCTGTTTACGCTTGAACTGCATGCCACATTGATCGGAAAACTCGATGTTGTTTGGTGTGCCGTCTGCATTACAAAAACGCGGGTTATTAAAGTTGGTGCTGGTATTGGTTTCACTTTGTAAGGAGTTAATTTCCCACATACTTGGTGCACGGAATCCGGTGCTATAAGAGCTACGGAACATCAGTTCTTTCATTGGTTCCCAGCGTAGAGATACTTTTGGATTAAAAGTGTCACCAAAGTCACTATAGTCATCATAACGCGCCGCAAGTTGAGCTTCTAAGCTCGGCAGGATCGGAATATGTAATTCTGTAAATACTGCAGTGATATCACGATCACCTTGGCTTGAAGGCTTGTCCGGATCAATACCGCTTCCTGGAACCTGGCGAACCAGATCTGCATTGACCTTGGCTTCCCAGTCCTGGGTGGTAAAGCTTCCGCCCAAGGCAAAGCCAACTTCACCCGCAGGTAGTTCGTAGATTGGACGACTGACAGTGAAATCTACGGTGGTGGAATCCAGGCTAGCCATATTGGTCGCGCCTGCTACATCAAAGGTCGACCATTTTCCAGCATCTGCAGCTGCCTGAGGACCAAATGGATTTAAGGTGCCATCATTAAGCGCAGCCTGAACCTGACTCTGGTTCAGATAACCACTGACGAAATTGTCAGTTGCTTCACTTTTGGCATAAGTTACGCCACCATTTACATCCCAACCTAAAACCTCACCTTCGATTCCTGCAAAGAACCGGTTTGATTCATTCACTGATTGAGAAACGCGGTTACCTGACTGTGAACGTAAAAAAAGTGGGACTCTTGTATCTGTAAGACCAGCAATGCCTGGCGTAATACCTTGGCCCGGGTAATATTTGCTGGTATCTGGAATAGAAAGGGTTCCAGCCCATACATCTGGGGCAATTGAAGTGGTCACTTCACTTTCGGTATAAATATATTCAGCAACTGCATTTAATGAATCGGTGAGTTTAAATGTACCTTTGGCTAAAGCAGAAAAGGTTTCTTCATCTGGAGTAATGCCAATGAGTGCTTGAGTATTTAACAGGCAGCGACTCCCTGAGATGAACATATTTGGAGCATTATTACAGTTCTGATTAATATAAGGGTTAACTATGCCTAGAGTTGAGGATTGCAAGTTAGCAGGAAAGCCCGAACCGGAACCAATTGACATGTTGAGTTCAGGAATCAAGCCACCACGACGGCTGACTTTACGGTCTTTGGCCATAATCATATCGGAAGTACGATAGTCGATTACACCATAAACGTTAAATCCCTGTTCGTCCAAATCCCCATAACCACCGAAAATCGAAACATCATACTTGTCGCCATTTTTTTCTTCCGGTGCTTGCAGTCCGCCCGAAATACCAAAACCTTGGTATTCTTTTTTGATAATAAAGTTAATTACCCCGGCAATTGCATCTGCACCATATACCGCAGAAGCACCATCACGCAGGATCTCGATACGGTCAACCATCGCCAGTGGAATGATATTCAGGTTAACTTCAGAGGTACTGAAAGGGCTATTTGCTAAACGACGGCCATTTAATAAAACTAGAGTCTTATCGGTACCAATACCACGCAGGTTGGCAGCTGAACCCGAAGTATTACTTTTACCGATATTTTGGGAAACAGCGAAGCCGGCTTGGTTAGCACTGACTTTATTAATGGCTTCTTCAACCGTGGTGACCCCCTGATTCACCAGATCTTCAACTTTCAGTACAGTAATTGGTGATGCGCTTTGTGCTGCAACCCCTTTAATCGACGACCCCGTCACTGTCACTTTCTGAACTTTGGTCGGTTGTGCCGCAGAATTTTCTGCTTCATCTGCTGCATGTGCTAAAGAAAAACACATCATACTTAAGGTAAGCGTACTTAACTTGAGTATTGTCTTGCCAACTGTTGGAGCCCCCATAGATCCGACCAATTTGTTTTTTTTCATCGTAATTTTCACCCTTTTGTTATGTGAAGTAGTGCTGGGAGGACTTAAGCAAAGCGAATGCCAACTTATAAATTATTAACTTTAAAAAACATTAAGTGATTGAAAGAATTATATTTAATTTGGTTTTTTTAGAGATTTACTAAATTCTGATGAAGAAATATTAAGAGAGTAGGGTTTAAAATCTGAAGAAAGTCTCTATAGGAAACCATGAGAAAGTAAAAAATAAATATTTAATGAATAAGAATGGAATCTAAAACTGAAAGGGAAATTGAATAAAGTTTAATCATGGTGCATGATTTTTACATAAAATATACAATAATTTAATAAGATAATAACTATATATTTCATTTGCTTATGTATGTATTTTCTTGGGTTGAAGTAGTGGGAGGATGCAATAATATGAAACAGGTCTGGTTTATTTTTGTGCAGACTAGGCTTGGAGCTAGATTTTAAGAATAAATATTAAATTAATGATTCATGGAAAATATTATGTTATTGATAATGTTTTAAATGATTAATAAAAATAAGCTTTTTTGAGTTAATAACAGGAAAAAGTCGTTATTTTTCGAGGATGGCATGAAATTCGCTTTGTTCAGTTTATTCCATCTGTCCAGCTTTGACCCATCCATTGAAGCAAATATGGGATGATGTATTTAAAACTTCCTATAGCAATAAAACTTCAAGATAAAGAATAGGTACAAATTTGAAATCAGCACTTTTTAGCATGACGATTTTGGCCTTGGCTATGAGCTCGGGGCAAACTGCCTGGGCAAAATCATCTGCACATCCGGATAAAGTTTTAAACCTGGCTTTCGAAGCGCCTGATGATGGTTTTGATATGGTCAAAACCTATAATTTTTATAGTGGTAGCGTGGCTGAGGCCATTTTTGAGCCTTTGTTGCGTTATGACTATCTGGCCCGGCCTGCAATTTTGGCCCCAAATACCGCCGAGTCTTTACCCGTGGTTGAACAGGATGGCAAAGTTTATACTTTTAAAATCAAGCCAGGAATTTATTTCAGTCCGGATCCGGCCTTTCAGGGCAAGAAGCGTGAACTGGTCGCCCGGGATTATATTTATTCCATGCAAAGGGTGATGGATCCAAAAAATCATTCACCTTCTTTTTCCTTTATTGAAGGCAAAATTCTTGGCGCAGATCAAGTCATTCAGCAGGCCAAAAAAACGGGTAAATTTAACTATGATGCTCCGATTGCCGGTTTAAAAGCTCTAGATAAATATACCTTACAAATTACCTTGACCCGTTCAGACCTGAATTTTCCTTACATTCTGGCCTATGTTGCTTTTAGTGGTACCGCACGGGAAGCGATCGAACATTATGGTCATCGGGCAGGTCAGCATCCGGTTGGAACAGGGGCGTATCAGTTACACAAATATGTGCCGCGTAGCCGTATTGAACTGACTGCCAACCCGAATTATCGCGGTTTTGTCTGGAACTTTAAGGGCGATGGTTCCGAATGGGATCAACGTCTGGTGAAAGAAATGAGCGGCAAAAAAATGCCGCAAATTGGGATGGTCAAGGTCAGTATTATTGAAGAAGAACAATCGCGCTGGCTGGCGCTGAAATCGGGTCAACTGGATTATGACCGGCTCACTGCAAGCGGTGCCGAACAGGCCCTGGTCAATAAACAGCTCAAAAACGAATACAAGCAAAAAGGCATTTTACATTATCCAAATAAAGACGCAGAAATCACTTATACCATCATGAATATGCGCGATCCTGTGGTCGGTGGAAATTCACTAGAAAAAACCGCTCTGCGTCGGGCAATCGCCTTGTCTTATAACCAGAATGAAGCCATTAAACAGCTGTATAAGGGACATGCAGATAAAGCTGAAATGACCATTCCCGAAGGCGTGAATGGGCATAATCCAGCTTATAAAAATAGTATTGCCTATAATCCGCTCTTGGCCAACAAGCTGCTCGACCGTTTCGGTTATAAAAAAGGTGCAGATGGCTATCGGACTTTGCCTGATGGCAAACCTTTGACACTGAAAATGAACTCGACCAGTTCCAGCTCTTCAGTGATTGCAGCTGAATTATGGAAAAAAAATCTGGATGCAGTTGGTCTACGTATTGAATTTAAAATCAGCAATTTCGCCGACAACCTGAAAGAAGCCACGCAATGTAAACATATGCTGTGGGGCGGTGCCTGGATTGCAGATTATCCGGAGGGTGAAAATTTTGCTCAACTCTTATATGGCCCAAATGCACAGCAGGGCAACCTGAGCTGCTATACCTCAAAAGCCTATGATGCTCTGTATCAGGCTGCTATGAAACTGCCACCAGATCAGCGTACGCCCTATTATGAAAAAATGAACCGGCAAATCGAAGCCGATAATCCCTGGATTTTACACAATACCCGGGTGCGTAACTGGCTGATTCACCCTCAGGTTCAAGGCTTTAAGGCACATCCAATCATGAACTCCGTTTGGCAATATCTCGATATTGAACCAGTCAAAAAATAAACCTATTTAGATGAAGAGTATGATGAAGGGAAATTTATCAAAGCAATTCAAGCAACTGACAGGTAGTGTTCTGCTGGGAAGTTTGCTCTGTTCGGGGATCGTTTCTGCATGGGCCGTTAATCCTGCAGATCCTAACAAGGTGATTCGGGATGTTTTTCCGGTGGCAGAAACCGGATTTGATCCCGCCGCAACGCACGATGCCTATTCAGCCCGGGTTAATAGCGCGATTTTTGAAAACCTGTTTAGCTATGACTATCTGGCAACCCCAGCCAAGCTGATTCCTAATACCGCGGTTGCCATGCCAGAAGTCAGTGCAGATGGTCTCACTTATACCATCAAAATCAAAAAAGGCATTTACTTCGCCGATGATCCCGTTTTTAAAGGTCAGAAACGTGAACTGACGGCTTATGATTATGCCTATTCATTAAAACGTCTGATCGATCCCAACTTGCATTCACCAAATAGCTGGTTGCTGGATGGCCGGATTAAAGGGCTGGAAGCATGGGTCGCCTTAGGCAAAAAGAATGGCAAAGTCTATGAAAACCCCTTTGAAGGCATTCAAACGCCAGACCGTTATACCCTGATTCTGAAACTGACCCAACCGGATCAAAACTTTCCGATGTTACTGGCACATGGCCCAGCAGCTGCAGTTGCCCGTGAAGTTATTGAAAAGTACCGTAATAAAGCAGGCTTTGCGATGGACAAACCAGTCGGTACAGGCCCTTATTTATTGTCACGCTGGACTCCGGGTTCACGCATTATTTTAAAAGCCAGTCCGAACTACCGGAGTTTTGTCTGGAATTTTAAAGCCAGTAGCAGCGAAGACCAGCCTATTGTGGATGCATTGCAAGGCAAAAAAATGCCGCAAATTGGTACGATTGATATCCGGGTCATTGAAGAAGCCCAGTCACGCTGGTTGGCCTTTAATAAAAATGAACTGGACATGACTGAAATCGACGGCGACATGGTGGTTCAGGCGCTTGAAAATGGGCTACTCAAACCTTCCTTAAAACAAAAAGGGGTTCAGTTATCTAGGATTACCGATCCGCTGATTGGCTACCATTACTGGAATATGCAGAATCCTGTGGTTGGTGGGTTCAGCAAGGAAAAAATTGCGCTACGTCGTGCCATGGCCATGGCTTACTCTACCGACAATATGATCAGTGTCTTGCTCAAGGGCGATGCCAATAAGTTACAGATGCCGGTACCACCCGGGGTGGTTGGTTATTCACCGGATTATAAAAGCAGTATTCCCTATTCGGTCAAGGCGGCCAATATGCTGCTTGACCGTTATCAATACAAAGTCGGGGCCGATGGCTGGCGCAGACAACCCGATGGTAAGCCTTTAGAGATTGAACTGATTGTCGGTAATACCAGTCGTGGTCAGCAACAGGCAGAATTCTGGAAAAAAGCCCTGGACAATATTCAGATCAAGATGGTCAGTAAAGCCATGCCATTTGCCGAGGCGATCAAGCTGGAAAAACAATGTAAGACCATGTTTAAAAGCTCGGCCTGGATTGCAGACTATCCGGATGCCGACAATTTTATGCAGCTTTTTTATGGCAAAAATGTCAATGTCACCAACAATGCCTGCTTCAAACATCCTGAATTTGACCGCCTGTATGAGCAAACCCAAAGTATGCCAGCCAGTCCTGAACGTGATGCAATCTATCGCAAAATGTCCCGGATTCTGGAAGTGAATATGCCGGTACTGATGCTATATAGCACCTATCGTAATGTCTTGTCGCAACCCCGGGTCATTGGTTATAAAAACCATCCGATTCTGTCTTCAGAGTGGATGTACATCGATATTGATAGCAAAAAGTAAGAAAAATCTGGAGATAAATATGAAATCGAAGTCTTTAAAATTAAGTAGCTTATGTTTAGTCATAATGGGGGGATATCAGGGGGTAGCGGCACAGACTCAAGCGCAGCTGCTGCCATTATTTAAGGCAGCAGAGATTCCATCTTTATGTGATGCCAATCTGGCCAGCATGCAAAAAGATATTCAGATATTTGAAAATCAGAAAATTAAAAATAAGGCCAAGGCAGGGCCTTATCTGGCTGAATGGGATGAATTGCATGCCAAAGCCCGGGATTTTGGTGCAGCAGTCGGATTGTATAGTAATGTCGATCCAGACCCTGCATTGCGTCAGGCAGCAGATGACTGTGAGCTGAAAATCAGCAAGTACCAGACCACGCTGTACCAGAATCCGAAACTGTATGCCCAGTTCAAGAAACTGAAGGCCAGTGATCCGATTGATCAAAAATTCTTGCAAGATATTCTGGAGCAGTTTGAAAAAACCGGGGTACAACTCAGTGCAGAAAAACAAAAGCGCCTGAAAGACATCATCGAAGAATCGACCAAGCTGTCTCAGGATTTCGCCAAAAATGTACGTGATAATCCGCATAAAGTCGAATTTACCCCAGCAGAAATGAAAGGTCTGCCAGCCAGCTATATGGCGGGGTTAAAGAAAAATGAAAAAGGCAATTATCTGCTTGGCTTTGACTATCCGGAATACCAGCCATTCATGGAGCTGGCAGAAAGTGATGAAGCACGCAAACGCTATCAGACGGCTTATACCCGCCGTGGGACAGAGCAAAACCTGCAATTTATGAAAAAAGCCATTGATCTGCGTTATGAGATGGCTCAACTTTTTGATAAAGAAAGCTATGCACATTCAGCCCTTGAATTTCGTATGGCAAAAACCCCAGAAGCGGTGAATTCTTTTCTAGAGGATGTGTATAGCAAAGTCGCACCTTTAGAGAAACAAGATGTAGAGGAGTTACGCCAGTTCAAAGCCGAGACCTTAAAAGTTCCACGAGAGAAAGCAGACATTACTCGCTGGAATCAGGGCTATTGGAGTGAAAAACTGCGTCAGGCCAAATACAAGGTCGATCAGGAAAAACTGCGCGATTACTTCCCGACCGAAGCGGCACAAAAATGGTTATTTGCTGTGTCATCAGAACTGTACGGGATTGATTTCAGGCCGATGAAAGTCAAGGCCTGGCACAATGAAGTGGAATATTATGCGGTACATGATACTGCCTCAGGTGAATTCTTGGGCGGATTATATGTCGATAAATACCCGCGTGAAGGTAAATATGGACATGCGGCCGTCTGGGGCGCCTATGGTGGCAGTACCCTGAATCAGCGTCGTCCGGTATCGGTACTGGTAACCAATTTTAACCGTAAGGGCTTGAATAGCAACGAACTGGAAACCTTTGTGCATGAAATGGGGCATGCCTTGCACGGGATTCTATCGAAAACCCGCTATACAGAACAGTCTGGTACCTCGGTAGAGCGTGACTTTGTAGAAGCGCCGTCACAGATGTATGAAGAGTGGGCACGCCGTCTGGAAACCTTGTCAAAAGTAGCGGATTACTGTGAGCCGGCATGTCCTCGGGTGGATGCTGCCATGACCGAGCGCTTAAAGAATGTGAAGAATTACGGTCGAGGCCTGCATTATGCCCGTCAGGCTTTATATGCCCAATATGATATGGCCTTACACAGTAAAGATGCCCTCAAGACCGACCCATTAAAATTATGGCAAGAGATGGAAAGCAAAACTGCCTTGGGTTATGTACCCGGTCAGCAGTTCCCGGGACAGTTTGGGCATGTGATGGGCGGCTATCAGGCAGGTTATTACAGCTATATGTGGTCCGAGGTGATTGCGCTGGATATGCTCTCTGCCTTTGGCGATCAGTTGATGGATAAAAAAGTCGGTGCGCATTATCGCAATACGGTCTTGGCGCAAGGCGGACAAAAACATGGCGAGCAGATGGTGAAAGACTTTCTGGGTCGTGATCCAGACAGCAAAGCTTTCTTTAATGAAATCTCTGGAAAAAATTAAGGAAGGCAAGCGATGCTGGCATATATTATTCGACGGCTCTGGCAAATGATCCCCACCATGCTCGGGGTGATTTTGCTGATCTTTCTGCTGTTTAACTGGGTGGGGGGCGATCCTGCCTATATCCTCGCTGGTAAAATGGCCAATGCAGAACAGATTGAAAACATCCGGCAACAGCTTGGGGTGGATCAACCGTATTATGTGCAACTGTGGATTTTCATCAAGCAGATTTTAACCTTTGATTATGGGGTGAGCTGGAGTACCGGCGAGTCGGTGGCGCAAATTATTAGTACGCGTCTGGGACCCTCACTGACCATTCTGATTCCACTGACCATTTTGCAAACCATTATTTCCATCATTTTGGCCTTGGGTGTGGCGTCAGTTCGCGGCAGTCTGACCGATCGCATGATCATGATGCTGTGTACCATCGGTATGTCGATCAGTATTCTGGTCTATATCATTGTGTTTCAGTACTTCCTCGCTTATGAGCTGAGCTGGTTTCCGGTGCAGGGCTGGAGTGATAATTTCGCCGACAATCTTTTCAAATACGCCTTGCTGCCTGTGCTGATTATGCTGGTGGTGAGTATTGCCCCGACGCTACGCCTGTACCGCAGTTTTGTGCTGGACGAAGTCAATCAGGATTATGTACGTACCGCGCGGGCCAAAGGTCTGGGCGAGAGCCGGATTCTGGGCGTGCATGTACTACGAAATGCCTCGATTCCAATTATTACCGATGTGATGGCGGGACTTCCAGCTCTACTAATTGGCGCCTTCCTGATTGAACGTTTTTTTGGTATTCCGGGGATTGGCCGTGAAGTGATTATTGCCGTAGAGCGTTCCGATTTTCCGGTAATTAAAGCGATTACGGTCTATGTTGCCGCTGCGACCATGATATTCAACCTGATTGCCGATCTGATCTATAAATGGGTCGATCCACGCGTACAGTTGAAGTAGGTGAATTATGCTGAGTGCGATATTTAAAAAAGAGCAACACGCTCAAGCCGTGCCTGAGTCTACTTCGACAGGATTATGGCAACTGGCCATGCGCCGTTTGAAACGTGACCGGATTGCCATGTTCTCCTTATTGGTGGTGCTGTTTTATCTGCTGCTACTTTTGCTTTCCATGAGCGGTTTTATTGCCAAGGACTGGAATAAAGAAGTGGCGGTCAGTTATGCACCGCCAAGTTTTATCAGTGCAGCGCCTATGCCGGCTGTTTCCGGTGAAGAACAGGAAGCAGAATTGGTCGTTTTACCGGTCAATCCAGTCGATCCTTTAAAAGAGGTGATTGCAGAACTCAATGCTGAAATTGCTGCTGAGCAAAGGATGGGGGGCAGCATCGATTATTATGGTGTAACAGATCCGCTGGCAGAAGACATGCACGTCATTAACCAGCAGCTCGGTGGTCAGCTGATGGATCAGGACAGCGAATTAAAACAGAGTCTGATCTTTGGTGCGGATAAATGGGGACAGGATGTTTTACAGAAAACCATTAAAGGTGCGGAAACCTCGATTCTGGTCGGACTGGTTGCGGCTTTGGTCGCTGTGATCATTGGCACCGTACTTGGTGCACTTGCCGGTTATTTTGGTGGCTGGGTCGATGATCTCCTTAACTGGTTTTATAATGTCTTTACTTCAATTCCTTATTTACTGCTGGTTCTGGCAATTGCTGCGGTGTTACAACAGAAAGGGATTTTATCAATCATCCTGATTTTAGGTCTGACCGGCTGGACTGGGGTTTTTCGTCTGGTTCGTGCCGAGTACATGAAACATACGGCGCGTGAATATGTACTGGCTGCCAAGGCGATTGGGGTGAGTAATTTACGGCGTATGTTTGTACATATTTTTCCGAATGTCAGTCATATTGCCTTGGTACAAATGTCCATTCTGGTGGTGGCTTTTATCAAATCTGAAGTGATTCTCAGCTTCCTCGGTTTTGGCGTGCCAATCGGAGTAGTGTCTTGGGGAAGCATGCTGAATGAAGCGCAAAGCGAGCTGATTTTAGGGAAATGGTGGCAACTGGCCGCAGCCTCGATTGCCATGGCAATACTGGTGACGGCTTTCTCGATGTTTACTGATGCACTCCGTGATGCATTAGATCCGAAACTGAAATAGGAGCGCAACCATGTCTGAAATCAATCCAAGTACAGCACCTGCGTTACTTCGCGTGGAAAATTTGCGTGTCAGTTTTAAAGGTGAAAATAAACAATATATCGAAACCGTGAAAGGGGTTTCTTTTGACATTCCTGCCAATACAACTGTGGCGCTTGTGGGAGAATCTGGCAGTGGCAAGTCGGTTACTTCACTGGCGACCATGGGCTTGCTCCCGACGGAAAGCGCGCGTATTTCCGAAGACAGCCGGATTATCTTTGAAGGGAAAAATCTGCTTAAGCTCAAAACCCGTGACATGCGCCAGATGTGTAGTAAAGACATTGCCATGATTTTTCAGGAGCCGATGTCCTCGCTCAATCCGGTATTTACGGTAGGCATGCAGATTGCAGAAATCCTGCAACTCCATTTGGGTATGAATAAAAAACAGGCGCGGCAACGTACTTTAGAACTGCTCAAAGAAGTGGGTATTCCTGCACCTGAAACTAAAATCGATGCCTATCCGGGACAGCTTTCGGGGGGGCAGCAGCAGCGGGTCATGATTGCCATGGCCATTGCCTGTGAACCCAAGCTGTTAATTGCGGATGAACCGACCACTGCCCTGGATGTCACCATTCAAAAGCAGATTCTGGACTTGCTGGAATCTCTGCGTCAGCGCCGTCAGATGTCGATGCTGTTCATTACTCATGATCTGGCTTTGGTGGGGGAAATTGCCGATCAGGTGATTGTGATGCGACATGGGGAAATTCGTGAACAGGGTTTGGTTCAGGACGTACTGGATCGACCTCAGGATATGTATACCCGGGCTTTATTGCATTGCCGTCCACAATTGTCGCAACGTCCGTTACGTTTGCCAATGATCAGTGATTTTATGAAACAGGATGGTTCAACCTGGCTGGACGATATCCACCTGAATACTCAACTTCCGCAACGCTCACGCGGACTCAAGGGCGGAGAAGAAATTATTCTGGATGTACGTGATCTGAAAAAATCTTTTTATAGCCGCAAAGGTCTGTTTGGCAAAGATGAATTTCAGGCGGTGAAAGGAGTTTCTTTTCAGCTGGCCAAAGGTAAAACCTTGGGGCTGGTCGGAGAATCCGGTTCGGGCAAAACCACCATTGGCTTGTTGTTGATGCGTTTACAACAGGCAACAGGCGGTAAAGCGCTGTTTCAGGGGCGAGACATTTTGGCCATGTCTGAAAAGGAATTTAACCAGTATCAACGTAAAATCCAGATCATTTTCCAGAATCCTTATGCCTCTTTAAATCCGCGTTTTACCGTGGGGCAAATCCTGATGGAACCGATGCAGATTCATAAAATTGGTCAGGATGATGCAGAGCGCAAGCAAATGGCTTTGGATCTGTTGGAGCGGGTCAGCTTGCCTGCTCAGGCTTTTTATCGCTATCCGCATGAGTTTTCCGGTGGTCAGCGTCAGCGTATTGCAATTGCACGTTGTCTGACTTTGAAGCCTGAAATTTTGATCTGTGATGAGTCGGTCTCGGCGCTGGATGTTTCAGTACAGGCACAGGTCTTGAATTTACTGCAAGATTTGCAGGATGAATTTGGACTCAGTTATATTTTCATTTCACATGATTTATCGGTGGTGAAGTATATTTCAGATCAGATCATGGTGATGAATCATGGGGAACTGGTGGAAATTGCCAATTCAGATGAATTGTATCAGTCACCACAGCATGAATATACCAAGCGTTTACTCAGTGCCATTCCACAAGGGATTCCACAAAGTGCCTGATACATAATGCATAAAAAAGTCAGGCATTTGCCTGACTTTTTTTGTTTATATCAATTAAAACTTTTTAAAGCCTTTATTGACACCGTATGGACGACGTGGCGCATTTTCATCACGCTCTTCACGGCGACCAAAAGCTTGATCTGGACGAGTTTCGCGGCGAGGAAATTGAGTATTGCCATCACGGTTGTCACGACGAACGAACTGCGTACCATTTTGGTTTTCATTTCTGTCACGACGACCATAGGCATTGTCATCACGACGCTCGCGGCCAGGGTTATTCTGTGGTTGTTGTTCATCACTGTCACGACGTTGCTGACGCAAGAAACCGCCACGGCGTGCAGCCATCGGTTTATCCTGCATACGCTCGTTACGACGTTTCGCCATACCAAACAGGCCTGTACCTTGACGTGGTTTCAGTTCCACAGCTTTGGTCAGGTTGTCGATATCGTTTTTATCCAGTTCAATCCAGCGACCGGTACGCAGTTCGCGTGGCAGAATCACAGTACCGTAGCGGGTACGCAGCAGACGGCTTACTTTCAGACCTTGTGATTCAAAGATACGACGTACTTCGCGGTTACGACCTTCTTTTACTACGACCTGGAACCAACGGTTAATACCATCACCGCCGAGTTCAGAGAACGATTCGAATTTCGCTGGGCCGTCATCTAATACCACGCCTTTAAGCATGGTGTTTTTGATTTGTGGTGTCACCTCACCCATGACACGAACTGCGTATTCACGTTCGATTTCATTGGATGGGTGCATCAAGCGGTTGGCAAGTTCGCCATCATTGGTGAACAGTAACAGACCGGTCGAGTTAATATCCAGACGGCCGACCATCACCCAGCGATCGCCCGGAATCGCAGGCAACTGTTCAAACACGGTCGGGCGGTTTTCAGGATCGCTACGTGAGCAGATTTCGCCTTCAGGCTTATAATAGATAATCACACGACGACGAATTTCGTCTTCAATCTGAAATGCAACCTTACGACCATCGATGCGAAGCTCATCACCTGGTTCGATTCGTTCACCCACTTGGGCAATTTGCCCATTGACGCTTACACGACCCGCGGCAATGACTTCTTCCATATAACGGCGAGAACCCAAACCAACGCGTGCAAGCACCTTTTGCAATTTTTCACTCATGACAGCATAACCTTAGAAATAATTATCAACAGTTCACCTATTTATGACTTCGGTGCATTTGCATCGAGGGCCATAAAAGCTTCCTTGGCATCCTGCAGGGGAGGCAATTGGCCTAAAGAATTCAAGCCAAACGCATTTAAAAATTGTGGCGTTGTCATTAACAACGCAGGTCTTCCAGGGAGTTCACGAAATCCGGATTCTTTAATCCAGTTCCAGTCAAACAGCGTACGCAAAATCTGACTGTTATTCGTCACACCACGAATTTGTTCAATATCGGCTCGGGTCACCGGCTGGTGATAAGCAATCACTGCAAGTGTTTCAAGTAAGGCTGGCGACAAGCGAGTTGGTCGCTCAGGCCAGGTCTGTGCAATAATATTACGATATTTTGCACGCACTTGAAAACGGTAACCTTGTGCTGTTTCAATCAGTTCAATCGAACGGCCATGCATTAACATGGAAAGTTGTTGTAAATACTGACGTAATTCCTGTTTGCTATAGCGATCCTGAAAAGCCTCTTTCAGACGCGCTAATGAAACCGCAGAGTCGCTGGCGAAAATAATCGCCTCAAGCTGCATCAACACCTCATGCAGATGATCTTCTGCAGAAAACAGCGTATTTGGCTCTAGTGTCATTGACTGGCTCCTTGAACTGCGAGCGGGGCTTCAATACCTGTAGCAATAATCTGGATTTTTTGTTGCCGGGTCAGCTCCAGCACTGCCATAAAGGTCACCACCATACCCATGCGTCCCTGACTCGGTTTGAGTAAATCAGCAAAAGATAAGACTTCGCCAGATTCCAGACAGCTTTCAATATAGGCAATCCGTTCTTCGAGCAGTACCGGTTCCTGTTGCACCTGATGAATCACCGGTTCAGGACGGTTAAAAATACACAACAAGGCATCACGCAGTAAATCGATCGAATAGCCTTCATTATTCTGCTGAACGTCGCCCAGACTGACATGGGTCAGGAATGTATCACGCTCCAGAATAGGCATTTGCCCCAGACGTTCTGCTGCCTGTTTAATTCTTAAATAATTTTCTAAACGGTCGATCAGTTCTTGTTTTGGATCTTGCTCAATCGCAGACAGGCTTTTCGGTTTAGGCAATAACAGACGCGATTTGAGATCTGCCAATAAAGCAGCCATCACCATATAATCTGCGGTCAGCTCAATATTCAGGGATTTCATTGCATCCATATAGGATAAATATTGCGCTGCAATCGGCGCGATATCGACTTGCAACAGGTCAAAACCATTTTTTTGAATCAGGTAAATTAAAAAGTCGAGTGGGCCTTCAAAATGTTCTAACAAGATTTCAAATGCGGCGGGAGGAATATACAGATCCTCTGGAATAGTATCCTGCCATTCATCCAGAACCCGAATGTGCGGAGCAGATTCCATTGTGTTAAGGATAATTTGAGTCATTACAATTATAGGCCACGCGAATTTTCAAAGGCATGCAAAGGCTTGATCTTCGGTATCTCATCGAAAGAAAAAGCATAGAATTAAGTGCCGTCATTGTACTGGAAAAGTAACTCTAAATAAATTAAATAAGGAGTCAAAGGCATAAAAACTTGAAAAAATAATGGAATTTATTTGCAATTTAAAAGAAGGCCCCAAAAAAACAGCCAGATAAGCGGGGCAAAGAGTCAATGTGTTACGGGTGGAAGCTATGACCATATCCATGTTTTAGTATCTGTTTTAGTATCCTGCGATATGATTAATACCTATCTGAGTGCTAAGAACTTCAGCGCGGTGAGGAAGGATATTCACTCAGTGCAAACTCAATCATACGTTGGCAAGTCTCTGCCAGGCATAGGTTCTGGCTTGAATAGATCTGTAATAGCTGTCGAAGCAAAGCCAAATTCATGAAAAACTGATATTCAGTAGCATCAATGTTTAGAGTGGGACTGGGCGAAGGATATGCTTCGATCATGATGGCCCTGGATTGAAGTGTCCAAGGCAGTTCTGCATAGATACAATATTGGGCAGAGAATTCATGCTGATTCAGCAGGATATAAAATAAATCCATAGACTGACTCCTGCAGTCGGCTGGAAATAAGATGGCATTCTTTATTCAAATGCGCTGACATCACCCACGCCACGACGAATAATTTCTGGATGATCACCAGATAAATCAATAATCGAGGTGGTGCTTAATGTACCTAAACCGCTATCGATAAACACATCAATGCGTTTGCCCAATTGCATTTCAATCTCAAAAGGATCATCCAGCGGATCGGTCTGGTCCGGCAAAATCAGGGTAGAGGTCAAGAGAGGCTCACCCAGTTCTTTGAGCAGCATCTGACACACCGGATTGCTCGGAATGCGCAGGCCAATGGTTTTCTTTTTGGGATGCATCAAGCGTTTCGGCACTTCACTGGTGGCCGGTAAAATAAAAGTGGTGACTGCTGGTGTATTGTTTTTGAGTAAGCGATACATGGCATTGTCCACTTTGGCATAGGTGGCAATATCGGATAAATCACAGCACAAAATTGCATATTGATGTTTTGGGCCAAGTCCGCGAATCTGCGCAATGCGTTCCATGGCACTTTTATTCCCAATCTGGCAACCAATCGCATAGGCAGCATCCGTGGGATAGACCACCACATCGCCAGCACGGATTCGTTCTACCGCCTGACTGATTAAGCGCGGTTGCGGGTTATCGGGGTGTACGCGTAAATGCAGCATAGAGGCTACTCCAAGCTTGGGCTGATGGCTTATTATGTGGCGCTCAGGCAGCGTCTGGCAATCACCAAAAAGGTAGATTTGTGTAATTTAATCAAGCATTTCACGTATAAATTCATCAGATTGTAAACTTTTGCCACCTCTGCTACAGGCACAGATACATTGAATAAAGCGTTGTGCATCCCGTGGCAATTTTGCCTCACCACGAAAATAAGCCTGCACTTGTGCATAGACATGATCTTTAAAGCGGGTTCCGTCACCGCCGTCACCAGTCAGGTTATCCAGCGACACCCGAAATTTACGCCCAAAGGCCTGGGCAAACATCCACTCGATTGCCTGCGGTTTAATTTCTACCTGTTCAAACAGCGCTTGTTGTTCGGCTGTACGCCCATCCGGGGCATACCAGTAACCAAGATCCGGAAGTTCCCGGCGTTTATCCCCGGCAATTGTCCAATGGCTGATTTCATGCAAGGCACTATTAAAGAATCCATGTGCAAACTGGATCCGGGCAGGACGGTCTACGCTTGCAGGGAAATATTCTGGTTCAAATTCGCCACGCACTAAAGTGACATTTAAATGGGAAAACCAGTGATTAAAGTGTAAGATGAGCCAGTCCACCTGCTGCGCTTCTGACGATAAATTCGCCCATGGCGAGAGTTGCACTTGTTGTGTTGAACTGTCAGAATCAAGGCTTGGAATTGTGCTAACGAGTGATGAAACATTCACTTCTGTTTGCGGCTGCAACAGATGCATGACTTGAGTTACCCAAATGGTCTGTCGAAATAAGTACGAAATTGTATCTTAATCTTTGACAGAGTACTGATGAATTTGTAGAATTGCCGCCTTAATTATGTCAGCAAATACCTTTCCGGCACAGATTGAGCCGTTTAAATGGGCTGAACAGGGCTTTAAATGGTCAGGTCAACTGCCTTTATCCCGCTTTGTTCGTATCGCTCGTGAAGCTGTTGGATCAATTGATGATCAATTGATTAACATAGACTGTAAGCTATCAATGGATGCCTATCATCGTATTGCATGGCTAGATGGTCACGTTGAAACAAAAGTTCCTATGGAATGCCAGCGTTGTCTGGAAACTGTAGAAATTGAGCTGGTTTCATCGTTCCATTTGGCACTTGTGGATGATGAGTCACTGATAGAGCGCTTGGATGAGGATGCTGATTTCATCGTCCTAGGTGAAAGTGAAGCAACGACCAAAGGTGATTATGATGCACCGGCGACCGCTGATTTACTCGCGCTGATAGAAGATGAACTGTTATTGTTGATGCCGTTGTCGCCTAAACATGAGTTTTGTGAACATAAGCATCAACCTGCCGTAGAAGAAGTGGCTGAAGAAAAACGGGACAACCCGTTTGAAGTTTTGGCTGCTTTGAAGGGTAAACTTAACTAATTTTTGTGTTATACTCTTGTGTATAAGACAATCGAATTTGTTCTGATCCATTTTTTCGATCTTTGTAAGGAGCCATCATGGCCGTTCAGCAAAACCGTAAAAGTCGCTCTCGCCGTGACATGCGCCGTTCACATGACGCTTTAACCGAGAATGCATTAACTGTAGACCAAGCTACTGGCGAGACTCACCGTCGTCACCACGTATCTAAAGATGGTATCTACCGTGGTCGTCAATTATTCGCTAAAGCATCTGCTGAATAATTGGTGATGTATTAAGCGTCAAGCTTAGTAGAAAAAATGGGAGCATTTAGCTCCCTTTTTTTTGTCTTTGATTTTTAGGTGTATCGGTTTTTTGTTGTATTTGGCAATTACCGCCAGCAAAATTACATGCTAAATTGCGCTCCACAATGATTTAGGTGGTCTTATTGGTCAGTCTTCTTGTTAGGATTGAAGAAGCACACCTCTTGAATGAAAGGATTTTATTATGTCTGCTACACCACTCGAACAAGCAGCGCCAGCAACAAAAACTGCATTTGTGTTTCCGGGTCAGGGTTCCCAAAAAGCTGGTATGCTGGCTGAGCTTGCAGAACAGTTTGCGAGTATTCGCGAGACATTTGCAGAAGCATCTGAAGCCGTCGGTTTTGATCTGTGGCAGATTGCGCAAACTGGCGAAAACTTAAATCAAACTGAATTTACCCAGCCGGTATTGCTGACTGCAAGTATTGCCTTATGGCGCGTGTGGTTGGAATCTGGCGGTGTAGCACCGAAATATCTGGCAGGCCATTCACTGGGTGAATATAGCGCACTGGTCGCATCGGGTGCTTTAAGCCTAGGTGATGCTGCGAAGCTGGTGAACCTGCGTGGCAAATTGATGCAAACTGCTGTACCTCAGGGTGTGGGTGCAATGGCTGCCATTTTGGGTCTGGACGATGCCAAAGTGATTGAGCTGTGTGCACAAGCAACTGCAGCAGGCGAAGGCTCTGTCGAAGCAGCGAACTATAATGCGCAAGGGCAAGTAGTCGTTGCAGGCAATAAAGATCGCGTTGAAGCAGTGATGGCATTGGCCAAAGAAAACGGCGGAAAAGCCATTGCATTGCCAGTATCGGTTCCATCGCATTGTTCATTAATGAAACCTGCTGCTGAACAGTTTGCTCCGGCATTGGAACAAACCGCCATTGAGCTACCACGCATTCCTGTATTACAAAATGTAGGCGCGCAAGCGGCAACCAGTGTAGATGAATTGCGTCAGGCGTTGACCGCGCAACTTTATGAGTCGGTACAATGGACTAAAACCTTACAATTCCTTCAAGATGAAGGTGTTGAGTACATCGTAGAATGTGGTCCGGGTAATGTATTGACCAACTTGGCGAAACGCTTGCCGAATATTCAAAAAGCACTTCCACTGGACAGTCAATCTCGTCTGGAAGATGCATTAAACACCGTATTGGCGGCAGAAGGGAAAAGTGCATGACACAGGAACGTAAAGTTGCTCTGGTAACAGGTGCAAGTCGTGGTATTGGTGCTGCGATCGCACAGCAATTGATTCAAGACGGTTATTTTGTCGTAGGTACTGCGACCTCTGAAGCGGGCGCTGAAAAATTATCTGCACAGTTTGCTGAAAATGGTGCGGGCAAAGTTTTAGATGTACGTGATGGTGCTGCGATTGATGCACTGGTGACGGAGATCGAACAGAACTATGGTCCAGTGCTGGCGTTGGTCAATAATGCAGGTATTACCAAAGACAATTTGCTGCTGCGTATGTCTGAAGATGACTGGGATGATATTTTAAATATTCACCTGAAAGCAGTTTACCGTTTGTCTAAGCGTGTACTCAAAGGCATGACCAAGGCGCGTTTCGGCCGCATTATCAATATCAGTTCTGTGGTGGCACACTTTGCCAACCCGGGTCAGGCCAATTATTCTGCTGCCAAAGCAGGTATTGAGGCATTTAGCCGTAGCCTTGCCAAAGAAATGGGTAGCCGTCAAATTACCGTAAACTCGGTAGCACCAGGTTTTATTGCGACTGAAATGACTGAACAGCTAAGCGAAGAAATTCGTAAAAAGATGACTGAGCAGGTGGCATTAAACCGTTTAGGTGATCCACAAGATATCGCAAATGCCGTAAGTTTCTTGGCTTCGGATAAAGCCAGTTACATTACTGGTACAGTTATGCATGTAAATGGGGGCTTATACATGAGCTAAGCTCAAGTATAAACTTTCCAAATTTTTTAGATTCAATTAAACTAACGGCATTAAAAACGCCACAAGCAATGAGGAGAATTCCTGTGAGCGATATCGAACAACGTGTTAAGCAAGCAGTTGCAGAACAACTTGGTATCAAAATCGAAGAGATTAAAAACGAAGCGTCTTTCATGGATGACTTAGGTGCAGATTCTCTAGATCTAGTTGAACTTGTTATGTCTTTCGAAAATGACTTCGACATCACGATTCCTGATGAAGATTCTAACGAAATCACAACTGTTCAATCTGCAATTGACTATGTTTCTAAGAAACTGGGTTAATCGCCGATTTCAGCTTTGCTGAGCATAAAGACCACCCTCTCGGTGGTTTTTTTGTGTCTGCTTTTCACCTAAATGGAAATTTTACAATCGATTACCTTTCTGTCACCAATGACTAACTATGCCTTGGCTATTTTCATTATAAAAATAAGAGTG
Source organism: Acinetobacter sp. YH12208 (assembly GCF_013418055.1). Classification (NCBI taxonomy): domain Bacteria; kingdom Pseudomonadati; phylum Pseudomonadota; class Gammaproteobacteria; order Moraxellales; family Moraxellaceae; genus Acinetobacter; species Acinetobacter sp. YH12208. Next base: position 78,081 of record NZ_VPCT01000010.1, read on the forward strand.
ATATGACATTAACGACAAGAATGGAGTTCCATATGGGTCTTTTTGATTTTGTAAAAGGTATCGGTAAGAAAAATACAGCTGCCGCAGAGCCGCAGGCCGCACCAGCAAATACTACTCCAGCCGCAGCAGCACAGCCCGCAGAGCCTTCTGCCCAAGAAGTCGCAAATAAATTACTTGGTCATGTAAAAGGTCTGGGTCTTCCGATCACTGGTTTATCCATCAGTTATAATTCAACCTCGGATCTGGCCACGGTCAGAGGTCAGGTGCAAAGTCAGGCCGATCGTGAAAAAATTATTCTGGCGGTGGGGAATATTGATCATGTGGCCAAAGTGGATGATCAGCTTACGGTCAGCAGCCCTGAACCGGAAAGCAAATTCTATACGGTAAAATCGGGGGATAGCTTGTCAAAAATCTCGAAAGAATTTTATGGTGATGCCAATCAGTACAATAAGATCTTTGAGGCCAATCGCCCATTGCTCAAAGATGCTGATGATATTTTCCCGGGACAGGTATTGCGTATTCCAGCCTGATTTTTAAGTCGAAAATAAATATCTAAATATCTTGTTCACCATAATGCCCCATTTGGGGCATTATTTTTTTGGAAACAGCTTGAGCGCTGAATGTTGAAAGATAAAAATAATTACCCGCCAAGATCCAGATAGAGACTTTCTTTTACTTCCTCCATGACCACATAACTATGTGAGGAAGCAGAAGCAGGTAATTTTTTTAGCAAATCGCCTAACAGACGCCGATAGGCACTCATCTCTTTGAGACGTGCCTTGACCAGATAATCAAAGTCACCGGAAATCAAATGACATTCCAGTACTTCTGGAATTTCGGTCAGATTACGCGCCACCTGATCAAATACATCACCCGATTTTGCAGAAAGCTTAATCTCCAGAAAGACCAGCAAATTGCGTTCTAGCAGTTCCGGATTTAAGCGCGCGTAATAACCCATGATAATGCCTTCGCGCTCCAGCCGTTTTACCCGTTCTGAACAGGGTGTGGTTGACAGGTTCACACGTGCTGCCAGCTCACTAATGGCAATCCGGCCATCGCGTTGCAAGATATCCAGAATCATGCGATCAATGCGGTCTAATTTACGCATCAATATTTCCCTCTTTTTTTTAATTCTGCCCGAAAAAAATGTTTATTTCACTAAATATATCATCTCAATATAGTTAAATTCACTATTGATCCAAAAATATACTAGTTAAATCAACTAGAAAAATTTGAGGGTAGTAAGATGCGCGTTTTGGTCTTAGGCAGTGGTGTAATCGGTGTGGCGAGTGCCTATTATCTGGCGCAGCAGGGTGTAGAGGTTACAGTGCTCGACCGTCAAACCGGGCCGGCTGAAGAAACCAGTTTTGGCAATGCCGGACAAATTTCTCCGGGCTATTCGACGCCATGGGCAGCACCGGGCATTCCATTTAAAGCAGTGAAATGGATGTTCCAGCATCATGCACCTTTAGCCATTAATTTAGATGGCAGTATGTGGCAGTTGAACTGGATGGCACAAATGCTGAAAAACTGTAATCCAGCCAGCTATGCGATTAACAAAGAACGTATGACCCGTGTGGCTGAATATAGCCGTGACTGTTTACGTGAATTGCGTAAAGAAACCGGGATCAGTTATGAACACCGTTCTAAAGGTACTTTGCAAGTCTTTCGTAACGAAGCGCAATTAGAGATGGTGCAACGTGATATTGCGGTATTGCGAGAATGCGGCGTACCGCATGAATTGTTGTTGGGCGCTGATCTGGCCAAAGTTGAGCCAGCCCTGGCGCATGTCCAGGATAAACTGGTGGGCGGCTTGCATTTACCTAATGATGAGACAGGCGACTGTTATTTATTTACCAATGCCTTAGCCAATGTTGCCAAAGAATTGGGCGTGCAGTTTAAATTTAACCAAAATGTTGAGCGTTTGGTGATTGAAGGCGATGAAATTAAGGGTGTCGTGGTCAATGGTGAAGTGCTGACGGCTGATAAATATGTATTGGCATTCGGTAGTTATTCGCGTGATTTCTTAAAACCTTTGAATCTGGATTTGCCGGTTTATCCAGTCAAAGGCTATTCACTGACCATTCCAATTGTTGATGCCAACTTTGCACCACAATCTACGGTGCTGGATGAAACCTATAAAATTGCCATTACGCGTTTTGACCAGCGGATCCGTGTTGGCGGTATGGCCGAACTGAGTGGTTTTAACCACAATTTGAAAGACAATCGCCGTGCCACTCTGGAAATGGTCACTCAGGAATTGTTCCCAGGCGGGGATCTGGCAGAAGCGAGTTTCTGGACCGGTTTACGTCCAATGACCCCAGACAGTACCCCGATTATTGGTGTAACGCGTTTTAAAAATCTGTTCCTGAATACTGGACATGGCACCCTGGGTTGGACCATGGCCTGTGGTTCGGGCAAGTTAATCAGTGACATTGTGTTGAATCATAAAACCGAAATCAGCACTGAAGGACTTTCACTCGGACGTTATTCACACGCGGCCTAAATTGCTGTTTCAAGGAAGAAGCTATGCCACGCCCAATTCAAGCTGTAGTGCACTTAGATGCATTGCAGCATAACCTGAAGATCGCCAAAGCCGCAGCGCCAAATGCCGAAGTCTATGCTGTGGTTAAAGCCAATGCCTATGGTCATGGTATTGAGCGAGTCTATTCAGCATTTCAATCAGCCGATGGTTTTGCCTTGCTGGATTTGGCTGAAGCGCAGCGTCTGCGTGCGCTCGGTTGGCAGGGCAAAATTTTACTGCTCGAAGGAATTTTTGCTGTAGACGATTTAGACGTCTGTGCTGCATTAGATTTAAGTTTTAGTCTACATAGCCAGCATCAAATCGCTTGGTTAACGCAGTTTCAGCAGATCAATCCAGACGCAAAATTTGATGTGTACTTAAAACTTAACAGCGGTATGAACCGTTTGGGTTTTCAGGCCCACGAATATACGGATATTTTTAAGCAAGTCCAGGCACTGGGCAATGTGCGCTCAATTAGCCATATGACGCATTTTTCCGATGCAGATGGTCAGCGCTTTGGCCAGAACGGCATTGATTATCAATATTCAATGTTCACGCAAATCATTGAACCCTTAGCCGGAAAAACTTCTGTCAGTAATAGTGCAGCCATCCTGCGCCATCATCACCATATTCAATCCGACATTGTGCGTAGTGGCATCATGCTGTATGGCAGTTCGCCTGACTATCCTGACCATACTATTGATGACTGGAATTTGCAGCCCGGCATGAGCCTGCGCAGTGAAATCATTGCGATTCAGTATATTCAGGCTGATGAAAGTGTGGGTTATGGTTCTAACTTCGTTGCGGAGCAGGCGATGCGCATTGGTGTGGTGGCGTGCGGATATGCCGATGGGTATCAGCGCATTTCAGCCACAGGTACACCAGTTCTGGTGGATTCAGTGCAGACTCAAGTTCTTGGTCGGGTCAGTATGGATATGCTTACCGTCGATCTGACCGCTGTCCCTCAGGCGACTGTGGGGAGTGAAGTGGTACTTTGGGGGAAATCTTCGCAAGGTGAAATTTTATCAATTGATGAGGTCGCGGCCGGTTCAGGAACCGTAGGCTATGAATTGATGTGTGCGATTACGGCTCGTGTACCGGTTTGGATTGAAAGCTAAAACTAAATATTGACCAAATAACGGAAGAAATTGAGAGGACATATGATGATGGAACACACCGATATCCAGCGTATTAACAGCAATCAGGTCATGAGTGCTGTCACCATTCACAACCAGACCGTGTATGTATCAGGGCAGGTGCCGGATAGCACCCGTCAGGATATTAGCGGTCAAACGCAGGAAGTGTTGACGAAAATTGATCAGCTGCTCAAGCTGGCAGGAACAGACAAAAGCCGACTGCTGTCGGCACAACTATTTGTGAAAAATCTGGAAGATTTTCAAACCGTGAACCAGATCTGGATTCACTGGTTGCAAGGACAGGGAACTCCGGCACGTGCCACCATTCAGGCAGATCTGGTCAATCCTGACTGGCTGATTGAAATTGCAGTGATTGCAGCACAGGCTTGAGTTGTTTTGATTTTTATATCTCCCAACTCAATTTTGTAAGGACATCAGCTCCGGTCATTTAGCTTTTTAAATGGAACTTCATCTGCATTCAGGATTTCAGGAAGAAATCCGATCAGATGGGCAAGGGTCTGATGCGAAAAAGGAACTAAACATGAATACAACATCCGCTAAAGATGACGCAGCGCCGTCGCAACATGAGCTACAACGCAAGCTATCCAATCGGCATCTGCAGTTAATTGCCATTGGTGGTGCAATTGGTACCGGTTTATTTATGGGATCGGGTAAAACTATCTCTTTGGCCGGCCCTTCAATTTTATTTATTTATATGATTATTGGCTTTATGTTTTTCTTCCTGATGCGCGCATTGGGTGAGATATTGTTGGCTAATTTACATTACAAATCATTTATTGATATGGCACGCGACCTGATTGGTCCGGGCGCGGCCTATTATATTGGCTGGTCTTATTGGCTTGGTTGGGTTCTGGTCGGGATTGCCGATTTAGCAGCGATTATTAATTATCTGAGTTTCTGGTTGCCTGAGGGTGTGGCCTTTACCCCCATCGGGCAGGCATTGATCAGTGTCGGCTGTGTGTTGCTGGTTCTGGGTTTGAACTTGCTGACGGTCAAACTGTTTGGTGAAATTGAATTCTGGTTTGCCCTGATTAAGATTTTAGCCATTTTAGGCCTGATCTTTATTGGCGGCTTTATGGTGTTGAACCAGTTTCAGGCACCAGATGGCAGTACTGCAAGCTTTAGCCATGTCTGGTCGGGTGGTATGTTCCCCAAAGGTGCGGATGGCTTCCTGGCAGGCTTCCAGATTGCCTTATTCGCCTTTGTGGGTGTGGAATTGCTCGGTACGATGGCAGCTGAAACCAAAGATCCTGAGAAAAATTTACCCAAAGCCGTCAATGCAATTCCAACGCGTATTATCTTGTTCTATGTGTTGTCATTGTTTGTAGTGATGTCAGTGACTCCATGGGCTAAAATTCCTGCGGATCAAAGTCCTTTTGTCAGCTTATTCATGCATGCCGGTATTGGTGCGGCGGCGATCATCATGAATCTGGTGGTCTTGTCATCCGTCATGTCTTCCATGAATAGTGGTGTATTCTCCACCAGTCGTATGCTTTTCGGATTGGCGCGTGGTCAACAGGCACCTGCCGCTTTGGCGCATCTATCGAAACGTTCTGTACCAGCCAAGGGTTTAATGTTCTCATGTGCCTTTATTATGGCTGGTGCAGCTTTGCAGTACTTTGTGCCCAATACCTTGGAAGCTTTTACTTTAGCGACGTCGCTGTGCGTGATTTTGTTTATTAGTATTTGGAGCTTAATTATGGTGTGTTATTTACGCTACCGTAAATTACGCCCTGAACAGCATGCCAACTCCACCTTTAAAATGCCGGGTGGGGTATGGATGAGCTATATCGTACTAACTTTTCTGGCTTTCGCTCTGGTCATTTTAAGTTTGGAGTCAGATACATTCAATGCATTAAAAATCAGTCCATTATGGTTGATTATTTTGGCAGTGACTTATTATGTACTGTATCGGCCGCGTGTCGCAGCCGCGAGAAAAGCTGCATTAGAAACACAATAAAATAGCTTAAAAAATCCCCGCCTGATCGGGGATTTTTTTATGGTGTGATGAATCATTTGTGAACTTTGTCCTGTGCCCTTAGAATTGAAGAAAAATTTATAATTAAAAATAAGGATCTATATGAGGGGATGGAGTAAAAACAGGCTGGGGTTATGGTCGCTTGGCATTCTTGTGGGAATAGCCATTCTGTTGGTATTCACTGCAAAATGGCTGCGTACAGATCAGCCTTTAACGGATACGGCAAAAAAGTTTATTCAGCCAGATTTAATCTATAGGGCAAATGTTCAGCAACACTCATATTTTTACTTATTGGGAATTGCTGCCAAAGATGAGGTTCACCCTCAGGCACTGGGTCGTTATCGTTACCATCGGGAATGGGCAAACTATATTCAAGATCAGAATGCTGCTGAAAATTTGCAGATTGACTCAGGATTAAACCGTCAGCTGAGCCGAGCTGGTTTTTCTGAACAGGAAAAAGAACTTCTTGAAAATCTGCAAATGCGTTTGGCTAATTCAGCTGAGCAGTTTTCTGCATTGGTGGTAGAACATAAAAAATTGCTACACGCTTTACTGGGGCGTGAGCGTATTCCTTTACAACGGTTTTCAGATTTATTGGAACACCAGGATTATATTTCATTGGTGATTCCGCCGCAGGCAGGCGGGCCTGATTATCGCTATATTCAAAATTTACAGTTGCTGAAACTGGCTCACATCCAGCTTGATTCAGGCTCTAAAGTGCAGGATTATGCACAGCAGTTTCATCAGGTTTTAGATTTTAGCCGGAACCGCTTGTCTTTGGTTGAAAAAATGCTGCTACAGAATTGGCTCAGTCAAATGATTGATCTGATTCGGATCGAGCAAAAAAATGAAAGCAATCCAGTCATGCTTAACAATCTGGATTCAGATCAATTGGGTTTAAAAGCAAGTCTGCAAAATGAATTAATGGGACATTATTTGCTGACCCAATATCTGGCACATGCCTCTGAAATCAGTCCTGTACAGCTAAAATGGCTGTATTTACCCAATACCACCTTTAATGCAATTGCAGCACAATATGAGGTGTACTGGATGCTTTCGGAAACACCGTATGTTGAACTGCAAGAGCGGTTTACGACAAGTGAGCCTTCTTCACTGTCTAAATGGCGACTAAAAAATGCGATTGGACATGTTCTAGCGCAGATCAGTAAGCCCAACTTTGAAAAATATATTGTGATGAATCATGTCTTAAGCAATAAAATTATGACTTTTAATGCAGTCAATTCAGGCAGTATAGAGATAGAGCTATTGAATCAAAATGCAGCAGGGCGACGTTATTTTCAGCAAGATGGAAAGTTATGTATAGCACTGCCATTTTCTCAACAGAAATTGTCTGAACTGAATCTGAAGCAGGATAGCTGTGTAAAAATCTAGAAGGCCAAAATAAAAAATCCCCGACGAATCAGGGATTTTTTATTTTTGCTCTATGCGTTAGAAGGTCGGTTTTACCACGACCAAAATTACCACAGCAAATAAGATCAGGGTTGGCATTTCATTAAAATAACGCCAGAACTTGTGTGACTTGTAATGGGCATTTTCCATCAGTTTTTTGCGGTAATGGCCACATACCAGATGATAAATCACCAATAAACCCACCAGACCCACTTTCAGGTAAAACCATAAAGCTTCATGATAGTGACGTGTTGCATCACCCCAATCGACCAGAAAGTGCGCTGTAATGAGGGTGGCCAGCATGGCAGGCCACATGATGCCACGATACAGCTTGCGTTCCATCACCTGAAAACGCGCGTGGCTTACGGCATCTTCGCTCATGGCATGGTAAACATATAGCCGTGGCAAGTAGAACAACGCAGCAAACCAGCACACCACAGCAATAATATGTAATGCTTTTACCCAAAGGAAAGCATCAGAAGGAGCATCCATCAAGTCACCCTAAAATGGGCGGCTTAGCCTTCCCATTTTTTGAAGATGAGACAAGCATTTACGCCGCCGAAACCGAAACTGTTACTCATCACAGTATTCAATTTTGCGTCACGTTTTTCAAGCACGATATCAAATGGTTTTGCGCCTTCATCCAGCTCGGTCACGTTAATGTTTGGAGCAATAAAGTCATTTTGCATCATCAGGATCGAGTAAATTGCTTCCTGAACGCCAGCAGCACCCAGGCTGTGACCAGTCATAGACTTGGTTGAGCTCAGTGGTGGAACTTTATCTTCACCAAATGCACGTGCCATTGCTTGAAGCTCGGTCACGTCACCAGCAGGTGTAGATGTACCATGAGTATTCACATAATCAATCGATTCAACACCATGTTGTTTGGCTTCTTCAAGTGCCATCAGGATACAGCGTGTAGCCCCTTCGCCACTTGGTGCAACCATATCTGCACCATCCGAGTTGGCCGCATAGCCCACCACTTCAGCCAAGATGTTTGCACCACGTGCTTGTGCATGCTCAAGTGACTCAAGCACCACAAAACCGCCACCACCGGCAATCACGAAGCCGTCACGGTCAGCAGAGTAAGGACGAGATGCAGTTTCAGGCGTGTCGTTGTATTTAGAGCAAAGCGCACCCATCGCATCAAACAATAAGCTTTGTGACCAGTGATCCTCTTCACCGCCACCAGCCAGCATCAAATCTTGTTTGCCCAGTTGAATCAGGTTGTAAGCATAACCAATGGCATCGGCAGAGGTTGCACATGCACTGGTAATGGTATGTGCTACGCCTTGTAGTTTAAAAGCGACACCGACGTTTGCAGTAATGGTGTTGGTCATATTGCGTGGTACAAAGAAAGGACCAATTTTACGCGCACCTTTGGTATCTAGAAGTTCTTTCATTTCAACCACTGAGGCAGTTGAACCACCACCTGAACCACCGGCAATACCATAGCGTGGATTATTTGCCAGATCTTCTTGTTTTAAACCGGCATGTTCAACTGCAGCAAGTGCCGAATTGTAGGCATACATTGCGCATACGCCCATAAAGCGTTTGAGTTTACGGTCAATACCGTCGAAATCCTGTTCGGCCGCAGCACTCACATGGCTTTTGAAATTGAGTTCAGCATAAGTCGGATTAAAACGTGTTCCTGAAATCCCATTTTGTAAAGAATGGTTTACATCCTCTAATGTATTACCAATACACGAGTTAATACCCATGCCAGTGATGACAACACGTTTCATCTACAGATCCTTATAGTTTAGCTCTACGTCCAGTGGCAGAAAATGGGCTATATAAAATCGCCAAATCCGGCCTCTAGCCTTATTTCATGATGGAGAACATGATAGCAGAAAGACTTTTGAAATCTTATGGCAAATGTTATGCCGTGTGACAGTCGGTTGGGTTTGTGAGTCGGCATGTAGGGATTTTACTAAATGACACAGAATAAAGTTGAGATAAATGCTGACTACACCTAGTATTTATATCAAATACAAGCACGTGAATGCTGAGGTAAAAAATGGTAAATGCTAATAATAAACAATCTAATGGTCTGATTTCGAATGCCTTTGGAGTGGCGAAAAAGTTCAGTTCAACCGGATTGGATTTATTGAATCATGTTGCACCAGACTCGGTGACGAAAGCACTTAAGCCGTCAAATTCCGGTCAGGTGATTGACGGTTCGGCGAAGACAAAAAGCGTTTTTTCGGCTAAAAAATATGATAATCCACAGCAAATGCTTCGTGAACATCTGCCAAATGTATCTCGCCAACTTCTAGGACACCGTTTTAATACCGTCAATAACGTGGCACATTTTGTTTCTCCTGAACTGACGGAGAAAGTATCAGACTATTTTTATGACCGCCTTAACCAGTTTAGTAACCAGAGCAGTTCGGTCGATGCCATTCTGAATGAAGCGGGAGCAAAAGACTTGGAAGAGTTGACTCAGGATGTCAATCGTTCTAAACGAATTTCACAGGCTTTGGGTGAGCAAAACAAATGGATTGCAACGGTACAGGGTGCAATCAGCGGTGCTTCTGGGGTGCTTGGTACAGCGATTGATATTCCGGCTTCTTTGTTAATGGCGCTACGTACCATTTATCAGGTCGGTCGCTCTTATGGTTTTGACCTGAGCAAAGAAGATGATCAGGAAATCGTACAACATATTTTTAGACAGCTAGACCTTGGCCTGATTGCTGAAAAGCAGACCTTATTATTGGGCTTAAAAGCGCTGAGTAATACGATTAAAACCCACGATATTTCCCAGCTTCAGACCATGCTAGGTTCTGATAATGATATGACTGCCATAAAGCAATGGTTAAACAACCATGAAGGCGAGGCGAAATGGGAATGGGTGAACAATCTGCCAAAAATTTCTATTTTAGAAAAATTAACGAAATTGACACCATTGGCAAGTGCTGGAATCGGAGCAGTTTATAGTCACCGTTTTGTTGATGATGTAAATCAGAAAGCTCAAGAAGCTTTCTCACATGCTCGACAATATCTGATTCAGCATCAAGATTCGCAATTGTCTCCCTATGCGGCCTATGAAAAAGCAGTCAATTTATTGCAACAGGCTGCACCTAAATTATTAGACAGTTCATCTCAGTCGATCGAGGCGCCAAAAGACGAGCCAATTCTGGATCAGGATATTGCAATTGAAGGCAATGATACAATTACTCAGGTCAAACTGGTTAAGAAAGAAAAGAATGATCTCAGTTCTGAAGAAGCTGAAGTGAAAAAAGATGAAAAAGTCAGTGAAGGTCTAGATGCCCTCAGTGATGAATTGGTTGAACCTGTGGCAGATAAACAATCGCAACAGCCTGCTTTAACCAAAACTTCTTTTGATCCTGACGTGGAAGCAGAGATACAAGCAGATAATACTGCTGAAAATGAATCGGAGACCGTGGAAAATGAGGGGCTAGAGGGGCAGGAGGATCCTGATTCTGCATCTGAAACAGCCTCAACAACATCTAAAGCTCAAGATGTTACAAAAAAAACTGCGAAGAATCCGAAAAAGTAAATGAATTCTGAGAGAAAATAGCAGCATAGCGTATAGTTGTTATTATATTTGGTCGACCTGAGCAGGTTGACCAATTTTACATCTTGAATTACAATTGCATGCCCTCAAAAAGCAGTATGTTTTTGGGGCTTTTTATTAACGGGAGAATTGCCAAATGGCAACAACAAATCAGTTGATCCGTAAGGGTCGTACGACTTTAGTTGAAAAATCTAAAGTTCCTGCGTTGAAGGCTTGTCCACAGCGCCGTGGTGTTTGTACACGTGTTTACACAACTACACCTAAAAAACCTAACTCAGCAATGCGTAAAGTTTGCCGTGTTCGCTTAACTTCAGGTTTTGAAGTTTCTAGCTACATCGGTGGTGAAGGCCATAACCTGCAAGAGCACAGTGTTGTTCTTATCCGTGGTGGTCGTGTTAAAGACTTACCAGGTGTACGTTACCATACCGTTCGTGGTTCTTTAGACTGTGCTGGTGTTAAAGATCGTAACCAGTCTCGTTCTAAATACGGTACTAAACGTCCTAAGAAATAATTCGTCGAGAATTAAATTTTAAGAACGTAGAACCGCAATCCTTTATCGTCTCGCTTGTCTGATTTCTGCATTTAATTTTGTGAAATTCAAGCGACGTGTAGTAAGGCCAGCGAATGCACATGACACTTTGTGCTCATGCTGGATAAACCTGAAGTGTCATCTTTATAGGTAGTTTAAAATGCCAAGACGTCGCGTAGTCGCTGCTCGTGAAATCCTTCCGGATCCTAAGTTCAGCAGCCAAACAATCGCTAAATTCATGAACCACGTAATGCAAGATGGTAAAAAATCTATTGCTGAAAGTATCGTTTACGGTGCTTTAGACCGCGTTCAAGAAAAATCTAAAGTAGACCCAGTTGAATTTTTCGAGACTACTCTTGAAAAAGTTCGTCCTATGGTCGAAGTAAAAGCACGCCGTGTTGGTGGTGCTACATACCAAGTACCTATGGAAGTACGCCCATCCCGTCGTACTGCCCTAGCTATGCGTTGGTTAGTAGATGCTGCTGCTAAGCGTTCTGAAAAAACTATGGCTTTACGTCTTGCTGGCGAGTTGCTTGATGCATCTGAAGGCAAAGGCGCTGCGGTTAAGAAACGTGAAGATGTGCACCGTATGGCTGAAGCCAACAAAGCATTCTCTCACTACCGTTTCTAAGCAGATAAAACAGGCCCTATTCAGGAAAGTGCTAAAACCGTCATGGTTTTGTCACCAAAGCGCTTTAAGTTGCTATGCAGCTTAAAGCGTCCTGTTTTAAACAACAAAATTTAGGAATGCTAGAAATCATGGCACGTCAAACCCCAATTTCTCGTTACCGTAACATTGGTATTTCTGCGCACATTGACGCAGGTAAGACAACCACTTCTGAACGTATTTTGTTCTACACAGGTGAGAGCCATAAACTTGGTGAAACTCACGAAGGTTCGGCAACTACGGACTGGATGGAACAAGAGCAAGAACGCGGTATTACCATTACCTCAGCAGCTGTAACATGCTTCTGGAAAGGTATGGCGAACCAGTTCGAACAACACCGTATTAACGTAATTGACACCCCGGGACACGTTGACTTCACGATTGAAGTTGAGCGTTCTATGCGTGTTCTTGACGGTGCGTGCATGGTTTACTGTGCTGTAGGTGGTGTTCAGCCTCAGTCAGAAACGGTATGGCGTCAAGCAAATAAATATAAAGTTCCACGTATTGCGTTCGTTAACAAAATGGACCGTACTGGCGCGAACTTCTTCCGTGCAGTTGAACAAGTTAAAACACGTCTTGGCGGTAATCCAGTGCCAATCGTTGTTCCAATCGGCGCAGAAGAAAACTTCCAGGGTGTTGTTGACCTAATCGAAATGAAAGCAATCATTTGGGATGAAGCATCTCAAGGTATGCAATTCGAATATGGCGACATCCCTGCTGACTTAGTTGCTACTGCTGAAGAATGGCGTACTAACATGGTTGAAGCTGCTGCGGAAGCATCAGAAGAACTCATGGACAAGTACCTAGAAGGCGAAGAGCTGACTAAAGAAGAAATCGTTGCTGGTATCCGTAAGCGTACATTGGCAAACGAAATTCAACCGATGCTTTGTGGTTCGGCGTTCAAAAACAAAGGTGTTCAACGTATGTTGGATGCTGTAATTGAATTCTTGCCAGCACCGACTGACGTTGAAGCGATCAAGGGTATCCTTGACGACAAAGACGAATCTGAAGGTTCTCGTGAAGCGTCTGACGAAGCTCCGTTCTCTGCACTTGCATTCAAAATTATGAATGACAAATTCGTAGGTAACTTGACTTTCGTTCGTGTTTACTCAGGTGTTCTTAAAGCGGGTAGCCCGTGTTATAACCCAGTAAAAATGAAGCGTGAGCGTGTTGGCCGTATCGTACAGATGCATGCGAATGACCGTAAAGATATCGAAGAAATTCGTGCGGGCGACATCGCGGCATGTGTAGGTCTTAAAGACACAACGACTGGTGATACATTATGTGATGAAAACCACGTAATTACACTAGAGCGTATGGAATTCCCTGAGCCAGTAATTGCACTTGCAGTTGAGCCTAAAACTAAAGCTGACCAAGAAAAAATGTCAGTTGCTTTAGGTCGTTTGGCGAAAGAAGATCCATCATTCCGCGTACGTACTGATGAAGAATCAGGTCAAACCATTATTGCTGGTATGGGTGAACTTCACCTTGACATCATTGTTGACCGTATGAAGCGTGAATTCGGTGTTGAAGCCAACATTGGTAAACCAATGGTTTCTTACCGTGAAACGATCAAAAAGTCAGTTGAACAAGAAGGTAAATTCGTACGTCAAACTGGTGGTAAAGGTAAGTTCGGTCACGTATACGTACGTCTAGAACCGCTTGCTGAAGACGCTGGTAAAGACTACGAATTCGTTGAAGAAGTTGTAGGTGGTGTAGTACCTAAAGAATTCTTCGGCGCGGTTGACAAGGGTATCCAAGAACGTATGAAGAATGGTGTACTTGCTGGTTATCCAGTAGTGGGCATCAAAGCGACATTGTTCGACGGTTCTTACCATGATGTCGATTCTGACGAATTATCATTCAAAATGGCGGGTTCTTATGCCTTCCGTGATGGTTTCATGAAAGCAGATCCAATCTTGCTTGAACCAATCATGAAAGTTGAAGTAGAAACTCCAGAAGACTACATGGGCGATATCATGGGTGACTTAAACCGTCGTCGTGGTATGGTTCAGGGTATGGACGATTTACCTGGTGGTACTAAAGCCATTCGTGCTGAAGTTCCATTGGCTGAGATGTTTGGTTACGCAACTCATATGCGTTCTATGTCTCAAGGTCGTGCGACTTACTCTATGGAATTTGCTAAATATGCTGAAACTCCACGTAACGTGGCTGAAGGCATCATTTCTAAGTTCCAGTCTGGCGGTAAAAAAGGTGACGACGAGTAATCTTTCGATTACTATAAGCCCAAACTAATTCATAGTTAAACCCAAGTGCTCATGCAGTGATCCTGCATGAGTAGTTTAAAAAGGAAGATCTCATGGCTAAGGCTAAGTTTGAACGTAATAAGCCACACGTTAACGTGGGCACAATTGGTCACGTCGACCATGGTAAAACAACTTTAACAGCTGCGATTGCAACTGTATGTGCGAAAAAATTCGGTGGCGAAGCGCGTGATTACGCTGCAATCGACTCTGCACCAGAAGAAAAAGCACGTGGTATTACAATTAATACTTCACACGTAGAATACGATTCTCCAACTCGTCACTACGCTCACGTAG
>NZ_VPCT01000011.1:0-76998 GCF_013418055.1 Acinetobacter sp. YH12208
TATAATTAAATAGACAAAGATGATAAATTCTTCAATGGACATAACTGTAATTTTATTTTCTTGGTCGAAATTAAAGTGAGGTTATGTCCTTCTCATTTCAATGACTTAAAAAGTTGAGATTGGCGTAAATTATCTAATATTGTTTTGACGATAAGCTCCCGGACTGACTCCAGTCCATTTCTTAAAGGCACGATGAAAGGCGCTGGATTCCTGGAAGTTGAGCTGGTCACTGATGTCTTGCAAGCTTTGCTCAGTACGCGTCAATAATTCGATTGCGGTATCCCGGCGTATTTCATTTTTTAATTGCTGGTAGCTGACCCCTTCGCTTTTTAAACGCCGTTGCATGGTCGCCTCGGACATATTCATTTTTGAGGCAAGATCATTCAGTTCTAGCCATTCTGACGGTGAAACTTGCAGAAGCTGTCTGCGAATCTGGGTGCTGAGTGCATAAGGATTTTTAAAACGCACCAATAAATTGTGAGGCGTTTGTTGAATAAACTGATACCAGGATTGAGCATCCTGCTTAATCGGCAGTTGCAGATAGCTTGCATCAAACTGCACATAGTTTTCACTGGCCTGATATTCAATCTGTTCACAAAAACGGACTTTATAATCAAAATCATCGACTGGTGCAGTACATTTTAATTGAATCTGATTCAGTAAGATCCGTTGTCCACTTAACCAGCAGATCAAGGTATGAATCAGCATCAGATAGGTCGCATAACTAAACATGCGTTTTGTAGATTTTAAATCATAAATCACGATATAGGCATAGTGTTCCTCAACGAGAAGCGTGCTTTGCAGATCGTCCAGAATCAAGTTGAGAAATTGCAAAATGTGTTGTAGCGCCTTTTCCAATGTATCTGCCTGCATAAGCATTTTTGAAAGCAATTTAAAGCTGCCACGGCGCATGGCATGACTGTCCATGCCAAAAAATTCGTCATTCATGCTGTCTGCAAGCACTGTCCATAATTGGGCAAACTGGCTTACCGACACGCGCGCTTGAGGTGCATTGAGTACTTCGGCTGGAATATTGGCTTTTTTCAGAATAGTAGAGATATCAAATTCTAATCGTTTGGCATCGAGCAAGGCTTCCTTGACCAAGTCGATCGAAATAGTCCCTTTGCTATATTCCAGTGCAGGCTTATGCATGTTCAGTGTGACATCCTCATTTTTATTGTCCAAATACCTCAGGCAAGATGCAATATTTGGAAATTGTACAGAATAAAAACTCTGTTTACTCTGCATATTAAGTCGTATCTCAAATAGAAAATTATCAGGGAAGAAATATGAAAATTCAGGGAAAAGTCGTTGTGATTACCGGGGGAGCATCGGGTTTGGGTGCAGCGACAGCCACGCATCTGGTTGCACACGGTGCCAAAGTGATTCTGGTCGATATGAATCAAGAGCAGGGTGAGGCATTACAGCAACAACTGGGTGAGCAGGCTGAATTTGTACAGCTAGATGTCACCGATGAGCAGGCCGTAGAAACGTTCTTTGCACATGTCGAAAATGCGTATGCTCAACTGAATGGTTTGATCAACTGCGCAGGTATTGCACCTTCTGCCAAAGTGCTGGGGCGTAACGGTATTCATGAATTGGCGATGTTCCAAAAAGTGCTGAATATTAACGTGAATGGCACATTTAATATGCTACGTCATGCAGCGGCGTTAATTGCAAAATATGAACTGCAATCTGGTGAAGAAGAGCGTGGCGTGATTGTAAATACCGCTTCGGTCGCCGCTTATGATGGTCAAATTGGCCAGACCGCTTATGCTGCTTCCAAAGGTGCAGTGGTGGCGATGACTTTACCTTTGGCTCGTGAACTGGCACGTGAAGCCATTCGAGTGATGACCATCGCCCCGGGCATTATGGAAACCCCGATGCTAAAAGGTATGCCGCAAAATGTTCAGGATGCTTTGGGACAAATGGTGCCATTTCCATCACGTTTGGCTAAACCTCAGGAATTTGCCCAGCTGGTGGGGCATATTTTTGAAAATAGCTATTTAAATGGTGAAGTGATTCGTCTGGATGGCGCGATTCGCATGCAGCCTAAATAAGTCTTCGATTTATATAGGACATGATGATTTGCACAGCTGCCAGTTTCTCATTGAATTTAAATGACTTTGTTTAAGCATGCATTTTCTTTTGAAGGATCAAAAGAAACAAAAATCCTTTGCGAAACTGAAGATACATCCCTGTATCTCAGTTTCGCAGGCGACATCCATGCCGCCTTAACTGACGTTCCAACGATCTCAATAGTAAAAAGCTTGAAGTAAATAAAATAGATATAGAAAGGGAAGTTCAATGATTTTAAATGATGAACAAAAAATGATTCAGGACATGATGCGCAATTATTCGCAGCAGAAACTGAAACCAACAGCGGCCTTACGCGATAAAACAGCACAATTTCCTGCACAAGAACTCAAAGAACTGGGTGAGCTTGGCGCACTGGGTATGACCGTTGCTGAAGAATGGGGCGGTGCAGGTCTGGATTATGTTTCTCTGGTTTTGGCACTTGAGGAAATTGCCGCAGGAGATGGGGCAATTTCGACTATTATTAGTGTGCAGAATTCTTTGCCTTGTGGGATTACCCAGCGTTATGGCACCGAAGCACAGAAACAGCAGTATTTAACTAAACTGGCCACCGGTGAATGGCTGGGTTGTTTCTGCTTGACAGAACCTCAGGCCGGTTCAGATGCCAGTTCTTTAGAATGTAGGGCCGAACGTGATGGCGATGAATGGGTACTTAATGGCACCAAGCAGTTTATTACCACGGGCAAACATGCACAGATCGCATTAGTCTTTGCTGTGACAGATAAATTGGCAGGGAAAAAAGGCATTTCATGTTTTCTGGTACCGACCGATGCACCGGGTTATATCGTGTCACGCCTAGAGGAGAAAATGGGTCAGCATTGTTCCGATACCGCGACGATTGTTCTGGATAACTGCCGGATTCCGGTGGAAAACCTGCTGGGTCAGGAAGGTGAAGGCTACAAAATTGCCTTGTCCAATCTTGAATCTGGTCGTATTGGTATTGCAGCACAATCAGTCGGGATGGCTCGGGCTGCGCTGGATGCAGCGGTGGAATATGCCAATGAACGTAAAGCCTTTGGTGTAGAAATTGTGCAGCATCAGGCAGTGGCTTTCAGGCTGGCAGATATGGCGACACAAATTGAAGCGGCACGTCAGCTGACCTTGCATGCGGCAACTTTAAAAGATGCTGGTTTAGCCTGCTTAAAAGAAGCCTCAATGGCAAAACTGTTTGCATCAACCATTGCAGAACGGGTCTGTTCCGATGCGATTCAGATTCATGGTGGCTACGGTTATGTCTCTGATTTTCCAGTAGAGCGTATTTACCGTGATGTGCGCGTGAGCCAAATTTATGAAGGTGCATCGGATATTCAACGTTTGGTGATTGCGCGTGAAGTCTGTCAACGTTGATTTTGATTAAAAAATAGATTTTGGTCGATATTCAAATCTGGCATTTCGGTTGATGGATATGGAAATTGCCAGGATCAAGCAACCCTGATTAGCTAAAGACAGACAGTACGCAGAAGATAAATAAAGCAGCATGATTCATGTCTTAGTCATCAGGCATGAATTAGATGTGAAGAAACTATGCTGATGGAATCAGCAGGAACAACAACGATAAGTGGACACACTCAGGCAAGGTCGCCTGAAAAATACAACAGGATAGAGGTTGTCGTCATGAAGACACTAGAACAAGCATATGTTGATTTCAATTTTGAAAATATGGTTCAGGAACATCTGGCTGGAAATGCAGAGTCCATCAATGCCTATACTGAATGTTGTGGACGTTACCTTGGCCAAAACCGAACCGCACTGATCTGGGAAGGCAAAAATGGTCAAACAGAGCAGTGGACATTTGAACAATTGGCAACTGCTTCAGGACAGCTGGCCAATTATATGCATTCTCTGGGTTTAAAAGCAGGAGATTGTATAGCTGGACTACTGCCAAGAACACCTGCACTCTTAATTACTATTTTGGCCACCTGGCGGATCGGTGCTATCTATCAGCCTTTGTTCACTGCCTTTGAAAGTAAAGCAATTGAGCATCGTATGAGTACAGCCGCTACTCAACTGATTGTCACCGATCAAGAGCAGCGCTTGAAACTGCATGATCTGAATATTCCAAATATTCTGACCGTACATCAGGCAGTGGCAGATCATTATCCGGATGCTGACTTTTGGACCGAGTTAAAGCAGCAGTCAGAAGAGTTTGAGCCAGTGAGTGGCCAATTTAATGATATTTTTCTGATGATGTTTACTTCAGGCACCACAGGCTTGGCAAAATCGGTTCCTGTACCTTTAAAAGCGTTGTTGGCCTTTAAAGGCTATATGCTGCACGCCGTAGATCTGCGAGAAGAAGATTCCTTCTGGAATCTGGCCGACCCAGGCTGGGCGTATGGACTGTATTATGGCATTGCAGGGCCGTTGAGTTTAGGGCACAGCATTATCATGGATGAACGTGGCTTTAGTGTCGATAACGCCGTACAAATCATTCAAAAATATCAGGTCAGCAACCTGACTGGCTCGCCAA
This sequence comes from Acinetobacter sp. YH12208, assembly GCF_013418055.1. NCBI lineage: Bacteria > Pseudomonadati > Pseudomonadota > Gammaproteobacteria > Moraxellales > Moraxellaceae > Acinetobacter > Acinetobacter sp. YH12208. Next base: position 4,565 of record NZ_VPCT01000011.1, read on the forward strand.
CTGCATTCCGGATGTTCTTTGGCTTTAAAGAAAAATTTGATGCAGGCATCAGTTCGCATTTGCGTGTGGTCAGTAGTGCAGGTGAACCGCTTACGCCTGAAGTGATCCAGTGGTTCAATCATGATTTAAATGTGAATATTTATGATCAATATGGACAGACTGAACTCGGTATGGTGATCGCCAATCATCATGGCTTGGAGCATCATAAAAAAGTGGGTTCAGCTGGATTTGCGATTCCGGGGCATCGCTTTGCGGTATTGAACGCAGAACATCAGGAAGTCGAAAAAGGCGGGATTGGAATCTTGGCAATTGACTGTTCGGCTTCACCCTTGATGTGGTTTAAAGGCTATGCCGGTCATAATCGAAAGTCTTTTGTCGGGCAGTATTATTTAACCGGTGACACTGTAAAACTGAATGAATATGGCGGTATTGATTTTATTGGGCGTGCGGACGATGTCATTACAACTTCGGGCTATCGTGTAGGGCCTTTTGATGTGGAAAGTACCTTGCTGGAATGTGAAGAAGTGCTTGAATCTGCAGTCGTCGGTAAACCAGATCCAGAACGAACAGAAATTGTAAAAGCCTTTGTGGTACTTAAATTAGCCTATCCAGCCACTGAGGAACTCATGCTGAAGCTGCAAAGCTATGTGCGTTCACGCCTATCCAAGCATGCCTACCCAAAAGAGATTGAATTTGTCGAGTGTTTACCTAAAACGTCGAGTGGAAAAATTCAGCGAAATTTACTCAAACAGCAGGAAATTGCCAAACTTCAAGAAATCAAACAAGTTAGTTAGTTTTTAAAATTAATCTGTTAAGTAAGTGCCAAAAGGCTGCCATGGCAGCCTGTGGTTTTTTGACAAAATACAGCATTTTCTAGTTAAATTTTAAATTAGAGATAGGACTGATTTTTACAAGATTTTATTTTCAAAAGTACGAATTAAATTAAGCGAAATACATGGTTGATGTAATTACATTGAAATTATGACAAGGTTTAAGATTAAATATATCAAAAATTTAGCCTCTTAATCTTAAGAGGCTAAATGTATCCATTACCAAATATTGGTTTGTAAATTTACTTTTTGGTGTTCCGCATGTGGCTCACCCGCTTCACCGGTAACGCCACCTTTTAAAGCTTTAAAGAGCTGGGTGACTTTGTTGTCGGTCACATTCCAGTATTCAGCGCTGACCGCTTCAGCAATCAGTACCCGTACAGTCGGATCATCCTTGCCATCAAACCAGTTTTCTGCCCATGGATTCCACAACTGTTCAATCAGAATACGATCGGTACTAATCTGGGCATGGGCACTGATTGACACATAAATACCATCTGATGGTTTTGCAAAAGACAATCCAATTTGACCACGGCCTGTTTCTGCTGCTTTGACCAGATCATTGGTATTACGCAGGATGAAATATAAATTTTGACGTTCATTCATCTGTTCGGAGTTCAGCATGGTCATTGGCTGGGAATGGATTTCATGGGTGTCAGTTAAATGGCTGATCATGGTGTAACGGACATCCTTGATCAATTCCCATAATTTTTCACGATTATCATGTTGAGTATTGTTATGCTCGGTCATGTATGTTCTCCATACGATTTTATGAAAACTTGAAAAGATTGCTTGGTATTTTCAGATTAATCATATTTAGAGACAGATGCCTGAGGTCTCACTGAACTCATACATTTTTATACGCAAATGCAGGCAGAGACTACAGAATCGCTAAACAAGACAACTTAATGTACAGGGTAATTTAATAGCAAAGATTTTAATAACAGCAGGTCTGACGCCTTTTATAAACTGGAGAGCCATTTGCCGGAACTGTTTAATTGAGGTGATTCAAAAAAATCATGCCAAGCCCTAGTGGCTGCAGCTTGATACCGAGCGTTTAGCTGATATGCTATTTGGCTCAGCGATGGCCAAACCATTTATTGATGTGCTGTGAATTGACTGTGAAATTGATCTTCCAAAGATTTTTAGCCTTTAGAAACATCAGTAAAGCCAATTTTGCGATCATTGTTAAAAATTTTCGAAACAAGGAAAGACGTTGTCTACATTTAATATGGATGCCATATCCCCAGAATTCGAACTCACCGATGCTGAATTACATTTGTATAGCCGTCAGATTCTCTTAGATGACTGGGATATTGACGCTCAAGAACGGTTAAAATTTTCTAATGTCTGCATTGTTGGTTGTGGTGGAATTGGCTGTGCACTGGCAGAACTTTTGGCACGTGCCGGTGTAGGAAAAATTACCCTAATCGATCCAGATACGATCGAGATGAGCAATTTACAGCGACAACTTGCATTTACACCGCAGGATCTTGGACTTTACAAAGCAGAAATTCTGGCGAAACGACTGGGCCAAATTAATCCAAACGTACAGGTTGAATATATTAATCAGGCCTTAACGGCTGAAAATGCAGTCAGTGTGATTCGGCATCAGGACTTGGTGCTGGATGGTTGCGACCAGTTTGCGACACGTTATCTGGTTAATCAGCGCTGTGTAGAACTGAATGTACCTTTGTTGAGTGCCTCGGCGATTGGCCTGCAAGGGCAACTTTTTATGCTCGAAGGGGATTCGGCCTGCTATGCCTGCCTGTTCCCACCCGAGAATCAGGCCGATGAAAGTCTGCGCTGTGCAGATTCCGGAGTACTGGCGACCACGCCTAACGTGATGGCCAGCTTGCAAGCCCATCATGCCTTGTTATATCTGGGTTTGGGATTGATGCCACTCAGACAAAAACTGCTGTTATGGGATGGATTGAGTTTTAAGCAGCGGATTCTCACTTTCGAAAAAGATACAGATTGTCCGATCTGTCAGGCAAGATAAGCCTGCAAATTAATATTTTTTTGCTACACTGCATGTAATTAATTTTTCCTAAGACATTATGAAAAACAATATCTGGTTAGATGGAATACGTTCAGTTGCCCGCATGGGAGAAACAGCGGTCGTTGCGGCAAAGGCGGGCTTTAAATATGCTACTGAAAAGCCAAGCAATGCCAAACTCATGCGGGAGACTTTTGAATCTCTGGGTTCAACTTATATCAAGCTGGGGCAGTTTATTGCCAGTACGCCGTCTCTATTTCCGCGTGAATATGTAGAAGAATTTCAGGGCTGTCTGGATCAGACTCCACGCTTGCCGTTCAGTTATATCCAGCAAGTGTTGGCCTCTGAATTTGAAGGGCGTAATCTGGATGAGATCTTTGCCTCGATTGATGAAACGCCATTGGCCTCTGCGTCTATTGCACAGGTGCATGCGGCCAAGCTGGTGTCTGGCGAAGATGTCGTGATTAAGGTACAAAAACCGGGTGTGGAAACCATTTTATACACCGATTTAAATGTACTGCACTGGGCGACCAAAGTGCTGGAAAAAGCCGTGCCCAAAGTCAAATTCGCTTCGCTGGCCGATATTGTTGATGAAATCAAAACCCGGATGGTACGTGAAGTTGATTTTATCGAAGAAGCACAGAATCTGGATGATTTTGTCAATTATCTGAATATCACCAATAATAAGGCAGCGACTGCACCTAAGGTTTATCATCAGTATTCGACCCGTCGTGTGCTGACCATGCAACGCTTGTATGGTGTGCCATTGACCGATTTTGAAGTGGTCAAAAAAGTATCCAAAGATCCATCTCAAGTACTCATTACCGCAATGAACACCTGGTTTGGCAGCCTGATGATGTGTAACAGTTTCCATGCCGATCTGCATGCAGGCAACCTGATGCTGCTCGAAGATGGCCGTGTCGGTTTTATCGATTTTGGCATTGTTGGCCAGCTCAAACCTGAGGTATGGACGGCATGTATGGCATTTATGGATTCATTGCAACATACCAATTATGAGTTGATGGCACAGAACATGCTGAAAATGGGTATGACTGCTGTGCAGATTGATACCAAAGTTCTGGCAGCGGATCTTGAGCGTTTATTCAGTGGCGTATTGATGGCAGACCCTCAGGAGCTGTTAACATCAAATCCGGCTGATCTGAACGATATCATGATGGATATGGTGGCTGTGGGTGAGCGTCACGGGATCCGGTTCCCGCGTGACTTTGCCTTGTTGTTCAAGCAAATGCTGTATTTCGACCGTTTCATGCGTATTCTGGCGCCATATACCGATATCTATGCCGATCAGCGTTTGCAGATGGTGCAGAGCATGGATCCGAATCTGCTGTTAAAGCATTAATTTAATCCCTCCCGACCTCCCTTTCTAAAGGGAGGAGTTTCTCATTGCTTGATAAAGTAGAAGCGATAAAAGTCCCTCTTTATAAAAGAGGGATTTAGGGAGATTAGTTGTAAATATCATATTCTCGAGCAATCCAATGGACGCCATTATTATTGAAGGTTTAAAAGTTGAGACAGTCGTTGGCTGCTTTAACTGGGAGCGTCAAATTATTCAGCCTTTAATGCTGGATTTGATCATTCAAACCGATTTAGAACAGGCATCAAATTCAGATGCTCTTGCAGATACGCTGAATTATGCAGAAATTTGTGAGATTTCAGCCAAGGTCATTCAAGAAGCTCAGCCTGAATTGATTGAACATGCAGCAAAGTTAGTGCTGAATGCACTTTTTACTACCTTTACAGCAATTGAATCGATTAATATTACGATCCGTAAGCCTGCCATTATCGCGCAAGCCAATTCTGTAGGGATACGTCTTGAACGCCACCGAAACGATTTTCGCTCTAGCATTAGCGAGTAATTGTCATCCTCAGCAACATTTTCAAGCTGCACAGCAAGGTATTTCTGAATGGGGAGAAGTCCAGTTCTCTCCCATTTATAGGATTCCTTGCCGGGATGGCATTGGAGCTGACTACTGGAATGCGGCATGTCTATTAAAAAGTTCGGTGTCGAGTGCAGAAATTATTGAGCTGCTTAAACAGCTGGAACAGGCATCAGGGCGGACACGTCCATCGCATCAAATTACCCTGGATGTAGATCTGATTGCCTGGGGATCAGATCTTCGACATATGCAGTTTAATGAAAAAAAATTGCCCCTGGCTTTGGATGTAAAAGTTCCCATGTTTGATATCTGGCAAGACCCTGTATTCGAGCATGAGTTACATTGTTTCCCAAGAGTTGAACAGCTGATTTAAATCAAATCACCTAATTTTTTGCTGATGTAATTTATGCAATACGAATGTTTAAAAGCCTGATCAAGCAAGATCAGGCTTTGTTATGATTTAGTTTTTGTATTTAGATCAAAAGAAAAATTCAGCGAAGATGGGGCAGATGAGATTAGAAAAAATTTAAACATAAAAATATGAGAAATCTTGGCTTATGTCATTTTAATCCTCGTGATTCTTTATATCATCCAATGGGGATTTCATGGTTTTCCGACAGGTAATTCATATGTGATTGATTTGAAGCCATAGAATTTATTTTAAGTTCGGTAAAAATCCTCAAAGCAGTAAAAATGCATCATCGCGCTTTTACTTTTTCTTGTTATAAAAAATAATCAGCAATACGATAATGATCACCAAGATGGCAAGAATGATCGCAGTTTCCATAACAATACCTCTCAGACATAGATCTTAAGGTTTAAGCGTCTAAATTAAAACTGAACGTAAATTAAAATAAACTCAAGTTTTGTTAGAGCCGTTAGTTTTTCGAAAAAACATTTTTCAGTGATGTTAATAGAAGAACCACTCAATCCTATTCTGTATTTAACTAAAAAATAAACCCATATTTAGGCAACAGACACATTAAATAATGATCCGATCCAGGCGCTAAATAACATGGCGATAATTCCCCACAGCATCACCCGGACTGCACCTCTCCAGACACTTACTCCACCGGCATAGCTCGCCAGTGCACCCATCATCCCCAAACTTAAAACGCCAATCAGCATGACGCCTTTATCCAGATAGTGTTCCGGTAGAATCATGATTGAAATTAAAGGAAATAATGAACCTACCGTAAATGCCATAGCCGAAGAAAATGCAGCGAGAAAGGGCTGAGCCGAGGTATGTGCTGAAATACCAATTTCATCCCGGGCATGGGCATCCAAGGCATTATGGTCGGTCAGCTGTTCAGCGACCTGTTGTGCCAAAGCGGGTTCCAGACCTCGTTGTATATAAATCGTTTTGAGTTCATTTAATTCATGGGTGGGATGGCGTTGCAGTTCGCGCTCTTCCATGAGTAGATCATTGGTTTCAATATCTTGCTGGGATTTTACTGAAATATATTCACCGGCCGCCATTGATGCGGCGCCAGAAATCAATCCGGCAACACAGGTCACCAATAAAATTTCAGTGGATGCTCCACTGGCTGCGATACCCACCACCAGACTGGTGACCGAAATAATCCCGTCATTTGCCCCCAGTACAGCTGCACGAAGCCAGCCCGCACGTTCGATATAATGTTTTTCAAGATGGTATGAATGGCGCACAATGAAGCCCTTTTTTATTATCATTATGATTATAGTAAATTTAAGTCATGTATAGATAGTAGGATTGAATCGATCTGAAAATTACCTTGAATGATCAGATCATAGTGCGCTTGGTTAAGTATTTTATCAATCCAAAATAAAACCGAGGTGAAATTCATTTATTCAAAAGACCAGACGGACTTGATATATAATTGATATCCAAGGGATCAAACTTATTTAATAAAAACAATTATATAAAAATTATAGCTGAGTGAGCTGGTTTAAAAAGAGAATTATCATGAAAGAAAAAAATGAGAGCCATAAATGTTTGGTGTGCGGCAAGCACTTTCTTCTGAAAGATCTTACTCCGATGGGAACGGTCAGAAAAGTCATTACTGAAGAGATTGCCAAGGATATTCCAGTCTGGACGCCGCAAGATTATATTTGTCAGACAGATCTAACCCGCTATCGCATGCAGTATGTACATTCATTATTAAGTTTGGAAAAGGGTGAGGTCACAGATCTTGAATTTGAAGTCATTAAAAGTATGCATCAGCATGAACTGATTACTAAAAATGTGGAAACAGCATTAGAGCAAAAGTGGACTCTGGGCGAAAAGCTCGCCGATAAAATTGCAACTTTTGGCGGAAGCTGGACATTCTTAATTTGCTTTGCAATTTTTCTGGGTCTGTGGATTACGATTAATACGGTTGTTTTGGTAACTCAGCCTGCCGATCCTTATCCCTTTATCCTGTTAAATTTAATTCTGTCCTGTCTCGCGGCAATTCAGGCACCGGTCATTATGATGAGTCAGAATAGACAAGAGGCAAAAGACCGTCTACGTTCTCAAAATGATTATCAGATCAATTTAAAAGCCGAACTGGAAATCCAGCATTTACATGAAAAACTCGATCATCTATTAATGCATCAATGGGAAAGGCTGGCGCAAATACAGGAAATCCAGCTGGATTTACTCTCGGAAATGAGCAAGAAGTATTGAAATGAAAAGCTGTGGTATTTCTCATATTTTATATGGATTGTAAATAAAGGATGATCGCATATCTTTAGCGAATAAATTTAGATCAAAATTTGAGACACATTAAAAAGCCCACAATGCGTGGGCTGAGATCGGATCGATCTTTTTAAATAAAATAACTGGTCTTGGTCATGAGTTTGGAAATAGCTGTCATGGTGATTTTGACCGGAGCAGGCAGATCTACACCGCCTGCCTTCAAGGCTGTATCCCGATGATGCAGCTCATCTTCATTCATCTGTTCCAGAATGCGCCGAGAACGCTCATCTTGCGGCGGCAACTGACTGATATGATGCTGCAAATGCATGCTCACCTGACGTTCAGTTTCTGCGACAAAACCCAGACTGTATTTATCACCGGCAATTCCGGCCAGCGCGCCCATACCAAAGGACAGGCCGTACCAGACCGGATTGAGCAGACTGGTATGGCTATCCAGTTCTTTCAAGCGGTCTTCACACCAGGCCAGATGATCCTGCTCCTCAATCGCTGCCTGTTCCATTTCACGACGCACATTCGGAAGTTTTGCCGTCATGGCCTGACCATGATAGAGCGCCTGTGCACACACTTCACCACTATGGTTGACCCGCATCAAACCTGCCACATGACGGGCATCGCTCACCGTCAATTGTGTTTCTACCGGTTGGGCTGGATTTTCACGTTGTGCCGATGTCGTGCCCGGGACGAGACTGCGTAATGCCTGATCAAAAGAATGAATCAGCTTGTCGACACCTGTATATTGACGCATGAATTAATCCTCCAAGGGTGTTTTCGCGGTTTTGATCATGGGTTTGAGTCGGAAAAGCAGCCATAGGGTAAACAGGCCGCTCAACACTGCGGTAATACAAAAAAGTACTTTAAGATCAAGCTCTAAAATACTTAAAATAATAATCGAAAATATAGCAGAAGATACCATGAAAACGGCATTCAGAATGTTATTTGCTGCAACCACACGCGCACGATGTGAGCGGGGAGAATGCGCCTGCATCATGGCATACAACGGTACGATATAAAAACCGCCGCTAATTCCGAGTAAGGTAACGGCCAGCATTACATGGTAATAGCTCCAGCCTTGCCGAAAGACATCTGCCAGGCCGATTAATGCACCTGTACGTTCTGGAACAAAGGCCAGACTCGCGGCCAGATATAAGGCAAACACTACTAGACCGATTGCTCCAAAAGGCACCATCTTGATATTGACCTGGCTGCCACCAATTTTACGGCATAAGTATGAGCCTAACCCAATCCCGACAGAAAAAAAGGTTAAGAGCAGACTGGCGACATTTTCAGATGCATGCAGATTTTGTAACGTCAGCTGAGGAATCTGGGTCAGATAGGTTGCACCATAAAACCAGTACCATGAGTTGCCCAGTAAAATGGTAAAAATCAAAGGTAAGCTTTTGGCATATTTCAAGGTCTGCAAGCTGGTGCGAAAAAAATTCCAGTCAACTTGCAGCTCAGGCGCGGGAATACTTTGTTTCAGGATATAGCGACTGGATATATAACCAATCAAGGCGATGCTGATGACGGTTAAACTGATCCAGATCAGGTTGCCGGCGGAAGCTGCAATGACTGCACCGCCCAGAATCATACCGAATAGGATTGCCAGAGAAGTTCCGGACTGAAACAGGGCATTGCCGGACATCAGTTCATTCGGTTTCAGGACTTCAGGTAAAATCGCATATTTGATCGGGCCAAAGAAAGTGGAATGGGTGCCCATCAGGAACAGGGCAAATAACAGAATCCATAAATTGCCCATGAGGAAACCGACAGTTCCCAGCAACATAATGGCAATTTCCAGAAGCTTGAGATAGCGAATCAGCTGTGAACGTTCGTATTTGTCGGCAATTTGTCCGGCGGTGGCTGAAAAAATAAAATAAGGCAGGATAAACAGCAAAGCAGCCAGATTATTCAAGGTGCTGATGCTGGCCGATTGTTGCTGAATCCAGCCGTAGGTGATGACTAGGAGTAACGCTTGTTTAAATACATTATCGTTTAATGCACCAAAAAACTGCGTCAGAAACATCGGTAAAAAGCGCCGAGAAGCTAACAAATGTTCATTTTTGTTCATATAGAGCGTGCTACATTAAGTTTTATTAAGAAATGTCAGTTATGCGTAAACATTGAGAAAAATCATGTAAGATACTTTCAGCCATGTAAAGGTAAAAACCAATCAATTAAGCTCTTTAGCTTATATTTTTCGGTCAAATAATCAATTAAAGAATGTATTCGTTTCGAGTTTGCCATGCCTGCAAAGAAAAAATTTAAAAAAACGATGCTTCATCGCAGTATGGGGTCGCTTATACCACTTCAGAGTGGGGCACAGCTGTGTATGAGCATTTTTTTTATGATGTTATCCCATCAGAGCATGGCACAAACCGAACAGCCTGAAACACCTGTGGCCATTTCTCAGGCAGAAATGGTAGATGAACTGTCCAAAGAAGCGATGCGACAGGGACTGGTCACATCTGAAAATGAAGCCACCGAAAAAATTGAAGAAGCGATACAGCCGGAAGCATCTGTCGACAGCATGTTGATGCTGGAACAACAGCAAAATGCAGGCTCCGGTCTGGACGTATTTACACCGATCCAGTTCGATGATCTGGAAGAGCTGCCGATCCAGTCCATTGACCAGAACATGGCGAATGAAATTTATCGTGAGGCCGAGCAAGCCAAGCAGGAAGCACAAAATTATCGCAATACCCAGACCGCTGAAACAGTCGTAGCAGATATCAGTCAGCAAGAGTTACTTGAAATCAATCAGGCACCTGTAAATGTCGACCAGTTGATGCAATCGATTCAGGCAGACAGCCAGATTATTGTACAAAATAATGAAGCCGGCATGACTTTGCCAGAAGTAACGGGGCCACTTGTTGCTGAAGATGAGAAACGTCCCAATATTTTTAAACGACTATTTTATAAAATCCGTCCGCCACGTCAGATCATGACCGCGAGAGTTCCGCGAATTAGTGCGGATGTGGTGATTATGAACGGCGAAGGTATTGCGCAAAGCAATGGTATGCTGAATCGTAGAGCTGAGCCTGAAGGCTATCTGAATTTAAGAAATAATGTCAAAGCCAAACTGTCCAGTTTTACCCAGGAGTCTTTTGGCGACTTTAATTCCGCTTTGCCACAACTGCGAACCTTGTCCCGACAGGCGGCACAGGCAGTCGGTTATTACAATGCCCAGTTCAGGTTTGAAAAAATCTCTGATAGTCGCGTTCGGGTTTTTGTCACCCCGAATGAACCTGTGCTGATCACTACACAAAATCTGGAATTTAGCGGAGCGGGTGCGGAACAGCCACAATTCCAGGTCATCAGTCTTTTGCCTGAGCAGGAAGAGGGCGATATTTTCAATCACGGCAATTATGAACAGACCAAACAACGGATTAATACTGCCGCCAATAACAACGGTTATTTTGATTCATACTGGCGCTTGCATGATGTCAAGATTGCACAGCCACAAAATACGGCCGATGTAAATCTACGTTTCGAGACAGGCGAGCGTTACAAGCTGGGCAATGTCGAGTTTAGAATGAGTGATCCTGAAAAGGAATTTCCGCTGGATCGTGATGTACTCGAAAGTCTGGTCACCTGGAAAGATGGTGCAGACTATACCTTCTGGCGAGTGAATAGCCTGGCCAATAACCTGACCAACTCGCGCTATTTTAACTATACCCTGGTGGACGTAATTCGCCCTGATCCGGTTGACAGGGAGCTGGAGCTGGCACCGGATATTCAAAGCCTGATAGAAGAACAGAAACTTTCTGAAGATCAGGCGACTGCGACACAGCCTGATCGCTCAGTGGCATCTGCTAAAGAAGTCACTCAAAATGTCGTCGATGAAGACCAGTTTGCCGGTAGCCGCGATCAGGAAAATCCAAATTTAAGAAGCTTGCGGGTCGAGCAGCAGACCAAAGAAAATGAGCAGGAGCGTTTAAAGGCACAAGCGCGGGAAGAGAAGAAAGTTCCAGTGATTGTGACTTTAAATGCAGACCGTTTAAACAGTGCTGAACTGGGTCTGGGTTATGGAACAGATACCAATATCCGTCTACGTGGTCAGTACCGCCGCGCCATTGTAAATAAGCGCGGACATTCTTTTGATGCCAACCTCGAGTTGTCCGGTATCCGGCAGTCCATCGATGGTCGTTATAACATTCCTTATCACCATCCGCTGAATGATTATGTCAGTATTGTCGGTGGTTATGAGCGCGAAGAACGTGATGGCGTGGCTCAAGGTGAAGGTCTGCAAATTGAATCGGCAGTGCTGGGTGTAGACCGGATTATTAAAAACCCGCTGGGTAACTGGCAGCGTACTTTTGGAGCGCGTTACCGTCTGGATCGCTTGAAGCAGAATGGTTCTGTTGATTTTAACCAGATTCCGGAAGCGTTTCGCTTTAATACCGAAGATGAACAGCAGTCGTTACTGGTCGGTTATGAAGTTTCACGTACCGATACCGATCGTCGGGTCAATCCTACCAAGGGTTTCAAGCAGACCTACAAAGTCGAGCTGGGTAGTGAGGCGTTATTGTCTGATGCAGATATGGCGATTGTAAATGCAGGCTGGCGTTTTATCTATTCATTGGGTGAAAATGCAGATCATCAGTTTGTTGGACGTGCCGATGCCGGTTATATCTTCACTGAAGATTTTGCCAAAGTGCCGTATAACCTGAGATATTTCACCGGTGGTGACCAGAGCATTCGTGGTTTTGATTACAAGAGTCTTTCTCCGGAAATTGAAGGCTTTAAAGTCGGTGGTCAGGCCTTAGGGGTTGCTTCCTTAGAGTATAACTATCAGTTTAGGGAAGGCTGGCGTGCTGCGGTTTTTGCAGATGCCGGAAATGCTTATAATAAAGAGTTCAGTAATCCGACCGAATATGGTGCGGGTGTGGGGATACGTTGGGCCTCACCGATTGGACCGATTCGTATCGATGTGGCGACTGGATTGTCTGATGACAATCACCCAATTCGTCTGCATTTCTTTATTGGTTCGCAGTTATAAAACATCATTTTTTAAAAATAGTTATTTGGGTACATCATGGTCGAGAACCAACCACAGCCAGAACAACAACCACAAGATAGCGTTGTGCCGAAAAAGCGCCGTATATTGAGAAGTATCCTGTTGTCGGTACTTTTCTCACTCATTTTCCTGCTCTCTGTGCTGGCGCTGCTGTTTTCGACCAATCAGGGCAGTAAGTTCCTGCTAGATCAGGTATTACAACGCCAGCAAATTATTCATTATGAATATGAAGGCGGAAATTTATGGCGTGGAATTATTCTTAAAAATGTGCTGGTCAGCCTGAAACCGGTCGATGTCAAAATTGATCGTGCTGATGTAAAACTGGGCTGGCGGGCGATCATCAAAAAAGAAATTCATCTGAATGAAGCAGATGTCCGTAACCTGCAAATTATTAATAAAACTCCGTCTAGCAGCGAACCTTTCAAGTTCAATGCCATCCGTTTGCCTTTTGTGCTGCGCGTCGATCATCTGCTGCTTGATCATCTGGTGATTAAAACCCAAACCACGGCAGTTGATTTTTATAATATCGAATTAAATGATGCGCTCTGGTCTGGTACCGAATTAAACTTTGAAGATTCCCGCATGGATATGGGTTATCTCTCGGTGCGTGAAGCGACGGGTAAAATGCAGTTTGAAGGCAAATATCCACTGGATGCCCGCGCAATCGTCAATCTGCCTTCTTTAAGAGACAGCTTGAATATTCATGATATTCAGGTTCGGGCGCGTGGCACGCTGGATACGATTCAGGCAGGCGTAGCGACCAATACACCCGATTTATTAACCGGTTGGGCCATCGTACATCCAATGCGGCCCCAGGTGCCGATGCGTGGCGAGTTAAAATTTAAAGATTATAACTGGCCGATTCTGACTGAGCAGAAACTGTTTACGAAAGACGGGATTGCCGAGTTCAATGGAGATATCGATCGTCTGGACTTGAACGTCCGTACCGACCTGATCGGTGAAAATATTCCACAAGGCCAGTATAACGCGGTGATGTATACCGATCTGGTCAATCAGCTCAATATTACCGATCTGAATGGCCAGCTGATGAAAGGTGCGGTTAGCCTTGCCGGGACAGTGGGCTGGAACGAACAGGTAAGCTGGGATCTGAACGGACGATTAAACGGAATTGATCCTAAGCATGAACGTATCCCGCAAGTCGTACAAGACTTTTTACCACCTAGCCTGGATGGCAATATTGCCTCAAAAGGCAATCTGGAAAATGGCCTGCATCTGACGGCGCTGGTAGATTTTGACCGTTATGAAACTTGGAATATCAAACTGGATCAGAATCCGGTTAAAGACAATAAAGCACAACCGATTCTTCTGGATGTTGCCTGGCAAAATATCGACCGCGCCGTACCCTATGTCGGCTGGCTCAGCAGTCAGTCTGGCGATGTGAAACTGGCACTGGTCGAAGGCCAGCAGAATATTCATGTGGCAACCAAAGTCGAACAGCACGAACAAGGTCTTCTGCCAGCAGGCATGTATCAGGCCAAACTGGATCTGAAAAATAATATTCTAAATGTGCCGAGCTTCAATTATAGCGCCAATGCACAGGCAGGTAGCTTAAGCGGTCATGCGCGAATTGAACTGCCACAAGAAAAACGCCAGTTGAAATGGACTGCATTATTAAACGCCAAGGACTTAAATACCCGAAGTCTGGCTGCGGCTTCACCGATAGACCGTTTAAATGGCCAGATCAAGGCCAATGGCTATGCACAACCCAATCAGCAGATTATTAAACTGTCTAATGTAGACCTGACTGGGCGCCTGGCAGAACAGAACGAAACAGTACGTCTGACCGGTAACAGTACCATTGCTTTATTATTCCATAATGAAAAAGCCGGCGGTGGTTTTAGAGGCTATGCAGTCAATTATGATGGGGCTTTAAATGCCAGTCAGTTGCAAGCCAGTCAGGGAATCCTGAAACTGCGTGTTTCAGGTACACCAGAAGTATTGAGAGTCAATGAATTGCGTCATGATGGTATCGCTGGCAAGATTAATGCCAATGGTCTGGTGAATCTGGCAAATGGTATTGACTGGGATATTAACGCTTCATTAATCCGCTTTAAGCCGCAATATTTTAATGCCAACCTGAAAGGCGAGTTGTCGGGCAATGTAAAAACCCAAGGGGTTTGGTCAGATGCCTTAAAACGCATTCAGATCCAGCGTTTGAATCTGGCCGGTATGTTAAATAACAAGCCGGTACGAGGCACAGGTAATTTATCAGTCATTATTAATTCAAATCAGCGTGGTTTTGTTCCAGAGCAGTTTGAAGCCAATAACCTGTTCCTGTCTTATGCCAGCAACCAGATTCAGGCCACCGGCAATGCGCAGAATCTGCAACTCAAAGTCAACGCACCAGCATTGTATGAGTTATATCCGGGCTTAAGAGGTCGTGCGCAGGGCTATATCAATATGCAGGCGCAGCCACGTTTGCAGGCTTCGGCAAATCTTTCGATTGATAATTTTGCCTTTAAAAACCTGATGAGTGTGCAAAAAATTCGTGTCCGCGGGCAGTTGCCGACCTCGCAGACCACAGCAACCTTATTAACTGCCACAATGGATCGCTTGCGTAGCGGTTCACGGGAAATTGTACGCGGGGAAATATCACTTGCCGGTACTCGTGCGGCGCATATCCTTAAAGTTCAGGCAGAAAATAAACTGTCAAAATTCTTTGTGCAGCTGGCCGGTGGCTTTAATGCACAAAATAACTGGCTGGGTCAGATTCAAAAAGGTGATTTTGACTCTTTGCGTGCTCATTTAGTACAGCGTCAAAATGCGGCAGTGATTTATAATGCGGCCCAGTCTGATCTGTTTGTCGGTGCACATTGCTGGATGAGTCAGCAAAGCCAGTTGTGTTTTGATCAACCGATTCGGGTCAATAAAACCCGTGGCAGCGTATCCTTTGTGACCCAAAACCTGGATCTGGATGATTTCAGTGCATTCCTGCCTGAAGGGCTGGCATTGACCGGTAAAGTGAACGGTTATGCCAAGGCAGCCTGGGCGCAAGGTGCTAAACCAAAAATCGATGCGCGTCTGGTCACCCGAAGTGGTGTGGTCGGCTTATCTTCGGAAGACCCGGATTATTTAGGTTCTACCCTAAAATATGATGAAGTGGGTCTGGTGGCAAAAAGTGTCGCAGAAGGCTTACAAGTTCGACTGGATGTAAAAACTCCGGATATCGGGACAGGGTATGCCAATGTCATTATTGATCCATATCGGGACAGTAAACCGATGCGTGGCGAAATTGCCTTTAATCAGGTGCAGCTTAAAGTCTTTAAACCCTTTATTCAGGACATCCGTAATCTGGATGGCACCTTGTCCTATGCCGGAAAAGTGAGTGGAACCTTAACTGATCCTTTGCTGGAAGGTGAGGTTCGAGTCAAAGATGCTTCGATCAGCATGATCTCCTTGCCGGTGAATCTGACCAATGTGCAGTTGTATTCATCGATACGTCAGAATTCTGCCAGTATTAATGGTGCATTTAACAGTGGTCGTGGCGTGGGTAAATTGACCGGTTCAGTCGACTGGAAAGGTGATCCGCGAGTGCAGTTAAAACTGCAAGGTGAAAATCTGCTGATTCGTCAGGCACCTTTAATTACTGCCGTGGTTACGCCCGATTTAACTTTGGACATGTATCCATTCAATAAAAAGCTGAGTCTAAGTGGTACGGTTGATGTGCCACGTGCACTAATTTCTATGCCTGAAGCCTCAGAACCTGTGGTTGGACTTTCTTCAGATGTACGTGTCGTGCGTGAAGGTGATGACCAGCTGGCTATTCTCAAATCTGCCCGTCCTTGGGATATTCGGGCTGATGTGGCGGTTTCTCTGGGTAATCAAGTGATATTTCAGGGCTTTGATAGCCGTATTCCGCTATTGGGCCGGGTCAATCTGTCACAGCGAGGTCTGGAAACTGCGATGCGTGCCAATGGTGCGATCGGGGTATCACAGCGGGTGAAAATCGAAGCTTATGGTCAGAGTCTGGATCTGAACCGTGCCATTGCCCGTTTTAATGGTGAGTTGACCAATCCGACGCTGGATGTTGATGCCAATAAGTCGGTTCAGGGAAGTACGGTCGGGGTACGGGTGACGGGCACTGCTTCAAGTCCAAATATTCAGATTTATAATGATGCTGGCTTGTCAGAGCAGGAAGCTTTAAATGCCTTGATTACTGGTCGTATCAACGAAGGTGCATCCGGTTTAAGTCAGGCTGAAGGATTCAGATCTGATGTGAATAATACCATTGCCGCAGCAGGTATCAGTCTGGGCCTGGGTGGAACCCGCGCGCTCACCAACCAGATTGGACGGACTTTTGGCTTGAGTGGTTTGGCACTAGATGCACAAGGAACAGGGGATGATACCCAGGTGTCGGTGACCGGCTATATTACCCCTGATTTATATCTTCGTTATGGTGTTGGGGTGTTTACCCCGGTGAACAAGCTGACTTTACGTTATCAGGTGAATCAGCGTCTTTACTTGGAAGCGAGTCAGTCCTTAGAACGTGCAATTGACTTGTTCTATAATTGGCGTTTCTAATCATAAGGACAGATAAATATTTTTAAATGATTGCTAGATTTCATTAGATATCTTTAATTGATCAAGAAATGATCAATTTATTCATATTTAAATAGATGCTGAAAATACCCTCATCCTTCTGGGATGAGAAGCACTGCTTCGCAAGAGGATGAGGGTATTTTATTTATAATGATTAAAAAATGACTTATCAAAGAACGCTATTATTTATTGATATGTATCTGGCTTGAACACCGCAATATAGATCCGGTTACACAAATGATCATGCTTGACCCTTGAATGAAACGATCAAATGTTTGAGCATGATATTTTCTGGGTTATAAAAGTGATGGATCGCCATGATAGATGAAGAAAAGCCGTTAAACTTCGATGATGACAATGAGCCTCAAGATTTCGAAGATGAAGAGTTTATCGATGATAAGAAAGAGGATGAGCTGTACAACACGATTACCAAAGATGGTTCAAGTGTTGATCCTGCAGATGATGGCACGCGGCATATTCACCCTGAAGATGGTAATCCCATAGAAGTTGAAGAGTAAAGAAAAAAGTCCAATTCAATATTGGGCTTTTTATGTTCGTGATTTTCTTTGTCATGAAGTACAGTGCTTTGGGTATACACCTGTAGAAGCAATGAATATCAGAATTTAAGCGCAATGGGCTGCAAAAAAGTTGTGAAATATGGCTGAAATTATGTTTCTGTTACATCCTTAAGAAAAATGAATGAAGCAATAAATCAGCGCTAAAATATAAAAAATCAATCAAATCAGATCATAATAAATTGAAAATCAATAAAGCCTTAATAAAATTAGGTGTATATTGAAAGTACAATTTCACTCATCAGAGTATGTTCGCATGGCGACTAAATTTATAATCCGTTTTGCAATGATTCTATTCGCTGTACTTATTTTGACTGCGCTTTCGATTCAATTTTTCTTTGATCCAGAAGTGACTGTGGTTTTATGGATCTTCGCTGTACCCTTTATTCTGGGGGTGCCAATTTTAGCCTCTGTCGTATTGGCAAGTAATGAGGAACTGGATATTCATAGCGTAAATTAAATTGAAAAAAGCCCTCATTTTTTGAGGGTTTTTTATGATATAAAGATGCTTAAATAGCCTAAGCTACTCAACTAGAGTCATTCAATCACTAATCTTTAAATGTGTCATTTAGCGCACTTTGCACCGCTTCAACACGTGCCTTGCAGGCTTTATAGGCACTCATGGATTCTTCCACGATTTTCATCAGATTATCAATGTCCGGTTCTTGCTGAGATTCGAGCAATTCCGCATTCTTTTTCAAGATGTCATAGCCTTGCTGGAAGCTTAAAGTATCATGAGTCATGGGGAAGTACCTGTATAAGTTGTGCTGAAAAAATGCCATCCTGCAGTTCTACCTGAACCGGATCGCTGGGCTGAATCTGGTTGATAGAACCCACCACATGTTCTTGCTGACGTACGATGGCATAACCTTTCGATAAAACATGTCGTGGGTTTTGCAATAGCGTTTCCCGCATCAGGGCATCTAGCTGCTGATTGATTAGTTGGGTATGTTGCTGAGCCAGACTGGAGGTATTGGCCTTGATCTGTTGCAGACGTTGCAGGGCATCCATAATCTGGCTGTTGGCCAGACTTTGAATGAGTTTTAAGAATTGATCATTCTGATTTTGGTAGGCCTGAATTTGCTGTTGAGATAAACGCTGAATCCGCTGTAAATAATTCAAGACATCTTGTGTGAGTTCGACTATATGATTGCGAATTCCGGCGATGACTTTACTCGGAGTATCAAAGGAGCGATGCGCAATCTCATCCAGAATGGTGCGGTCTTTTTCATGTCCGATGCCCACCCAAATCGGAACCGAGCGTTTACAGAGCAGGGCAGCCAGATCATAATCATTTAAATAAGCCAGATCATTGACTGCTCCGCCACCCCGAATAATGACGATCAAATCTGGCGCAGTGTCATAGGTTTGCGCCCATTGTTTCAGTGCTTGTGCCAGACTCTGCATAATGCTTTGCGGGGCAGAATTTCCCTGAAAAGTCGCAGTGTGATAGATAAACTCGCAAACTTGCGCACGATGTAGTGCATCGGCATCTTTTCTGAAATCTCCGAGACCTGCTGCGTTTTCGGGAGCAATCACCAGAATCCGGTTCAAATCAAAAGGACTGGGCAGGTTTTTATTACGCTGAGTCAGCCCTTCAGTGCTTAGCCTGTCAATAATCTGCTGATAACGCCGGGCAATATCACCCAAGGTATAACCCGAGTCAATCTCAACGATATTTAAAGAAAAACCATATTGTGGATCAAAATTGGCTTTGACTTTAATCAGAACTTTGAGATCACGACTTAATTCAATCCCGCTTTCACGTTCAAATTGAGTGACAATTTTCTGGGCGCTAAATTTCCAGATGGTGGCTCGGCAACTGGCAATGACCTGATCGCTATCAGCCTCTTTTTCTGCCAGTTCCAGATAATAATGACCTGCTTTGATACTAAGGTTACGAATCTCAGCTTTGACCCATACCGGCGTATCGAAAGTGAGTTTGACCACTTCCTGAACTGTCGCAAGATATTCCTTGAGGGAGAGTTGGAGATCGTCTGTCATGCCAGTAGAAAGTTTAAAATTCAATCAAATAGTAAATCAATCTGGCAAAGATCACAAATCTAAAAATGCAGTTATTTAAACTTTATGTAATGACATTGTGTTGATAATGGAATGAAGAATCACTTAATTGAGAACGCTAAATTAGTATTCGTCTCAATTTAAACAGATTCCACGCATCTCTAGCTTCAGCAATCAAATAGTTGGCAAGATAGCAATACTGAATTTAGCAATACTTTTATTCTTAAACTTTATTGAAGGTGTTTGATTAACAATGTACACAGACTTGTGCCTAGAAAAGGTATGGAAATATGCTAAATTAGTGCAGAATTATTGAAGAAGAATACACGCTCATGAAAAAAACAATGCTGTTCGGTTTGCTGGCGGTTGCTTTAAGCGCCTGTACCACTACACCACAATCAGAAACGGAAGCGCCCAAAATAGGTATGCCAAATCCGGCGAGCACTTATTGTGTCAATCAGGGTGGCAAGCTTGAAATACGTAATGAAAGTAATGGCCAGGTTGGATATTGTCATTTAAAGAATGGACAGGTGGTAGAAGAGTGGGAGTTGCTGCATATGAACCAGCCTAAATGTATTGCCGATCAGGCGATGACATTGGTTGGTCAGTCCAACCTGACTGAAGCGCAAATCAAACAGAAAACCCAGGCGCAGATTGTACGTATGGTCGAGCCGGGCCAAGCAGTCACCATGGATTATCGTGAAGAGCGTGTGACAGTAACTGTAGATCCTGCCAGCAAAAAAATTCTTCAGGCTTCATGCGGTTAATCATTTAAAAAACAAAAGCCCATGAGTGGGCTTTTTTAATTCCATACAACTCGCATTTTGAAATGACAAATCTTCCCCGATCTTTTATATTGCCCCTCGGAAGGAGAAATTCATGAAAAAGTTATTGGCTTTATCGTTTATGCTGGCGCTGGCCGGTTGTGCCGAGAAGAAACCCTTAACCCCTGAAGAGCAGTGGCAAGGTTATTGTCGAAGCGTCGGTAATGCGGCGCGTACCATTATGCTGGATCGTCAGAATGCGATTGAGAAAGAAAAAGCAATCGAGCATGCCAACAAGATCGACGACGAAACCACTAAAGGTTTTATCCTGAATATTATTGATGAAGTCTATGCAATTCCAGCCGAAGAGATTAAGGGTGATGTAAAAGCAGCACGTGAAAAAGTCCGTGCTGAATTTACTGCAAAGTGTATTGCGACACCGCATGATGAATTACCAGATTACAAACCGTTCTAAGGAACGGTTTTTTTATATCTGGATAAAATTATCCAACCCATATTTCCCATTAAATGTATTTAAACATACGCATCTTCAAAAGACTGAATAATAAAATAGCCTAAGCAAAATGTACACTTTGTGACAATTTCTAAATCTAAAATATAGAAATACTTATCTTTATATTGAATAATGAATTTAACTCCAATTACCCGAGGAGTAACACAATATGCAAGTCGTCAGATATTTACATCATTCTGATCTGCTCTTAGAAGATGAACATGGTGTAGTCATTATTGCTGGTAGTCGCTATGTCCTGAGCGTAGGCGACAAAGTATTTTTAAAGAAGGTGCTAGAACAAGAAAAAAAGCTGTATCAGGTGGATATTTCCTTTGCCAGCAATAATCACAGCACGATGTGTGAAGATGAATGCGTGGTGAAATTCAAAGGCTGCCGGGATTCATATCAGCAATATTTAAACTCGACCACTGTACACTAAGGTGGAGTATCTTTTTAACTTCAAATCAGGCAACATCATGGTTGCCTTTTTTATGCATTAAATTCAGTTAAAAGGGCCTGCTCATAGGCTTGTTTCTTGAGATCTGATCTAAAAGTGATTATTGAATAATCATTAAGAGCATCATTTAGTTATAAAATAACGAGCATCACAAAGAAACACTTGAGTTGCATTAACTTTTAACTGGAAATTTAGTAAAATTTCGGAGTCCATATTATTTGTGAAGCTTGGAATAAGCAGGAATTCATAAGTAATTTTTTAAAAAAGAGGAATAACACTGTGCTAGAAGCTTACCGCCAACACGTTGAAGAACGTGCCGCACTCGGAGTCCCACCGAAGCCACTTGACGATGCCCAAACCGCTGCATTAGTTGAACTACTAGTTAACCCGCCAGCTGGTGAAGAAGCATACTTGGTAGATTTGCTTGAAAACCGTGTACCAGCAGGTGTTGACCAAGCTGCATATGTAAAAGCTGCGTTCTTGGCTGCATTGGCAAAAGGCGAAGCAACCTCTCCACTTA
This sequence comes from Acinetobacter sp. YH12208, assembly GCF_013418055.1. Classification (NCBI taxonomy): domain Bacteria; kingdom Pseudomonadati; phylum Pseudomonadota; class Gammaproteobacteria; order Moraxellales; family Moraxellaceae; genus Acinetobacter; species Acinetobacter sp. YH12208. The sequence goes on from NZ_VPCT01000011.1 coordinate 26,401, forward strand.
TTTCTAAAGAACGTGCGGTTTACTTGCTAGGTACTATGCTTGGTGGTTATAACGTAGCGCCTTTAGTTGAACTTTTAGACAACGCTGAACTTTCTGAGCTTGCTGCTGAAGCGCTTAAGAAAACGCTTCTTGTATTTGATGCATTCCACGATGTCGCTGATAAAGCAAAAGCGGGTAATGCAAATGCACAAGCTGTTATGCAGTCTTGGGCTGATGCTGAATGGTTTACTTCACGTCCAGACGTTCCTGAAGAAATCAAACTGACAGTTTTCAAAGTCACTGGCGAAACCAACACTGATGACTTGTCACCTGCACAAGATGCTTGGAGCCGCCCGGACATTCCATTGCACGCAAATGCAATGTTGAAAAACGTACGTGACGGAATCAACCCGGAAGTTCCTGGTGAAGTTGGTCCATTAAACCAAATCAAAGAATTGATCGCGAAAGGCAACCAAGTTGCTTACGTAGGTGACGTTGTTGGTACAGGTTCATCTCGTAAATCTGCAACCAACTCTGTGCTTTGGTTCTTTGGTGATGACATTGCTCATATCCCGAACAAAAAAGACGGTGGTTACTGCCTAGGTTCTAAAATTGCGCCAATTTTCTTCAACACGATGGAAGATGCGGGTGCATTACCGATCGAGATCGATGTTGGCAACATGAACATGGGCGATGAAATCGTTCTTAAAATCGATCACGCTGCTGCGAAAGTTTCTGCATCTAAAGACGGTGCTGTAATTGCTGAAGCTGATCTTAAAACACCTGTACTTCTAGACGAAGTTCGTGCGGGCGGTCGTATTAACCTGATCGTTGGTCGTGGTTTGACCACTAAGGCTCGTGAAGCTTTAGGTCTTCCAGTATCTACATTGTTCCGTACTCCGGTTCAACCTGCTGCAACTGGCAAAGGCTTCACTCAAGCACAGAAAATGGTTGGTCGCGCTTGTGGTCTTCCTGAAGGTCAAGGTGTACTTCCAGGTACTTACTGTGAACCTAAGATGACCACAGTTGGTTCGCAAGATACAACAGGTCCAATGACGCGTGACGAATTGAAAGACTTGGCTTGCCTAGGTTTCTCTGCTGACCTTGTTATGCAATCTTTCTGTCATACCGCTGCGTATCCAAAGCCAGTTGACGTTCAAATGCAACACTCGCTTCCTGATTTCATCATGAACCGTGGTGGTGTGTCTTTACGTCCAGGTGACGGTATTATCCACTCTTGGTTAAACCGTATGCTTCTTCCGGATACTGTGGGTACTGGTGGTGACTCGCATACTCGTTTCCCAATCGGTATTTCGTTCCCGGCGGGTTCTGGTCTAGTAGCTTTTGCTGCAGCAACTGGTGTTATGCCACTTGATATGCCTGAATCTGTACTTGTGAAGTTCAAAGGTAAAATGCAGCCTGGTATCACACTACGTGACCTGGTACATGCAATTCCTTACTACGCAATTCAAGCGGGTGACTTAACTGTAGAGAAGAAAGGTAAGAAAAACATCTTCTCTGGTCGTATCCTTGAGATCGATTTGACAGAAATGGAAACTGACCTGACTGTTGAGCAAGCATTCGAATTGTCTGATGCTTCTGCTGAACGTTCAGCTGCTGGTTGTTCGATCACGCTTTCTGAAGAGAAAGTTGCTGAATACCTTCGTTCAAACATCACTATGCTTAAGTGGATGATTTCTGAAGGTTATGGCGATGCGCGTACAATGGCTCGTCGTGTTGAGAACATGGAAAAATGGTTAGCGAATCCATCACTGCTTAAAGCGGATGCGGATGCTGAATACACGAAAGTGTATGAAATCGATCTAGCTGACATTAAAGAACCTGTTCTTTGCTGCCCGAACGATCCAGATGATGCAAAACTTCTTTCTGACGTTCAAGGCGTGAAAATTGACGAAGTATTCGTTGGTTCTTGTATGACAAACATTGGTCACTTCCGTGCGACTGGTAAATTGTTAGAGAAAGTTCCAGGTGGTGCATTGTCAACTCGTTTGTGGATTGCTCCGCCAACGCGTATGGACGAACATCAGTTGATGGAAGAAGGTTTCTATAATATTTATGGTAAAGCTGGCGCGCGTACTGAAATGCCAGGTTGTTCATTATGTATGGGTAACCAGGCACGTGTAGCTCCGAACACAACTTGTGTATCGACGTCTACACGTAACTTCCCGAACCGTTTAGGTCAGGGGGCTAACGTTTACTTGGCTTCTGCTGAACTTGCATCTGTTGCTGCTGTATTGGGTAAATTACCAACTCCAGAAGAATACCAACAATATGCAGCTCAAATTGACAGTATGTCAGCTGACATCTATCAATACTTAAGCTTCGACAAGATGAGCGAATATACTAACGCTGCTGCGAATGTTGATACGAAGAAAATTGCTGCTGCTCAATTGACTTAATGAGCTAGGATTAAGAAAAGCCGAAAGGCTTTTCCCTAGCGCAAGAGCAAATCTATGATTTGCTTTGTTAATTAAGTAATAAGCGGTATAAAATAAGGGCTGATTTTTCAGCCCTTATTTTTTTTATGAAAATAAGAAATTAAAATTAGAACTCAAAAATTAGGTATGGAAAATAATAGAGAATTTTTTAAATATGATGAGGCCTTAGAGTCATTAATAAATAAAAAATTAATACGTGATATTGGTAATAAGGGGGAAATATTTGAATTGACACAGAAAGGGTGGGAGTTGACATCTAATTTAAATTTTGCAGCATGAAATTCTGTATCTTTTCACAACTTCAGAATTAAATTTTTGAGTATGTCCAATATTGAAAAACTTTTATTGGTAATGCTTTACACTTTATCCAATAAATCGTTTAATCCCCACATTGAAAAATGATTTAGCAAGTTGACCTAAAACATGCCTAAACAATCCCGATTCCTCTGTATTGGTGGTTTCCTTAATGGAACTCAAGTCAAAGACCAAGGTGATAGCTTTGAGTGTGTCGAAAACTCAAAGAAAGTCACTTATGTGAAGAAAGAAATTTTACATCCAGATGCTTGGAATCATGATTATTACGTCTGTGAAAGCACCACAGATCAGCAAGCGCGCAACTGGGTTTATGATATTCCATCACGTTAATTGCGTCTATTCAGGCTATAAATTAAACAATTATTAGAAACAATAACTTGCATTACATTTCTGTGATTGATTTTTCATCTCTCTTTCCCAAAACTGTATGAAAATAAAGCCAATAGGGAATGTTATGACTTATGAAATAGATGCCTTTGGCACTCTAGTAATTGCTGTTTTTTTTCTTTTTATTGGGCGGTATCTTGTTAGTAAAATTAGCTTCTTTAGGAACTATAACTTACCTGAACCTGTAATCGGTGGTTTAGTCGCAGCGATTACGGCCTTTATTTTCTATAAATTGTTTAATATCAGTGCCACATTTGACGCACAGATTCAAACCATCCTGATGCTGATGTTCTTTACTTCTGTTGGCTTAAGTGCAGACTTTTTGAAACTGAAAGAAGGCGGAAAATCGCTCCTGATCTTTCTGGTCTGTGTCATTTTATTTGTAGTCGTGCAAAATGCGGTTGGTATGAGTTTAGCCACAGTGCTTGGACTTGACCCATTGATCGGGTTGATTGTTGGTTCTGTCACCTTAACGGGTGGTCATGGTACCGCCGGTGCCTGGGGCGAGGTTCTGGAGACTCAATATGGAATCCAGGGAGCAGTTGTTCTCGGTATGGCAAGTGCCACATTTGGCTTGATTATTGGTGGACTTGTAGGCGGTCCAGTTGCCAAGTTCCTGATTAAACGCAACCAACTGGCTGAAACAGTAGCACAAGAGACCAATGAACAACAGCTCGAATCGCACATTAACACCGCACCCTTTGAGTATCCAAAGAAAACCCGATTGATTACATCCAGTAATGCCGTGTCGACTTTGGGGATGTTTGCCCTGTGTATTTTTGTCGCCAATCAGATGACAGACTTCAGCCAGGGAAGATGGTTTGAATTGCCCACTTTTGTATGGGCTTTAGGCACAGGTGTGATTGTGCGTAATGTCTTGGAGCATGTGCTGAAAGTCGATATCTTCGACCGTGCAATCGATGTATTTGGCAATGCGTCTTTATCCCTGTATTTATCTATGGCTTTACTATCACTGCAACTCTGGTTACTGGCCGATTTGGCAGGTCCGCTCATTACCATTTTATTGGCGCAGACAGCGGTATTGATTTTATTTACCGCAATTGTGACCTTTAGAATCATGGGCAAAAATTACGATGCAGCAGTATTAGTGGCAGGGCATTGTGGTTTTGGTATGGGGGCAACACCGACAGCGATTGCCAATATTCAGGCGGTGACCAATAGCTATGGTCCATCACATAAAGCTTTTTTAATTGTACCGCTGTGTGGTGCATTTTTTATTGATATTGTGAATGCTGTGGTGATCCAAAGCATCATTGCATTTTTCGGCTAAATGTTAATACGTTTTTAAAATCATACATGCAATAAAAAGCCCCATGGTTAGGGGCTAGTCGTATATAGGTCAAGCCCATATACTGTAAGAGGCTCATCTCAAACTGCGTGTATTAGAACACAGCAGCCTGAAAATAACCATCTAAATCTGATTTAAACCGTCAATTGTTGTTCAATCACCGGCCATAAGTTTTGATGTGATTTTTTAAACATCAGCATATGGCCAATGGCTTTATGCGCATATCTTTTAGGTTGAAGCTCAATCATCTGAGTGTCTGCATTGGGGTATAAACGCAGTAAATCTTTTACATTTGCTTCTGTTGCAATTTCATCATCCGATGACCAGATCGAAATAATCGGGCAGGTGATTTGAGCATGAAAATCTGAGCGTGGTAATAGGGTTTTACCCATTGCATTCATGACATAGCCCGGTTTGCTACAGAACTGTGCCCATTCACGCGCCACATCTTTAGGCAGATTTTCGCCCATGCCAATGGCTTGAGTCGGAGCATATCCTTTGCTCATACGGGCCAGTGGGAAAATGAGATTGAACATGACCGGCGCCAGCAGTTTGGTTTTACCTTTAAGTCCTTTGACATGTCCGGTTGAGCCAGCAACAGCCACCACTTTTGCAACTTTGTCATAATTCGGTACGATCCCCAGAAGCTGACCACCAGCACTATGCCCCAGCAAAATCACTTTTTCTGCATGAGTACGTGCTAATAAAGCATCAATCGCGGCGGGAATATCCAGTTGACCCCATTGCACAATGCTGGCTTTGGACTGTTTTAAAGGGCCTGCGAGTGACTCACCAATTCCCCGAAAGTCAAAGACCAGTACCGCATAGCCCTGAGCTTGCAACCAGATGCAGAAATGATGATAAAACTGTTGGGTAATACCTGTGGCAGGACAGACCAATACCGGACGTTTTTCAGATTCTGAAGAAGCCGCATAAAAGCGTGCACTTAAGTGATAGCCATCCTGGCACTGTAGAGTCAATGTTTCAAATTCAGACATACGATACACTATGATTTTAGCTTCCTGATGAAGCTTTAACTTTATACAGTTTTTGAAGGGATGCTTGCGCAAAGCATGACTTAAAAGTCAGTAAAATAATAGATATGGAATGAGCTTATGCTATCAATGGAACTTGCACTGGCCGTTAAAATCGCCATTATTTTTAGTGGAATATTCTTGTGGATTGGGATGTTTACCGGGGTCTGGAAGTATTGGCAGATCCGTCAATCACCACAGTCACGCGCACATTATTATGTCGATATTGCCCATCGTAGCAGTCTGCTATATGCACCAGCGACGCTAATTCTGGCAGTTCTGGCATATTATTCCGATTTATCCAGTGCCATGAATTTGATCTGCGTACTGGTGAATATCGTATTTTTTAGTTTTTCGATTGCAGCTTATATGCTGCATGGTTTCCTGCAAGATACCACCAATCAGTTTAAGCAACCGCATCAACTGGGTCGGTTTCATCTACCTGGCAGTCTGATGAGCTTGGCAATGCTGGGATTAATTATTGCAGAACTTGGAGGAACGGGGATTTTACTCTATGGCGCATTTGGTGGGCTATTTTAATTATTCTTAAAAGTAATATTTTGGTTTTTTTACCAGATGGATGACTGGCCACATCATCCATCTGGGCTAATTTAAAATTTGATTATCGGTATTTCTGGTCTATGGCAGCCCATAGGAAGAAAGCAGCTGAGACGATCAGCGCATAACCAAAGTATTCAAGTTTTAAATTACCTTGAATTAAGCAATGGACGGTTAAAGTCAGCATAAGTGCAAAAGTGGTGCATATAAATGTCACCAGATTGGTGTCGTTGGCTTTAAGAGCGTCAATGAAGACTTGCTTGTTGAAATGTAATGATAACATCTCCATCCCTCCCATTTATTTATGTTATTGAAGACTAAAGCAGATTAAGTTAGTCAGAATTGAACATACAGTTGTACTGTTTAATATCAGCCTTTGCAACCATCGGGCTGCACTTTCAGGGTCAAAATGGCCTTCTTTAGTCGTAAAAATACATAATCAATTGATTAGTAAAGCATTATATATTCAGATTACACCTCCATATCGTCATGAAAACAATAGCTAGCAATTGTTTGATGTGAGCAGATAGAAAATGCAAATTCTACGCCAAAGATATGTAGTGTTAATCAATAGAATGTAAGACTGTGTATAAGTCAGGGGGCAAGATGGTTTAAGTCAGCAACAACATGTATCTAAAAGCTAAAATTCAAAAAATTATTTATATTTGTATTAAAAATAGGATCATTCGAGCCTAATTATGAATCACACTTTCTGGAAAAAGCACGAGTAAATAGACACACAGCGATGATTTGATATTGTCTGTAAGAAACAATAAAAGTCCGTTTGGGTAAAACCTGACAATTATTGATCACGCTAAAACCGGATTTTGGGTAAAAATACGATCTTTATCAGACAGCCTAGAAAGATTAGTTTCTAATACGATCAATCACAGCTGCAATCAGCAATACAATCATGGATGGAATAAACCAGGCCAGATTCTGTTCTGAGAGCGGCAAATTTTGTAGTACGGCAGGCAATTCAAAACCAGCAACTTTTATTCCATCAAAAATACCGAAGATAAAGGCCACTAGCGTCACTGGTGCAATCACATGGGACAGTTTTTTGAAGAAGCTAGCGCAGAAGCTCAATAAAATCACACTAATTGCAGGTGGATAAATCGCGCTCAATACGGGCACCGAAACGGCAATCAGTTTGGTTAAACCCAGATTTGAAATAAGCAGTGAGAAACCGACCAGAATAAATACAAAAATCTTGTATGGGATTTTAGTCAAACTGGAGAAATATTCGGCACAGGCGCAGGTCAGGCCAATCGCAGTCACCATACAGGCAATAAAAATCATGCCAGACAGGAAATAAGCACCCATATCACCAAAGGCATGTTGTACATAGGCATGCAGGATAATGGCACCATTGGCTGCATTCGGTGCAATCTCATGGCTACCCAGTCCAAGTTTAAACAGACTTAAATACACTAGAGTTAAACCAATACCAGAAATAATGCCGGCATTCACTGCATATTTGGTAATCAGTTTTTTATCGGTTACACCACGTGAAGTAATGGCTTTAACAATCACAATACCGAAAACTAAAGCGCCCAAAGTATCCATGGTTAAATAACCATTTACGAAGCCTTCAGTCACTGGACTGGTAACGTAATTATCGATCGCTGCAGGCGGATTGCTGGCAGGAATCATCACGGCTGCTACACCCAAAATGATCAAAGAAATAATTTTAAGTGGCGACAGGAAATAGCCGACGGTATCCAGAATCTTGTTTGGATATAAAGACACGATGGTCACCACAGCAAAATAGATAATGCTGTAAATGAGCAGGCTGCCAGATTCATTGCCAAAGTAAGATGAAAAACCGATTTCATAAGAAACGGTTGCGGTACGTGGTGTCGCAAATAAAGGGCCAACAGCTAAGTAACAGATTACAGTCAGTAAAATGCTGGCTGCTTTGCCAAGAGGCGAGCTTAGTGCCTGAATGGAGCCTTCAACGCGAGACAACGCAATAATGGTAATCACGGGTAAGCCGACTGCTGTAATAAGGAAGCCTAAAGCAGCGAGCCATACGTGTTCACCGGCTTGTTGAGCCACAATCGGTGGGAAGATAATGTTGCCCGCACCAATAAATAGTGCAAAGGTCATAAAACCTAGGGCGACAATATCCCGGGTACGCAGACTTGTCATAAAGGGAGATCAATAGAACAAAAGAAAGCGATTTTAGTGTATATGTCCAATTTTTTGGAGTTTATTTTAAGGCTGGAAGCCTTGATTCTAGTGAGTTTGCGGATCACATAACCGGTCATTCAAATCTTGGTAGAAATATATGTTTGATAATTCGCTGAAAAATATATTTTTCCTTATAAGCTCAAAAAATATCTGCACTTGGTATCAAAATATGTCAGTTATTGTTTGTGCAAATAAGCAGCAGTGAAAATTCCTATTTCAAGGAAAATTGCTGTGCTGAAACTCAACAACTGCGACATATTTCGCAAAAAAGGGACTATAATTCAGGGATTCATAGTGAGGATAGGTATATGCGCGCTCCAGCGATTAGTCTTAAAACTGAGCAAGATGTTGAAAAATTGCGGATATCTGGGCGTTTGGCTGCAGAGGTTTTAGCGATGATCGGGGGGCATGTCAAGTCAGGTGTCACGACTGAATATCTGGATGATCTCTGTCATGATTTTATTGTCAATACATTAAAAGTGACGCCAGCCAATATTGGCTATTATGGCTATACCAAAACCACCTGTATTTCACCGAATGAAGTGGTTTGTCACGGCATTCCATCATCAAAAGTTGTTCTGCAGGATGGCGATATTATCAATATTGATGTTGCCATTATTAAAGATGGTTATTTTGGTGATACCAGCCGGATGTACTATGTTGGAACACCATCTCCAGAAGCCAAGCGACTGGTCAATACCACTTATGAAGCCATGGTGGCCGGGATTCATGCGGTGAAGCCGGGCGCGACCCTGGGTGATATTGGTTATGCGATTCAAACGGTCGCACAACGTGAAGGCTATTCCATTGTGCGTGAATATTGCGGTCATGGCATCGGCAAGGTCTATCACGAACAGCCAAACATTCTGCATTATGGTCAGCCGGGTCAGGGCATTAAACTGGTTCCGGGCATGGTGTTTACTATTGAGCCAATGGTGAATATGGGCAAAGCCCGCGTCAAAGAGCTAAAAGATGGCTGGACGGTGGTCACCACGGATAAATCCTGGTCTGCCCAATGGGAACATATGGTCTATGTCACCGAAACCGGATTTGAAGTCTTGTCTCCTTGGCCTGAAGGCACAGGTGAGTATCCGGAGATTTAAAATATTGATTGAATGATCTTTATTAAGCTAATCCACTTACATAAATTACAACTCACTTGTGCTTGTTGACGAAAAAATACAAAACACTACATTAAACAGTGGTTTAGGATTTTATATCTGATTAAACTAAGAATCAGATACATAGGTTCCCTTTTTTTCGCTTACTATGCTGTAGTGAAAGTTTCTCTAGCTCATTTTTCCCCAAGAATGAGCTATTTTTTTGTCCATTTTTCTCAAAAGCGTATTACTTAGCGCTGATTTAATTCAGCAACCAGATAATCAATAAAGACCCGGACTGCGGGCAATAAGCCGCGACGGGAAGGATAAACCACATGGAAAATACCATGCGGTGCTTTCCAGTCAGGAAGCACTCGAACCAGTTCACCACTTGCCACGTACTGCTCGACCACGTTATCTGGTAACAAAGTGATGCCTGAGCCTGACGCGGCCAGTTGTGCCAGCATATTTAAATCAGACCCCATGACCGTTGGACTGACACGGATTTTTTTCTGTTCCTGCTGTTCATTTTGTAAGGTCAGAAACTGTTCGGTATGGTCTTCAGCCATACTCAGGATTTTATGCTCAGCCAGTTGCTCAGGGGTTTTCAGTTCACCAAATTCATTTAAGTAACCTTGACTTGCGAATAAGTGCTGCTCAATTTTTTCAAACTGGCGAATCACCAGATTTGGGTCATCATCCAGGCTGGAACGAACACGTAAGGCAAGATCAAAGCCTTCATTGATAATATCGACCCGGCGATTGGTGATCATCATCTGAACTTTAATTTCAGGATATTTTTTCAAAAAATCTGGCAGAATTTTTGCCAGTTCATTCTGGGCAATAGACACTGGTAAACTGACTTTAATGGTTCCACGCGGTTCGGTACTAAGATGATCGACCAGATCATGTGCTGCCTGTGCTGCATTTAACATGACCTGTGCATGGCGGTAAACGTTCATGCCAATATCGGTAACCGCAAAATGACGCGAGCTGCGTTGAATCAGGCGGACACCTAGACGTTCTTCCAAGTTATGGACACGACGGCTAAGCTTGGATTTAGGGATGTCTGTTGCACGTTCAGCTGCGCTAAAGCCGCCATGTTCCACCACCTGTGCAAAGCAGTAAAAATCATCAAGATCAGTCAGCATTCCAAAATTCCATTTATGCAACAATCTGCTGATTAAAAATTGATTGTTACGTTCTGTCACTTAAAAAAATATTGAAGTTACTAAAATTTAAAAGCCAACACACTCGATAATGTGATACATAGGCGCTCATTTATAATGTCTGGAATCTCATTACACCACAGCTAAGTGGTGATTCATTAAAAAAATTGCCATTCAATATATAAGCTTAGATAATAAATAAATTTCGTATTAGCCGTCGATGTAAAGTTCAATCAGTTTGAATAATTATGCTAGGTTAAAAGGTATTTATTTTCTAAGCTCTAGCACTCATTTATGATTAAAAAAATTGTCTTAAGCCTATGTCTCTGTGTTTCTCATGTGGCTTTTGCTCAACAGATCGCCCTCAGTTTCGATGATGGACTAGACCCAGCCAATAACCCAGATGCTTGTCATATCAATAATGACATTCTAAATACCCTAAAACAAAAGCGAATTTTGGCTATTGTCTATCCAAGCGTCAGTAAAATTAGCACAGAAAAAGGGTTGCAGATGATTTCAGAGTGGGGGAAACAGGGGCATCGAATAGGCAATCATGGAAATTTACATCTTAACCTAAATAAAGATGACATTAGCTTGAAAAATTATTTAAAAGACATAGAGCAAGGACATCAAATATTTTCTACATTACCCGGATTTGTACCACGTTACCGATTTCCATTTCTTAAAGAGGGAAATACGCTAGAAAAAAGGGAAGGAGTACGACAATGGCTGGTAACCCATCATTATCAATCGGGAACTGTTAGCATCGATGCGAGTGATTGGTATTACAATCAACTGTTTTTGCAGTATCAGCAAGCACAAGATCAAGAAAACCTGAATAAATTAAAACAAGCCTATCTGTTTCATTTGCTTGATCGAGCACAGTATTACGATAATTTAGCACAACAAACATTAGGACGTTCCCCCAAGCATGTGCTTTTACTTCATGTAAGAGCCATTAATGCGGCTTGGCTAGAAGACATTATTGACTCGTTTAAGCAACAGGGCTGGAAATTTGTTGATAGTGATAGCGCTTATCAGGATTCAATTTATAAAATTCAGCCACAAACTCTACCTGCGGGTGAAAGTATTTTATGGAATATTGCACAAATTTATGGGCTCGAGTCATTACGTTATCCAGCTGAAGATGCCCCCATATGAATATCCAAATTTGAAGAAATTTGGTTTAAGTGTGGCGCCTTAGATACGGTTATTTCACTTTAGAAAATCACGAGGTGTATGCTATAGACAGTAAGAGTTAGATGTATTTAGGCTGTAACCAATATGATTAAGTGTCGCTACGTTTTCTAAATACCTGAATAATCATCATTGAACATGACACAGCATATGTCTTGTGATGAAATTATTTTTCTAGGAGCTGGATCAACTGTTGCATACCGTGAGTGGCCGTTTGGGTGATCTTGTGAAATTGTACCGGCAATTGTTGTTGGTCTGCTTTGGGGTCAATATAATAGGCCTGGCAAGATGCCGGAATGTCATGAATCAATCCCGCCACTGGATAAACTTGCAGACTGGTGCCAATCACCACAAAAATATCGGCATCTTGTACACAATTTTGGGCTTCTGCATAGGCAGGAACGGCTTCGCCAAACCAGACCACGTGTGGACGCAGTGGATAACCTGCTGTGCAAAAGTGCTTGTTTAAATCTAATTCAGTTTCTTCAACCGGATAGAATTCGGTCGTACTTTGTGCATCTGGACCTGAGGTTTTAGCCAGTCGGATATTGCCATGAAGATGAATCACTTTGCTGCTGCCGGCACGTTCATGCAGATCATCGATATTCTGGGTAATGACATGCACATCATAATCTTGTTGCAGTTGCGCAATCTGGAGATGTGCAGTATTTGGCTCTGCCTCCAGAATATTTTTTCGGCGTGCATTGTAAAAGCGCTGTACCAGTTGCGGATCTCTGGCCCAGGCCTGCGGAGTGGCGACATCTTCAATCCGATACTGTTCCCAAAGACCATCGCTGTCACGGAAGGTATTGATGCCACTTTCTGCGCTCATACCCGCACCTGAAAAGACCACCAGTTTTTTCATTATTTTTCTCCTGAATATTTAAACTGCCGAAGTACTCGATTGTGAATTCTCTTTCAAGAAGACACCGAGTTCTCTGGAAAATTTTAGCGGTTCAGTCAGCAAGGGCGTATGACCGGATTTTTTAAAAATCACCTGTTTGGCTTGAGGCAGGCTTTCTGCAATCAGACGCTGTCCTTCAAAAGGATAGAGCCGGGATTGCGCGCCGCTAAAGAAAGTCACCGGACATTGAAGTTTGGTTAATACTTCACTGTAATCTTCTCGATGATACAGATAATTGTTGATATACCAGGCCATGTAGTCCACACGGCTGGATGGCAGTAATAAACTTTGAAAGCGAGGTTGATGCAGTAAAAACTCAAATGCTTTAAGACTATAGGGATGACTGTTTTGCAGCTGGATAAAGCGCAGCCATAATGCGCCAATCTGTTGGCGTACTGTTTGATCTAGATCGCGAATAAATTGAATTTGCGGATGTGCAGCGAGGAGAACAGACAGTTGCTGCAAAATCTCCCTAAATTCGTCATGTTTTGGTCCAAACAGACCAAAAGCCCAAGTATCATCTACCGGTATTTTGGGTGTCTGATCAATATGCAAATAAGCCGTGATCCGTTTAGCGAAATGATCAGAGTGCAGACCATGCATAAGTGTGGTTGCCCCCATAGAGTAGGCAATGACTATGACTCGATCGAACTTGAGCTGATCTACCACTGAGCGCACATCCTGCCAATGACAGTTAATTGCATCCAGATTTGCTGGAATTTTACAGTCTTTGGATGCACCGAAACCACGCCATTCTGGAATAATAAAACGAAACCTGTTTTTATGCGGATATAAAAAGGCCGCCCATTGCCAGCTCAACATGCCCAGACCAGACAACACTAAAACCGGTTGACCCTGACCGTATTCACGTACAAACAGCTGTTCGCCGTCTGGCATGCGATAAAAGGGCATGAATATTCTCCTTATTTTTATCCCGATCGTTTATTTAAACTGTTTGAGTCGCGGAATAACGGTTTCCAGCCAGTGAATCCAGCCAAGTTCTTGATCAATGCCGAGTTGTAAAATCATTTTATGAATATACAGGGTGCGATCATTTTCATCAGCTTGGGCAAAGTCTTTGGCAAAAATTTGCTGATAGGTGTTGAGTTTTTCTTTGTGCAGGACTAAATGCCGTTCCAGTTCCGCTAATGTGTTGTTGCCACCAAGCTGCGCTTCGGCACGTAAGCGTACCATCAATTCTTCGCGCAACTGTGCCGGTGGACTTTGCTGTATCATCCAGTGAGCCAATTCTTCACGACCGGGCAGTTCAACCTGATAGGTTTTTTTACGTGAATGTGCATCTTCTTCTTCGAGTGTTGAAATCCAGCCCTGTTTTGACATGGCATTTAGCTCTCGATAGATTTGCTGGTGGGTCGCATTCCAGAAGAATCCCATTGAGCGGTCAAAGCGCCGCGCCAGTTCTATTCCGGTACTGGGTTTTTCAATCAGGCTGGTCAGTAGCACATGCGATAAAGACATAAACGTCTCAAAAAAATGACTCGGGATTATTATGCAACATGTTGCATAAAAATCAATTCTGATTTATATATTAGTGCAACAAGTTGCATAATTCTGATCGATAAATGCAATATCTGATCAGCTGAATAAAAATAGCCAGCACATCAGCACGCTAAGGAGTTGAAATGTCTAAATATCCGAATTTACTTGCCCCGCTTGATTTAGGGTTTACCACACTCAAAAACCGGGTGCTGATGGGGTCAATGCACGTGGGGCTTGAAGAAGCACCCGGCGGATATGAGCGGATGGCAGCTTTTTATGCAGAGCGTGCCAAAGGTGGCGTGGCCTTAATCGTGACGGGTGGTATTTCACCCAATGATCATGGGGTGACGTTTCAGGGCGGCTCCAAGCTTGACAGTGTCGAAGAAGCTGAAAAGCATAAAGTGATTACCCAAGCGGTGCATGATGCAGGCGGGAAAATTGCCCTGCAAATTTTGCACACGGGCCGTTATTCCTATCAGGCAGAAAATGTTGCACCCTCTCCGATTCAGGCACCCATTAACCCGGTCAAGCCGCATGCCTTGAGTTCAGCTGAGGTTCAGCAAACTATTGATGACTTCGCCAATTGTGCCAAGCTGGCACAGTATGCCGGTTATGATGGCGTAGAAATTATGGGGTCGGAAGGTTATTTGATTAACGAGTTTATTGCAGCGCGAACCAATCATCGTGATGATGAATGGGGCGGCAGCTATGAAAACCGCATTCGTTTCCCGATCGAGATCGTGCGCCGTACCCGTGAAATGGTCGGTGAAAACTTTATTATTATCTATCGTCTGTCTATGCTGGATCTGGTGGAAGGTGGCTCAACTTTAGATGAAGTGGTACAACTGGCTAAAGCCATTGAAAAAGCCGGTGCCACGATTATCAATACCGGCATCGGCTGGCATGAAGCACGTATTCCGACAATTGCCACCAAGGTTCCTCGTGCAGCCTTTACCTGGGTTACCCGCAAGCTCAAAGGTCTGGTAAAAGTTCCTCTCATTACTTCTAACCGCATCAATACACCTGAGATGGCTGAGTATGTACTGGCTTCTGGTGATGCCGATATGATTTCCATGGCGCGTCCAATGCTGGCTGACTCTGAGTTTGTGCTTAAAGCTGAACAGGGTCGTAGCGATGAGATCAATACGTGTATCGGTTGTAATCAGGCCTGTCTGGATCATATTTTCTCGATGAAAATTGCCACCTGTCTGGTCAATCCACGGGCCTGTTATGAAACCGAACTCATCTTCAAAGACGTTGGAGAAGCGAAAAATATTGCCGTGATTGGGGCAGGTCCTGCCGGTTTAAGTTTTGCAGTCTATGCAGCGAATCGTGGTCATCAGGTCACGGTATTTGATGCGGCTGCACAGATTGGGGGACAATTTAATATTGCCAAAACCATTCCGGGCAAGGAAGAATTTTATGAAACCTTGCGCTACTTTAAACGTCAAATCGAGTTGCAGCCACGCATCAAGTTAAAGTTAAATCATACTGCCAGTTTTGCAGAACTTGAAGCGTCAGCATTTGATGAGATTGTCGTGGCAACAGGGGTAACCCCGCGTCAACTGGATATTCCGGGGATTGATCATCCAAAAGTCTTATCTTATCTCGAGGTGTTAAAAGAGCGTAAAGCTGTGGGACAGCGTGTGGCGATTATTGGTGCGGGGGGTATTGGTTTTGATACCGCGGAACTTCTGAGCCATGAAGGGGAAAGTGGCAGTATCAATCCAGAAAAATTCTATGATGAATGGGGCATCGATACCAAATATGATCAGGTCGGTGGTTTAAAAACTCCAGTTCTGGAAAAATCATCCCGTGAAATTTACTTATTGCAACGAAAAGCTGCTTCTGTGGGTTCTAGTCTGGGTAAAACCACGGGCTGGATTCACCGCACAGGGCTTAAACATCGTGACGTGAAAATGATTGCGGGTGCCAGCTATGACAGGATTGATGATCAGGGCTTGCATATCACCGTCAATGATAAGCAAATGGTGTTGGAAGTGGATAATGTCATTATTTGTGCTGGTCAGGAATCTTATACCGCCATGTTTGATGAGTTAAAATCTGCTGGTAAAAGTGTACACCTGATTGGTGGCGCCAAAGAAGCGGGTGAGTTAGATGCTAAACGTGCCATTCGTCAGGGGGCTGAATTGGCAGCGGTGATCTAAAAATATTAAAACCTACTTTTTTTCCTCTCCTTTATTAAAGGAGAGGATTTATAAGAAAGAATCTCCCTTGTGAAGCAGTACTTCTCACCTTTAATAAAGGGGGAGCGCTCTATATTTAAAATATCAAAACAAAAAAGGAACCTCAAATGAGCATCGAAACTACAAAAAAATCCATTGATCGTTGGCACGAGATGTTAGCAACCCGCGATATGTCGATCTTGAATGAGTTACTTGCTGAGGATGTTGTATTTCGCTCACCTGTGGCTTTTCATCCTTATCCTGGCAAACAGGTGGTCTTTTTTATTCTGAGCAATGTGATCCAAGTCTTTGAAAACTTCACTTATCACCGTGAATTTATAAGTGAAGATGGTAACAATGTCGTACTTGAGTTTTCTGCTCAGGTAAGCGATAAAAAACTCAAGGGAGTTGACATGATTCAGTTTAATGAAGAAGGTCAGATCATTGATTTTGAAGTGATGATCCGGCCTAAGTCTGGACTTGAAGCCTTAGCGGTACAAATGGGCCAACGGATGCAGTCATTCCAAGTTAAAACTTAATTCGAATTATTGATTCAAGTCGGCATGAAGTTTGTAAATCACAGCTAGTCGAACTAGAGAGGATGACAGATGAAAATGTTGCTTAAAAAATTGGGTCAGCTGTCCAGTGAATATCTGGATCGCTTCAGTGGCGCAGATGAACCGACCCTGTATTACCATCCAAATGGTGTTTTTTCAGGACTCATTGAACGCTTACCGCAGCTGCAACAAAAATATCGTCCTACGCCGTGGTTAGCCAATGCACACGCACATATTCTATATTTGGATCTTATTAAAAAACATACGATTAAACTTAAATATGATGTACTTGAACAGCTAAAAATGTCGGATGGCGGGATTACCGGTATTGCCTGGTATGGGCTGGATTTGCCAGCAAATACACCGACCATTGTCTTATTACATACCATCACCGGCTCTCCAGAGTCGATGCGTGAACTGGTACAGGATCTGCATAAACATACCGGTTGGCGAGTGGCCTTGTGTTTGCGCCGTGGGCATGCAGACCTGCCCATGCCTGTAGCTAAAATGAACCTGTTCGGCTCGACCCAAGATCTACGTGAACAACTGCTGTATATACAGGATAGATTTCCTCAGTCTGAGCTGTATGGGGTCGGATCTTCTGCGGGTACAGGCTTGCTGGTGCGTTATCTCGGAGAAGAGGGATCACAAACACCGTTAAAAGCGGCTTTTGCCTTATGTCCAGGCTATAACACCGAAACTGGATTTGCCCATGTACATCCGTTTTATAGCAAAGTCATGGCCAAAAAACTAATCAAACGCTTTATTCATCCTTATCAGGAAACCTGGCAAATTTATCCTTCCTGGAAGCAATTGCTGGAGGTAAAAGACTTATCGGAGTTTGAACAGCGTTATTATCAACTGGCCGGTTTTTCAGACTATGAGAGTTATAGTAAGGCCACGAATCCAATTTATGTATTTGAAAACATTAAAGTTCCATTAATGATTTTAAATGCGGAAGATGATCCGGTGTGTCATATCCAGAATCTGGAACCTTATAAAGAAAAAATTCGGGCAATGTCGAATATCATGGTGATTACCACCAAAAAAGGCAGTCATTGCGGATTTTATCAAGGTCTGATGCAAACAGAATCGTGGGCTACGCGATTAATGGCAGACTATTTGATGCACTTGTCTCGTAATTCTGCACCGACATCTGCTTAAAAAAGAGTAATAAAAAAACCCAGCAAAAGCTGGGTTTTTTTGATGAATTCTCTTGATTAATCAAGCGCTGGCATCGCTGCTGCAATGGCATCAGCCACAGCGTCTTCTTCAGATTTGTTTGAATCAGAGTTTGATTTAGGCGTTGCTGCAGGTTTTGAAGGCTCTGGAGCTGGATTGTTTTCTGACGGCGTTCTTGTTGGAGCTGGTGTAGCTTCAACAGGTTCAGGCTTCTTCACTTCACGACGAATTTCAGTCGTCGTGTTAGCTGTCTGTTCACGTTGAATTTCCACAGTTGTCTCTGGAACTTCTTCAATTACCGCTTCTTCTACCGGCTCAAGCGGTTCAAATTGTGCTGGTTCAGGCGTTACAACTTCAGGTGCTGGATTAACCTCAACTTGTTCTTCTTCTTTAGGTGCTTCTTTTTTTACACACGCAGTCAAGCTCAGGCCAGTCAGGATTACGGTACAGAGTAAAAATTTCTTCATCATCATTGCATCAAACAGAAAAGTGTGGAGGGGATTACACTATTATAGCAGCAAATTACAAGATAGAAATCATATGAACTTACAGTAATTTTTTATTGGAATTGCTGTTAGAATAGTCAATTGTTTATTGTTCTTTGAATTGATGCGGATTGACTTTGCTTTCTAGGTACAAGGTAAAGTAAAATTGCGCAACATTGCAGGCCGATTTAGGCTCGATTGTACGAGAAACCCAATGACCCATTTTATTTTCGTTACTGGTGGTGTAGTTTCATCACTAGGTAAAGGTATTTCAGCTGCTTCTGTTGCTGCACTTTTAGAAGCTCGTGGTTTAAAAGTGACCATGGTAAAAATGGATCCATACATTAATGTCGATCCAGGGACGATGAGCCCATTCCAACATGGTGAAGTTTTTGTTACAGAAGACGGTGCTGAAACAGACTTAGATTTGGGTTACTACGAACGTTTCTTGCGTCGTGCGAAAATGACCAAACTGAATAACTTCACATCAGGTCGTGTTTACCAAGATGTTCTGAACAAAGAACGCCGTGGTGACTATCTGGGTGGTACTGTGCAAGTTATTCCACACATTACTGACAATATCAAAGAGCGTGTCCTGCGTGCAGGCGAAGGCTATGATGTTGCGATTGTAGAGATCGGCGGTACAGTAGGTGACATTGAATCTCTCCCATTCATGGAATCTGTACGTCAGCTAATGGTTGAACTTGGTCATAAACGTACCATGTTAATGCACTTAACGTTACTCCCATACATTAAGTCTGCAGCAGAATTAAAAACCAAACCAACACAGCACTCTGTTAAAGAACTTCTGTCGATTGGTATTCAGCCAGACATTCTCATCTGCCGTACCGAGTACGATGTAGATGCAGATACTATCCGTAAAATTGCATTATTTACCAACGTTGAAGCACGTGCCGTTGTGGTATGTAAAGATGCACGTTCGATCTATCAGATTCCACGTACTTTCTACGAACAGAATGTTGATGATTTAATCTGCGAACGTTTTGGTTATAACGACCTTCCTGAAGCGGATTTAACCGATTGGGATAACGTGGTAGAAGCATTATTGAACCCAGAATACACCGTTCGTGTAGCGATGGTCGGTAAATATGTAGAACTTCCAGATGCGTATAAATCTGTGAACGAAGCACTTTTACATGCCGGGGTGAAAAACCGCGTTAAAGTCCAAATTGACTATGTCAATGCAGAAGAACTTGAAAGCCAGGACGTGAACGAAGTATTGAAAGATGCCGATGCGATTCTGGTTCCAGGTGGTTTTGGTGAACGTGGTACTGAAGGCAAAATGCAGGCGATTCAATTCGCACGTGAAAACGGTGTACCTTTCCTTGGTATTTGCTTAGGTATGCAGTTGGCTGTAATCGAATATGCACGTAATGTTGTGGGCATTAGCGATGCAACGTCGACTGAATTTAACCGTTCGACCAAATCTCCATTGATTGGCTTGATCACTGAATGGTTAGATGAGCGCGGTGAAGTTCAGCAACGTTCTGCTGACTCTGATTTGGGTGGCACCATGCGTCTAGGGGCTCAAAAATCTGAACTGGTTGCAGGCACAAAAACAGCTGAAATCTATGGTTCTGAAGAAATCATTGAGCGTCACCGTCACCGTTACGAAATGAACAACCGTTATATCCCATTGCTTGAAGAAAAAGGCATGAAGATTTCTGGTTATTCACCGGTACAGCATCTGGTAGAAACAGTTGAAATTCCTCAACATCCTTGGTTTATTGCGGTACAATTCCACCCGGAATTTACCAGCTCACCACGTGAAGGTCATCCATTATTTGCCGGTTTCATTGATGCTGCGAAAAAGCAGTACCAAAAAACTCAATAATCGGTGTGTAGGACACAACTAGGAAGTTTAAATGTCGCAATTAAAACCACAAGAAATTGTACGTTTGGGCGATATACAAATGGCAAATCATTTGCCATTTGTATTATTCGGCGGAATGAATGTACTTGAATCTAAAGACTTGGCTTTTGAGATCGCTGAGACTTATGTCGATATTTGTACACGTTTGGGTATTCCCTATGTGTTCAAGGCCAGCTTTGATAAAGCCAACCGTTCAAGCTTGAACTCGTTCCGTGGCCCAGGCCTCGACAAAGGTCTCGAGTGGTTAGCTGACATTAAAAAACACTTTAATGTGCCAATCATCACTGATGTACACGAGCCGTACCAGGCGGCGCCTGTTGCAGAAGTGGCGGACATTATCCAGCTGCCGGCTTTCTTGAGTCGTCAGACGGATCTGGTGGAAGCCATGGCAAAAACCGATGCCATCATCAACATCAAAAAAGCACAATTCCTTGCACCACACGAAATGCGTCATATTTTGCATAAGTGTCTGGAAGCAGGAAATGACAAACTGATCATTTGTGAGCGTGGTTCAGCATTTGGCTATAACAATCTGGTTGTAGACATGCTGGGCTTCGATATCATGAAAGAAATGAATGTGCCTGTGTTCTTTGATGTGACGCATGCCTTGCAAACTCCAGGTGGCCGTGCCGATTCTGCTGGCGGACGCCGCGCCCAGATTACCACATTGGCGCGTGCAGGTATGGCAACCGGTCTTGCAGGTTTGTTCCTGGAAGCACATCCTGATCCAGAGAAAGCCAAGTGTGATGGCCCATGTGCATTGCGCATGTCTCAACTTGAGCCTTTCTTGGCACAGCTAAAAGAATTGGATACCTTGGTCAAAGGTTTCGAAAAGTTAGATACACACTGAGTTTATCACTCTTGCGCTGCCCTAAAGGCAGCTCATATTAATCAACTGAGGAATAGTTCATGAGCCAAATCGTTGACATTCGTGCACGTGAAATTTTGGACTCTCGTGGTAACCCTACCATCGAAGCAGACGTAATCTTAGCATCTGGCGTAGTTGGCCGTGCATGTGCACCATCTGGTGCTTCAACTGGTTCTCGTGAAGCTTTAGAACTTCGTGATGGCGATAAAGCACGTTACTTAGGTAAAGGTGTTAAAACTGCGGTAAATAATGTAAACACCTTAATCCGTGATGCTTTGCTTGGTAAATCTGTATTCGAACAAAAAGACATCGATAACACGATGATTGCTTTAGACGGTACTGAAAACAAAGAAAAACTGGGTGCAAACGCAACTTTAGCTGTATCTTTGGCTGCTGCACGCGCTGCTGCTGATGAAAAGAAAATTCCTCTTTTTCAATATATTGCAGACCTTCGCAACAACTCGATTTTGACCATGCCTGTACCAATGATGAACATCATCAATGGTGGTTCACATGCAGACAATAACGTTGATATTCAAGAATTCATGATTGAGCCAGTGGGCTTCACTTCATTCTCTGAAGCTTTACGCGCTGGCGCTGAAATCTTCCATTCTTTAAAATCAGTTTTAAACAAAAAAGGTTTAAACACTGCTGTGGGTGATGAAGGTGGTTTCGCACCAAACCTTCGTTCTAACGAAGAAGCAATCACGGTTATTCTTGAAGCAATTGGTCAAACTGGCTACAAAGCAGGTTCTGACATTATGCTGGCGCTGGATTGTGCATCTTCAGAATTCTACAAAAATGGTCAGTACATTCTTGCGGGCGAAGGCAACAAAGCGTTCACCAGCAACCAGTTCTCTGACTATTTGGCTGGCCTTGTAAACCAATACCCAATTATTTCAATTGAAGATGGTTTGGATGAGTCGGATTGGGAAGGCTGGTCTTACCTGACTTCGATTCTTGGCGACAAGATCCAGTTGGTAGGTGATGACCTGTTCGTAACGAATCCTAAAATCCTGCAACGTGGTATCAACGAAAAAGTAGGTAACTCGATCCTGATCAAATATAACCAGATCGGTACCTTGACTGAAACTTTAGATGCGATCTATCTTGCCAAAGAAAATGGTTACTCTACTGTGATTTCACACCGTTCAGGTGAAACTGAAGATTCAACCATTGCGGATCTTGCAGTAGGTACAGCAGCAGGTCAAATCAAAACCGGTTCACTTTGCCGTTCTGACCGTGTAGCGAAATATAATCAGTTACTTCGTATTGAAGAATTGACTAATGCTGCATATCGCGGTAAAGCTGAGTTTAAAGGTTTGAACTAAGCGACTTATGTCAATGTTAAATGTATTCGACTCGACTGCGAGTAAAGTACTGTTGGGCCTTGCGATCATTTTGATCGCAGGGTTTCAATATTTATACTGGTTTGGTGAAGGTGGTTATCATGATCATCAGCAGCTGACCCAGAAAATCCAGCAGCAAATGGAATTGAATGATGAGCTGAAAGAACGTAATCGCGTTCTGGCGGCAGAAGTCTACGATTTAAAGAATGGTATTGAAGCCATCGAAGAACATGCGCGTTTAGATCTTGGCCTGATTAAGCCACGTGAAACTTTTATTCAAATGAGCACGATCAGTACTCAATATAAACCCATCTATCTTAATCCAAATTCTAAAGTAGATCTGCGAACCAATGAGTCACCTGAGCCAACAAATACCCCGTAAATTATGGGTCATTCTTCCTGCTGCAGGTTCAGGTAGCCGTTTTTCTAAAACAGAACTCAAGCAATATCAGACGCTTCAACAACGAACTGTTCTTGAACATACCGTTGCACGTCTGAATCAATTGCCTTTGACTGGTTATGTATTGGCGATTGGTACACAGGACAATGTCGCAAAAACTCTGCCATTTTCCGATCTGGAAAAAGCACATTTTTGTTTGGGCGGCGCAGAGCGAGTGAATTCGGTGCTGAATGCATTAAATTATTTATCTGCAATGGCCTCTGAAGATGACTGGATCATGGTGCATGATGCGGCACGCCCTTGTGTCAGTCTGGATTGTCTTCAACAGTTGGTCAATACGGCAATTGCACAGGATCGGGCTGCGATTCTGGCGATTCCGGTACGAGATACACTTAAGCGTGTAGTCACCGGTTCTGATATTGAGGAAACGGTGGATCGCTCCATGCTCTGGCAGGCACAAACGCCGCAAATGGCCAAGCTGGGCACATTAAAACGGGCGATTGAACAGGCTTTGCAGGATGGTGCTAACATTACCGATGAAGCCAGCGCACTGGAACATATCGGTGAGCAGGTGAGTGTGGTGCAAGGGCGTTCCGATAATATTAAAATTACCTATCCGGATGATCTGGAACTGGCCAAGCTGATTTTACAAGCTCAGGCTTAAAAATATATTCGATAAAATTTAAATAAAAGCAGAATAAATCTGGCTATAGCGATCTATTCCCTATAGCTTTCACTTATAATTTTGCCATCATTCTTTTTCACCTTTTGGCCAATGATACCTTCACAGCAGTATCGGTTTTTACGTCATTCTTTGCGTGATGGACGTAGTATTAACCCGCAAGATTCCTCCCGGTGGACCAAGTTGCACCTTGATCCCTGGTTGTTGTGCTTTCTGGTTCTCAATGCAATTCTGGGGTTGATGGTGGTGTATAGCGCGACCTCTGAAGATTCCGGGATGGTTGTTCGTCAGGCGATCAGTTTCGGGATTGGTTTTGTGCTGCTATTTATCTGTGCGCAGATTCCACCGAAAGTCTATCAGGCGATCAGTCCCTACCTGTATGCCTTTGGCATATTCATGCTGCTCTTGGTGTTTGTGATTGGTGAAAAACGCCTGGGTGCAACGCGTTGGATTACTTTGCCTGGTATTGGGAGTATGCAACCGAGTGAGGTGATGAAATTTGCCATGCCTTTGATGATGGCCTGGTATTTTGCACGTAAGCCATTTCCTCCCAAATTTGTACATATTGTCGGTGCATTAATTTTACTGGCTATACCATTTGTTTTGGTTGCACTCCAACCTGATTTGAATATTGGTTTGGTGGTTCCGGGTGTTTTTGTCTTGTTTTTAAGCGGGATGTCGTGGCGTCTGATTGTTGGTGCGGCAGCAGCACTGGCTGTGGCAGCACCAGTTTTATGGATGTTCGTACTACAAGAGTATCAAAAGAAACGTATTACCACGATGTTTGATCCGGAGTCGGATGCATTGGGTGCAGGCTGGAATATCATTCAGTCCAAAATCGCCATTGGTTCAGGTGGTTCCACAGGCAAAGGTTATACTGAAGGGACACAATCGCATTTGGGTTATCTGCCCGAGCATCATACCGACTTTATTATGTCGACCTATGCCGAAGAATTCGGTTTTATTGGTGTTTTTCTGCTGTTCAGTTTATTTACTGCCATTATTATTCGTTGTTTGATGATTGGCTTAAACAGTTTTCATAATTTTGGACGTTTATATGCCGGAGCTATTGGACTGACCTTTTTCTTCTTTGTATTTTTAAACTCGGGCATGGTGAGTGGTATCTTGCCGGTGACTGGAGACCCATTGCCGCTCATGAGTTATGGCGGAACGGCGGTGATTTCTATGCTCGCAGGTATGGGAATTGTGATGTCGATTCATACCCATCGATAAATTATTCTAAAAGTCGGATGTGTTCCGGTTTTACAAATATTGTTAAGACATGCGGGTAAAGAAAAGTATCTTCATTACATTCATGCTCAATGTGGAAATTGCTTCCAAATGCAGAGTGATATAAGCGTACAACAAAAAGCAGAAATGGATAAACGATATAAAGAAGCCCTCAATCGAGGGCTTCTTTCGTCTTAAAACTTAACTGAAAAACCAGGTGTAATAGCCCCAGATCATCAAAGGCCAAGCCAAAAATGGACTAAATAGCCATTTCCAGAACCAGTGGCGAGGTACGAAACCGACACCATGTACAAAGCCTCCAGAAATACCAATCATGATATACATCATGGCACTATGGCTATATTCACCGTTGGCATCCAGCATTGCAGAGGGATGAACCAATAACACTGCGGCGAGAGGAAAAGCCAGCAGGCAGGAAATCATCATCGCAAATTTGTTTGGTTTCTTGTCTACAACGGTTTTCTCAAGCGCAGCTTCGGTCATATTTTATTCCTCATCCAGGTCTTGGTGTTGTTCCATATAAATTGCGGCAATCACACTGGCAAAACACGCCATCAGTACACCCAGAATCCAGGCAAAATACCACATAATTTTGTCTCCTTAGTGCACAGCCTTAATACAGGCTGTGTGAATTGTCTTCAATATGTTTGTTGGTAATCACGGCCCACATCTTGTAGTAACACCATGTGGTATAGATCAGGATCAGTGGAACAAAGATACCTGCCGCAACGGTCATGACAGTTAAGGTATTTTTACTGGATACTGCATCCCACATGGTCAGACTGACTGTCGGATTCAAACTAGATGGCATCAGGAACGGGAACAGGGCAAAACCGGCAGTTAAGATTGCACCGACGATTGCCAGAGAAGAACCCAGGAAGCTCAAGCCAGCCTTGTTTTTACCTGCAGCCAGTACAATGATGAATCCCCCTAGAATGCCGGCAATTGGAGCTGCCATTGTAATTGGATAAGTCGAATAGTTGTTCATCCAGCCCGGATTGGCATTGGTCAGTACTTCTTTTGCTAATGGGTTGGCAACACCATTGGTGTCAAAAGGCATCACCAGGCTATAACCCTGGATGTTTCCAAAATACAACCATGCACCCGCAGCAAGGAAAGTCGCCAAGTAGACCAGACCCATGATTTGTGTCGCTTTGGCAGAACGTTGACGCAGGTCGCCATCAGTACGCAGCATCAGCCATGCACCACCATGTGCGCATAACATCGATAAACTGACCAGACCACACACAATCGCAAATGGATTCAGCAGGGCAAAGAAGCTACCTGTGTAGGTAGAGCGCACAGTTTCATCCAGGGTAAAAGGCACACCGAGGAACATATTACCAAACGCTACACCAAAGACTAATGCCGGAACTGCACCACCAATCGCCAAGCCCCAGTCCCAGGAAGTACGCCATTTGGTATTTTCCAGTTTAGAGCGGTAATCGAAGCCGACCGGACGTAAGAATAAGGCAAACAGTACCAGTAATAATGCCCAGTACATGCCAGAGAAGGCTGTTGCATAAACCATTGGCCAGGCAGCAAATAAAGCCCCCCCGGCAGTAATGAACCAGACCTGGTTACCATCCCAATGCGGGGCAATGGTATTGATTGCAGCACGGCGCTCGTTATCATTTTTGCCCACAAATGGCATGATCGCCATAGAGCCCATATCGAAGCCATCGGTGAGGGCGAAGCCAATCAGCAATACGCCGACCAGCACCCACCAAATTATTTTGAGTAATTCATATTCGATCATGCTTGAGTCTCCCCATTTGCCTTTTCTGCTGCAAGCTTTTCAAAGTGGTATTTACCGGTATGCAGGGAACTTGGACCAAGGCGTGAGAATTTGATCATCAGATACATCTCGATAATCAATAACACCGTGTAGAAGGCTGCCAATGCCAGGATTGAACCCCATACATCGCCAGTACTTAAGCTGGAGGCTGAAAGATGCGTCGGTAAGACTTCACCAATCGTCCAAGGCTGACGACCGACTTCTGCTACATACCAGCCAGTTTGTGCAGCCACCCAAGGTAAAGGCAGTGCAAATAAGGCAAATTTTAATAACCAAGGTTTGTTTTCAGCATTGCGTTTTGCGACTGCAACAGTTGCCAGAATGAAGAGAAGCAGCATCAAGAAACCAGAACCCACCATGGCGCGGAATGCCCAGAACAGGCTTGGTACATGTGGAATGGTGTCTGCCGCCGCAGCTTTAATTTGTGCTTCAGTCGCATCCACCACATTTGGCGTATATTTCTTCAGCAGCAAGCCATAACCGAGGTCTTTTTGTGATTCATCAAAAGCCGCTTTAAGCTCAGGTGATTTATCTCCTGCACGGAGCAGCTCTAACTGTTCATACGCCACCATACCGTTACGGATCCGCTGTTCGTGCTGAGTAATCAGATCTTTAATTCCGGTCACTTGTTCAGTGGTGGAACGGGTTGCAATCAGACCCATCGCATAAGGAATCTTGATCGCATAGTCAGTGGTTTGGGTTTCTGCATTTGGAATCCCAAATAAGGTGAATGCTGCTGGTGCAGGATGCGTATCCCATTCTGCTTCAATCGCCGCAAGTTTGGTTTTTTGGACATCGCCCAGCTCATAACCTGATTCATCACCCAGTAAAATCACTGAAAGTGTAGACGCAAGCCCGAAGATGGCTGCAATGGCAAAAGAACGGCGTGCAAACGGCAAGTCACGTTTTTTCAGCATGTAATAACTTGAAATGGCCAGTACAAAAATAGCACCTGTGACATAACCTGCAGACACTGTATGTACGAATTTTACCTGAGCAACCGGGTTAAAGATCAGTGCGGCAAAGTCCACCATTTCCATACGCATGGTTTCGTAGTTGAATACAGAACCAACCGGGTTTTGCATCCAGCCATTGGCGATCAGAATCCACAGCGCAGACATGTTCGAACCTAAAGCTACCAGCCAGGTAACTGCCAGATGTTGCACTTTGGACAGGCGATCCCAGCCAAAGAAGAACAAGCCAATAAAGGTCGATTCAAGGAAGAAGGCCATCAAACCTTCAATCGCCAGCGGTGCACCAAAAATATCACCGACATAATGCGAGTAATAAGCCCAGTTGGTTCCGAACTGGAACTCCATGGTCAGGCCTGTGGTTACCCCTAAGGCAAAGTTAATACCAAACAGTTTTCCCCAGAACTTGGTCATGTCTTTATAGATTTCTTTGCCGGAAATCACATAGGTGGTTTCCATAATGGCAAGCAGAAAAGCCAGGCCTAAAGTCAGTGGAACAAAAATAAAGTGATACATCGCGGTCATGGCGAACTGGAACCGCGAGAGATCGACCACGCTTTCAGAAATCATCAACGTGTCTCCTGGATTTGGGAAGGATTGCCGGCGATACGCTCGGCGACTTGGTTATCAAAATTTTTAGGAATCGTAGGCGCATCAAACCAGATATTTTTAATGATCATCAGTAAAATAACTTTGATAATTAAAATAGCGGTTATTTCTCTCACCACTCTCTGGTTTAGATTTTTGGGAACTAAGCTCATTCGACTAAGCCTGTCTGTGACTTGTTGTATATTATTAATCTATTGTAACTAAAAAATAAATAGACGATACAATTTAAATAAATATATATTTTTAAATGTATGATAATAAAAGGTATATATTTTTATTAGTTAAAATTTATTCTAAATATTTTTTATTATTTTATGTAATTTTATTGTTTTTTTAAATCCGACTAAAATGCTTATATTTATATATTTGAATGTAGATTGTTTTAGTTGGATTAATGCTTTTTAATCTGATTAAAATGCTTGGTTTTAAAATAAAGAATAAAATTAATCAAACTATTTTGGTTGGTTTTATAAGGGTTGAATATCAGTGTCACAATCTTTCTCATCATTTTATATTGATAAAAAACACGCCAAAAAAAGAACATGCTGGAAACATGTTCTTTTTAAGCTTGGTGAGGGTGGCTAGACTTAGAAGTCGTAACGCATGCCTAGAGATAGGCCAGTTGCATCTTCACCGCGTGTACCACCTACGTTATTTGTACGTGCTTGTGCCCATGGTGTAACATTTGAATTTTCATCATTTAGGACAGTTGCCAGGTTTGCATATACACGTACTGTTTTGTCTAAACGATGTTCTACACCAAGTGCCAATAATGTTGCATTTGCATCATCTGCATCGACATCGCGGTGGAACACTTGACCACGTAGATACGTTTTTGGTGCAAATTTATAGTCAGCTGCTACTCCAAATACTTGAGCATCTGGGTTTGCTTCAGAATTATCATGTTGAAGGAATTGGTATAAACCGCCCAAGTTGAACTCAGGTGTGATTTTGTAAGCACCTGCGATACGGAAACCATCGCGCTCACCACGACCTGCATCTTCTTCATAATGTTCATAGGCAGCAGCAAAATCAACTTTACCTTCTTTATAGGTTAAAGCGAGGTCGTATGCTTTATCATCGCGATTATCTTTATTGGTAGTAGTTGTGGTTCCCGGTACGACTACTGTTACTGGACCATTCACAGTTTCAATTACAGTAGTTTTTGGTGAAGATGTTGACACGCTATCAGGGCTATTACCTTCGTGTAAAGAAAGTGCTGCTAAAACATTAAAGCCGCCGCCAAACTTAGGTGATTTATATTCAATGGTATTGTTATTACGTTCATCAAAACGTAAGTTGCCAGCACGCGTGACATTACGAACATCACCAACCATATCGCCAAAGAAGTTGACCGGGCCACGTGCTACTTTGAATGGGCTGTCAAAACGGCCGATACGCGCTTGACCGAAATCACCTTTTAAACCAACAAAAGTATCACGAGTTGCAAATTCAACATCATCATTTGCAGAACCGCTAGCAAAGTTAATTTCTTGTTCGATTTGACCAAAAACAGTCATGCCATTTTCTAGTTTTTGTTCAGCTTTGAAGCCTAGGCGTGAAGAGTTTGAAGAAAGTCCAACTTCATTATAATCTGCACCATCATCCAGATAATCTAAAGAAACGTGTGCACGACCATAAATTTTAACGTCAGCAGCAGCTGCCATGACTGGTGTTAAAATTGTTGCCCCAATTGCTAATGCAGATAACGTTTTTTTCATGTGTTGCTCCAATAAAGACTTTTTATTCATCGTCTTAAAACAAGTTTCAGTCATGTGTTGAAACATGTACCGCTCTATTGGTGCCAAGTATCGATTACAAATAAGACAGTAAGATTAAGGAAATATTTCAAATCTGTTAAATGTTGTATTTTGTAAGTTTTGTAATATTACACATTCAATTTTTTGTATTTAAAGATAATTTGGTTGCTATTATCTTAATGATTCGCATTTATTTCTAAAGTTTTATGCTTTAAGTAGAATAAAAAAATGGAGCCAAAGCTCCATTTTTTTATTCAGTTAAACTTAAAGTGCAGCTTTGATTTTTTCAGCCAGCGCTTTAATTTTTTCCTGATCACCCATCTGGGCAGCATGTTTACCCAAGTTGTGCAGAGAAGTCGGCACTAGATGAAAATGAATATGCGGTACAGTCTGACCAGCAGCAGCACCTGATAATTGCATCAGGACAATGCCGTCAACGCCCAAACCTTTTTCAATTGCTTTCGCAACCTTCTGTACAATTTGAATCGTATAGGCCGCAGCTTCAGGATCTAGATCCAGTAAAGTGATGGCTGGTGCTTTCGGAACGACCAGAGTATGACCATCTGCTTGCGGCATGATGTCCATAAATGCAAGAACCTGGTCATCTTCATACACTTTAATCGCAGGAAGTTCACCGCGTAGAATTCGTGCAAAAATATTCTGATCATCATAAGTCATAAGTACATTCCTTGAGCGTTATTGAATTGAATTATTTACAGTTCAATTCTTTCTGACGATCTTTGATCACGTCAAGACGCTGTTGCTCTTTTTCCGAGAATTTTGGCTTGGTTGTATAGCAATTGTCATTGCCGAACTTCGCTTTTGCTTCTGGATCTTTAAAACAGAATCCTTTAGACGCATAAATCACGTCATGATCATTTTTCAATTTTTTGCATTCCTGTTCAGATGCAAGAACCGATGTTGAAGCCCCGAACAAAGTTGCTAAGCCAATTAATGCTGCAACAGAAAATTTCTTCATGCGAGTTTCCTCTGGGTTATCCACTATATGTGCCTGCCTACTAGTCACAATATGAGGTTTTGTTATCATTATTCAATGGCGAGATATTACTCGATGGTAATATTACTCCATGATTCATACATTTTCACGGCACTGGAAAAATCACTGTTTTTATCCGATAGATCACTGGCCGCCTGAATTAGATTCTGGGTTAATGATAGCACAGGCGCAGACAGTTTAGCCTCACGCGCCAGATCGATTGCGATGCCGGTATCTTTGGCCAAGAGTGGCAGGGCAAAGGTTACAGGAAAACTGCGATTTAAAATACGCTGTGGTAATACGGTTTCGGTCACCATGCTTTTACCACTTGAAGCATTAATACAATCCAGTGCTTCATTCAGGTTGACTCCATGTGCTTTCAGCGTAGTAAAGCCTTCTGCGACCGCACACAGGTTTACAGCCATTAACATATTATTCACGGCTTTCACTGCAAAACCTGCGCCAGATTCACCGACATGCTTAATCAGTGTGCCAAAAGCCTGCATCGCAGGAAGGGCTTTTTCAAAACCTTGGACATCGCCGCCTACCATCACTGTCAAGGTGCCATTTTCAGCACCAATGGTTTGACCGCTGACCGGTGCATCCAGAAAGATCGCCCCACGTTCAGCCAGTTGTGCTGCCAGTGTTTGCGCGGAATCCGGTACACCACTGGTACAGTCGACCCAGACTGAGCCGGATTTAAGCGACAAATTTTCCAGAAGTTGTGCTACATCGGCACTGGTCGGCAAACATGAAAAGATAATATCTGCCTGAACGGCCTGTTCTAGCGTAACGGCTTGAGTGCCATATTCAGCAGCATGTTGCTCTGCTTTGTCAAAATTGCGGTTCCAGACATAGACGGTATCAAACTGCTTGGGTAAATGTGCCGCCATACGATAACCCATGGCACCTAAACCGATAAATGCTACTGACTGAATCATGCTGTATCCTCTGAATATGTAAATAAATTTTAATGTTTTTTGGCGATGCTGACGCAGATGCGCTAAGCATCAAGACGTGTAGAGCGCTGCGCCAGCCAGGTCGTCATTTTGGGCCAGAACGTATTGGCTGTTTTCTGGTTGGACATCAGGCCCAGATGACCACCCGGAATCAGAGTAAACGTCTTATCCTGGCTACTTGTCAATTCTATCAAAGGCTTAGCTGACTGTTCTGTGACAATCTGATCGGTTTGGCCGGCACCGACCAACAGCGAGCAGCTGATATTCTTAAGGTCAACAGTACGACCATTTAAGGTGATTGAACCTTGTTTTAAAGGATTTTGCAGCCACAGATGTAAGACCATGTCCTGATTAATCCCGCCCGGATAATCAATCATCTTATTCAGAAAATTTCCCATGGTGGCATGTTCATAGACATTTTCGACATGATCCAGATTCAGCAAAAACTGCTTCTGGCTTTTCAGCCAGCCGATCGGATCCAGTAACTTAAAGCCCAAGGCATTTACAATGCCGGGCGTATGAATATATTGCTTTGGAATATGACCCTGATGAATGGCCTGTTGCAGATTTTTATTTTTAGAAATCAGTTTATTGGTGGTCGAAAACAGTTTGCCGACCCGTCCTGATGCATAACTGTCGATGGGGCTGCCAACGACCATCAAATTTTTGACATGTTCAGGCGAATGCAAGGCGGTATAAAGCGTGACAAATACCCCAGCCATACTCCAGCCGTGTAGGGAAATGAACTGACTGTCCGAATGCTTGCAGATGGTTTCAATAGATTGAGGAATGGCTGCATCAATAAAAGACAAAAAGTTTAAATGACGATGTCTAAAGTTAAAACGTTTCCATTCCACCAGATAGACATCAAAACCGCTATGCTGAAAATGCTTGACCAGCGAACGATAGGGATACAGATCATAGATATCCATATTGATGGCGAGAGGGGCGACAAATACCAATGGCTCCTTGTATTTCTTATCGGGTGAGGCGTAATAGCGAATCTTGCAAAACTCGTTGCCGCTAATATATTCAAAAGGCGTTTTTTGCGACAGAATCAGAGAGGAGGCATTAAACATCCGGGCACTGAAATGTTTCAATTTTTTTTGCTGGCGCTGAAAGTTTTGTTTTAACTGAATCATGTAAATAAAATATCCGTATCCGGGGAAGGATTGATCGAAGTCTAAGCAATAATTGCTTATTATGCCTTGACCTGAAATAGCATAGGCGCTCAAAATGTTGGCAATTTTTTACAAAAGGCAGCCTTAGGGCTGAGGTAGAGCGATGAGCCAGCAAGACGATATTTCATATCAATTAGAAACTTTAGCCATCCGTATAGGTCATACCCGTAGCTTTGAGGGTGAGCATGCTGAACCCATTTTTCTAACATCGTCATTTGTTTATGAAAATGCCGCCGAAGCTGCTGCGAAATTTTCAGGTCAGGAACCGGGCAATATCTATTCTCGCTTTACCAACCCAACCGTTGCCATGTTTGAAAAACGTCTGGCGGCACTCGAAGGTGCAGAGCGCGCCGTTGCTACCAGTTCAGGTATGGCTGCCATTATGGCAGTGACCATGGCTTTTTTGAAAGCAGGTGATCACGTCATCTGCTCACGTGCAGTCTTTGGTTCGACTGTTTCGCTATTTGAAAAATATGTCGCAAAATTTGGGGTTAGTGTCGATTTTGTAGATTTGACCGATCTTGATGCATGGAAAAATGCCATCCAGCCTGAAACCAAATTACTGTTTGTTGAATCTCCATCAAACCCGCTTGCAGAAGTGGCTGACATTCAGGCATTGGCTGATATTGCCCATGCCAATGATGCTTTACTGGCAATCGACAATAGCTTCTGTACACCAGTGTTACAACAACCTCTCAAATTTGGTGCAGACCTGGTGGTGTATTCTGCGACTAAATATCTGGATGGTCAGGGCCGTGCCTTAGGTGGAGCTGTGGTTGGAAACCATAAACTGCTGGAAGAAATCTTTGGTTATGTGCGTACCACAGGTCCTTCAATGAGTCCGTTTAATGCATGGGTATTCCTGAAAGGCTTGGAAACGTTACGTTTACGTATGCGTGAGCATTCAGCAAGTGCGCAGCAACTGGCTGAATTTCTGGATCAGCATCCAAAGGTAGAGAAGGTTTATTATGCCGGTCTGCCTGCGCATATCGGTCATGCGCTGGCAGTGAAACAGCAGACGGGTTTTGGTGGCATTGTGTCTTTTGAGGTGAAAGGCGGTCGTGAAGCCGCTTGGACAGTCATTGACAATACCCGGTTTATCTCGATCACCGGTAACCTGGGGGATGCGAAATCAACCATTACCCATCCGGCAACCACCACACACGGTAAATTATCGCCTGAAGCCAAAGAAGCAGCAGGTATTCGCGAAGGTTTAATTCGTGTTTCTGTTGGTTTAGAAGAGATTGGTGATATTATTCGTGATATTACTCGTGGTTTAGATCTTATCTAATTTTATAAATTTATGTTCGGAGATATTTATGAACATTAATATGTTGATGCAGCAAGCTCAGCGCATGCAAAAAGAAGTTGAAAACAATGTAAAAAAAGCCAAAGAAGAGCTGGCACAAACTGAAGTGCATGCCGAAGCGGGCGGTGGTTTGGTCAAAGTCACCATGACTTGCCGCAATGTGGTGAAGCGTATCGAAATCAACCCTGAATTACTTCAGGATGATCCAGACATGATCGAAGATCTGATTGCTGCTGCAATGAATGATGCTGCGCGTCAGGCAGAATTGGTCTCTGATGAAAGAATGAAAGCAGCAAACTCGGGTATGGGTTTACCACCGGGTCTGGCAGGTATGTTCTAAGGAAGAATGCGCAATGTTTAGTGATCGTTTTGATCAACTGGTTCAAGCATTACGCATTTTGCCAAGCGTTGGGCCGAAATCGGCTCAACGTATGGCATTGCATATGATCATGAAAAATCGTGAAGGTGCAATTGGTCTGGCGCATGCGTTGACTGAGGCGACCAACTACATTCATGAGTGTTCGGTTTGTCATTCATTGACTGAAGATGAAGTGTGCAATATCTGTACGTCGCTAGATCGTGATGATGAATTGCTCTGTGTGGTGGAATCACCTGCAGATGTTATGGCGATTGAGCAAAGTGGCAGCTTTAGAGGGAAATACCATGTACTGGGCGGGCATTTGTCACCGCTCGATGGGATTGGTCCTGAAGAAATTGGCATTCCGTATTTGTTGCACCGTTTGGCCAATGGTCAGGTGAAGGAAGTCATTCTCGCTACTAATGCGACGGTAGAAGGTCAGGCCACGGCACATTATCTGGTGGAAGCCAGCAAGCATCTGCCGATCCAGATGACTCGAATTGCCCAAGGTGTACCACAGGGCGGTGAACTGGAATATGTCGATAGTCATACCTTGAGTCAGGCCGTACATAACCGGATGCGCATGAAGTAAGATAGACTTAAAAATCTTGTTAGTTTTAATATAAAAAAGATATTATTTAAAATCTAGAGCCTAATAAATAAGGGGTATTTTTGCTAGATAGAGCAGAATCAGCGTTATTTTTTATACAAAAATTCTATAGATCAGTTAATATGGATCTATCGAGAATCTAATTTTAGACTCAGTCTTTATGTTTCAATTTATTCAACATCAAAACGATTTATACCCTGTGCTGAACCTGATGGATCAGAGTTCTGTTTACGGGCTGGATACCGAATTTATCAAGGTCGATACTTTGTGGCCGAAACTGGGTGTGTTTCAGATCAATGTAGACAACAAGGTCTATTTGCTGGATGGAACCACCCTGGATCTGACTGAGTTCTTCAATAAAGTTTTTAACGCCCAGCAGAATATTTTTCATGCTTGTAGCGAAGATATTGATCTGCTTTATCACTATACCCAAAAGAAATCACTGACCAATGTGTTTGATACCCAGGTCGGCATGTCTTTTCTGGGGCATGGTCTGCAAGTCAGCTATCAGAATGCGCTCAAACAGATGCTGGAAGTCGATATCGAAAAAGACCAGACCCGTTCTAACTGGCTGGCACGTCCTTTAAGTTCAGAGCAATTACTTTATGCGGCCAATGATGTGCATTATCTGGTCAAGCTGTCTGACAAAATCAAACAAGAGCTGGATACGAAATACCTACTGGATTTTGCTTTGCAAGACTGTCGTTTCTTGACTCAGGAAATTGGTGAAGACACACCAACGGCCTTGTTATATCAGGATGTGGGGAATTATCGCCATTCACGCCGTCAGCTGATGCAATTACAGCAATTGATGGTCTGGCGCGATCAGATTGCCAAAGCACTGAATCAGCCACGTAGTTTTATCTTAAAAAATGTCAGTATGATTGATCTGGTCGAGAAGTTCCCGCGCAATAACTTCCAGTTGAGTCAAGTCAAAGATATCCGTTCAAATGTGGTTCGTGAACATGGTAAAACTATTTTAGATTTATTGAAATTCTTGCCGGAACCGGAAAGCTGGCCGTTACGTCTGGCGCGTCCAATCCGTCATTCCTCCAAAGATATCGGCGAAAAGATCGATAACATCATTCAAAATGTAGTCGATGAAACCTCAATTCCAAAAGAAGTGCTGATGCGTAAAAAATGGCTGAATGCCTTGTATCAGCATGTGGTCTTTCATAAGGATGAGCAGGATCTGCCGGATTATCTGCTGGGCTGGCGCTATGAACTGTTAACCCAGCCACTGATTCAGGTGCTGCATCAGGATGAATCTTATTTATCGACCCAGATGAAAGTCAGCGAGTGATCGCTTGCAGGATTGGTTAAAGATAGAGCAATTATACAAAATCACGACTGATGCATGAGACGTGGCTAATGTTTCTGTCTTTTTTTTGATGTATCCTTGCGGATGTTTTTCCAGAAAAGTCGTTTGAAACATGCAAGTGTCTATCTACAAATCCAGCAAAAAAAGTGAAATGTATCTGTATGTGGCGCGTCCTGCGGATGAAAGCGAAGCTGAAATATTCGAGCCACTCAGCGTATTGTCTGAGCCCGTACAAGCCGCATTTGGACGTGCGACTTTTGTCATGCATCTCGAACTGAGCGAATCGCGTAAACTGGCACGTGCCAATGTATTGCATGTGATGGATTCTATTGCTACACGTGGTTTCTTTTTGCAAATGCCGCCAGAAGGCTTGATTGATCCGAATGCAGTCGCTCCAGAAGGATTGCGTGGCGCTTAATGTTAATTCAGGAGTTGTGAAATGAATGGTTATGTTGCTGTCTTAGACTCAATTCCTGAACAGAGCATTGCTGTTGCGGTTTATCTGCTGGGCAGCCTGATTGCTTTATGGTGCTGGTATGGCGTAACCAAGCGGCTGCCTAAGCCGCTTGGTGGTTTTTTGTGGATTTTAGGCTTTGCCATTCTATTGACACCGACGGTATCCGAGGGGCCGAATGCCTCTATCGCACCTGCAATTTTTGGCTTGCTGTTTGGTGTGTTGACCAAAGAGCAAGCTCTGATTTGGATTAATGCGTCACTTATTTTATTTGTCATTGGGATTGGATCTGTGATTGGCTATTGCTGGTCGACCTATGTGTCGAACAAGGGCAATCTTCGTGTTCACAAGAAAAGTTCACCGTTGTAAGTAAAAAAATAAGGTTAAATCATGTCTGCTGATCATCAACAATTTTCAGGTACAGCTCAGTACATTGCGACTGACAGTTTAAAGTTGGCGGTTAAAGCTGCCCGTAGTTTACAAAAGCCGTTATTGGTCAAAGGTGAGCCTGGTACAGGGAAAACTTTATTGGCTGAGCAGGTAGCAGAAAGCCTGGGCCTAAAACTGATCACCTGGCATATCAAGTCCACCACCAAAGCACAGCAAGGCCTGTATGAATACGATGCGGTGTCGCGCCTGCGTGATAGTCAGCTTGGTGATGACCGTGTCTATGACATCAAGAACTACATCAAGCCGGGTAAACTGTGGGAAGCATTTACCAGCGAAGAACGTTGTGTCTTGCTGATTGATGAAATTGATAAGGCAGACATCGAGTTTCCGAATGACTTGCTACATGAACTCGATAAAATGTCGTTCTATGTGTACGAGACCGGGGAAACCATTACCGCAACCCAGCGTCCAATCGTCATCATTACCTCAAATAATGAAAAAGAATTGCCCGATGCATTCCTGCGCCGTTGTTTCTTCCACTATATCGAATTTCCGGATGAAGCGACCATGCGCGAAATCATCGATGTACATTTCGAGAATATCTCTGCCACATTGGTCAATGAAGCCTTGCAGGTTTTCTTTAAATTGCGCCAGATTCCGGGTTTGAAAAAACCACCATCAACATCTGAGCTGATTGACTGGCTCAGCCTGCTTATGGCTGACGACATGCCGGAAGATATTTTGCGCAATACTGATAAATCCAAAGCGATTCCACCCTTGTACGGCGCCTTGATCAAAAATGAGCAAGATGTACAGTTGCTTGAACGTCTAGCCTTTATGTCACGTCGTTAAGGGAGAAACACGCATGTTTGTGCGACTGTTTTATACCTTACGCAAATACGGCGTACCGGTCTCAACCCGTGAGCTGATCGATTTGAATCAGGCGGTTGCGGCTGGACTGGTCTTTGCCGATCAGGATGAGTTCTATCAGCTGGCCAAAACTGTAATGGTTAAGGATGAGCGCTATTTCGACAAATTCGATCGCGCCATGAAAGACTATTTTGATGGTATTCAGAGCTTTGATATTGATGAACTGCTGAATCAGGTACATAAGCTGCCCAAAGACTGGTTCGATCTTGAACTGCTTGAAAAGCATTTGACTCCTGAACAGCGCGAAGAGCTGAAAAAAGCCGGATCATTAGAAGAACTGATGAAAATGCTGGAAGAGCGCTTGCGCGAACAGCATAAAAAACATCAGGGTGGCAACAAGATGATTGGTACCGGCGGCACTTCGCCTTTCGGTGCCTATGGCGATCATCCGGAAGGGGTGCGTATTGGTGGGCCGGGACGGAAACGCTCTGCGGTGAAAGTCTGGGAGCAGCGTCAATATCGCAACCTCGATGATGAGCAGATTCTGGGAAGTCGTCAGATGCAAATGGCACTGCGCCGTTTGCGTAAATTCGCGCGTCAGGGTGCAGCCGAAGAGCTGGATATCGATGGCACGATTCGTGAAACCGCCAAGCAGGGTATTTTAGACGTACAGCTGGTGCCTGAGCGCCGTAACCGCATTAAGGTGCTGATGCTGTTTGATGTCGGCGGTTCCATGGACTCACATATTGCCCAGTGTGAAAAACTGTTTAGCGCAGCCAAAACCGAATTTAAAACCCTGGACTATTTTTATTTCCATAACTGCCTGTATGACTATGTCTGGAAAGACAATATCCGCCGTTCCAGCTCGCGCATGAATACCTGGGATTTATTCAATACCTATGGCCGTGATTACCGGGTGATTGTGGTTGGTGATGCCAGTATGGCGCCTTATGAAATCACCTCGGTCGGTGGTTCGGTTGAATATATGAATGATGAAGCAGGACAGGTCTGGTTGCAGCGTCTACGTCAGCATTTTGATAAAACCGCATGGCTCAATCCCGAAGAAGAAAACTATTGGCATTACACGCATAGCATTGGTTTGATTAAGCAAATCTTTGAGAACCATATGTTTCCAATGACTTTGAAAGGCATTGAAGATATGACCAAATATCTCGCGCGTTAATTTTATTTTTCTGTTAGTGGCTTTATCTATAATTATGAGTGGGTTAACCACATTATTTTAGGATAAAGTCATTTGTTGTACATTCCAAAGTTCAGGAATTATTATGGCTCATCAAATTAATGGTATTGCTTTACCCAATGAGGACGGCTTTTTTGGTCAATATGGCGGTCAGTTTATTCCGCCCGATCTAAAACAGGCGATGGACGATATCAATGTCGCTTATCAGGAAATCCGCCATACTCCAGAATTCCAGAACGAGCTTAAAGACCTGTTTGCCAACTATGTGGGTCGTCCAAGTCCTTTATTTCATGCCAAGCGTCTGTCAGATCAGTTAGGCGGTGCACAGATTTATCTGAAACGTGAAGATTTAAATCATACAGGTGCACACAAGATCAATCATTGTCTGGGTGAGGCTTTGCTAGCCAAATACATGGGCAAGACCAAAGTCATTGCAGAAACGGGTGCGGGTCAGCATGGGGTGGCATTGGCAACTGCCTGTGCCTTGGTTGGGATTCCATGTGAAATTCACATGGGTCAGGTGGATATTGAAAAAGAGCATCCAAACGTCGTAAAAATGAAGATTCTGGGTGCGCGCCTGATCTCTGTGACGCGTGGTACAGCAACCCTGAAAGATGCAGTTGATAGTGCATTTGAAGAATACTTGAAAGACCCGAAAAATTATATCTATGCCATTGGTTCGGTGGTGGGGCCGCATCCATTTCCAATGATGGTACGTGATTTCCAGTCCATTATCGGTGATGAAATCAAAGTGCAAAGTAATGACCGTTTTGGTGCAAACCCGGACTATGTGGTGGCCTGTGTTGGCGGTGGTTCCAATGCAGTGGGTGCATTTACCGCGTTTTTAAATGAACCGGAAGTAAAGCTGGTGGGCGTAGAGCCGGGAGGTCATGGCCTGGACACCGATATGCATTCGGCGACCTTAACACTGGGTAAACCAAGTCAATTGCATGGTATGGCCTGCTATGTGCTGGAAGATGAGCAGGGTGAACCTTTACCGGTACATTCGATTGCTTCTGGCCTGGATTATCCTGGTGTGGGGCCGCAACATAGTCTGCTTAAGGATTTGGGCCGGGTCGAGTACACCACCGCCACCGATCAGGAATGTCTGGATGCTTTCATGACCTTGTCGC
This sequence comes from Acinetobacter sp. YH12208, assembly GCF_013418055.1. NCBI lineage: Bacteria > Pseudomonadati > Pseudomonadota > Gammaproteobacteria > Moraxellales > Moraxellaceae > Acinetobacter > Acinetobacter sp. YH12208. Next base: position 67,283 of record NZ_VPCT01000011.1, read on the forward strand.
GTGTAGAAGGTATTGTGCCGGCTTTAGAAAGTTCACATGCAGTGGCCTGGGCAATTCGTGAAGCAGGCAAATTGCCAAAAGAAGTCAAGATCGTGGTCAATCTTTCTGGTCGTGGTGATAAAGACTCGGATTATGTGGCAGAAAAATTAGGTCTAAACTGATTTTATCCAAAACACGAGTATAAAAAATCCCGGTTATATACCGGGATTTTTTATACATTCAATCGAAGCTTGATCTTCAGTTATTTAAATGCGCTTCAAATATTGGAGAGAAAGCCAGAGATGCTTTTAACCTGAAATATATTGCTGTAATTGATCAATCAGTTTGCGTTGGTCATCCATTGCTGCTTTGACCAAATCTCCGATTGAAATCAGACCAAGCAGTTTTTCATCTTCTACTACTGGCAGATGCCGTAGATGGCGCTCAGTCATTAAGGCTAAACAGTCTTCTACAGTCGTCGAGGTATTTACGGTAATCACTTTAGAGGTCATGATTTCATTGACTGTGGTATCGAAAGAGGTTCTTTGCATCAGGGCGATTTTACGGGTGTAATCCCGCTCCGACAAAATCCCTACCACGTTATCTTCATGCGTTACCACAAGTGCCCCGATTCCTTTATCAGCCATCAAGGTGATGGCCTCTAAAACAGTAGAATCTGGACGGATGGTATAAATAGCTTGATGCATTTTTTCATTCAGCACCTGTGCCACATTGGTCATGCTTCATCATCCTTACTGGTCAATTTATTATTAATCCTAGAGTATGCCTTCAACCTGAACATCTCTAAGTGTTTAGGTTTTAGTCTTTATAAATAGCATGTTATTTACGCAATGTGCAGTCTTTGTTGTGAAAAAAATAGATGACGCATCTGTGCAGTGCTCAGTTTAAGTCTGGTGCCATTGGTATTGCACAGGGCTGGGGTGACATTCAGGCGCGACAAGGTCGGCAATAATGCATTTTCAAAATCTTCAGAATTGATTTTACGCGGAGCATAATCAGGCCAATGTTGCTGGGCATAATTTTTGGCATCGAGAGGATTTAGCCAAAACGGGAAAATACAGTCTTCCTGATCACGCATCATTGCCCAGCCTTTATGATATGCGCCCCATAGCTCGCCACAATTCCTTAAAGATTTCAGCATGGTGATCTTGAAAAGGGATTCTTTACAGATCGGATCAATTTGAATAATTTTTCGTGGTTTCATTAGAATAAAGTGCTATTGGATGTCAGACCCTATTCTAGGAACTTTATAAGTAATTACTGTTTCAGCTTTGCAAGGATTGGTAAGAAAATATGTATTTATTGCTATTTATCGAAAAAAAGGGCTGAAAAAAACGCCACCTAGGTGACGTTTCATTATGCTTGCAGGGTGGCCATGTTCTGCCAGTACTGCGCTTTGAGTGAATCCCGTTCTACACGGAAACCTTGATAATAAAGTTCTGCTAAAAAAAGCGCTGCTTTACCATGACCTGCACGAGCTGCATCTTCAAGCTGTTTTACCGCATCCACAAAGTTCATTTGGGATTGGATGGTATTCACGGCATCTGCATACAGATGTTCCAGATCGTGTTGAGAGAGTTGTTGTATCATATAAAAACTCCTTAATTTTAATTATGATTACAGGACAGACTAATCAGTCTAAATACAAATATAAATTAGTATTGTTAAACTAATATTACAAAATAATGGAAAAGTCAACTATTCGAGTTTATTCGTTTACTTCAGTTATAGTTTAACTGATTAAACTATACACACTTATAAATATTATTAAGATAAATTGTAAGTGGATATCAAACAATAAGGAGAAAGCCATGATGACAAGAACTTTAGATGGTGTGAACTTTGATATGCCACCGACTGCTGGTCAGGTCATGGAACTTGCACATTTGCATCGCAAAAAACTGGATGACGCTATATTTAGTAAATATACGCATCTGGGTAATTATGGGCTGGCACAACGTAAAGAGGTGTATGACTTTACCCGTGCTCTGGATGTCAATCAGCGTGAGCAGTTCTATAAACTCTATAATGGCGAGTTGGTTCGAATTGCAGATGAAGATCGCCTGCATCCCCCTGAAGCAGAAGCGGGGTTAAGTAAATTTGCTGTTGCACTGGTATTGGTGATTGTAGCATTGGTGCTGTATTCAACTATTCTGAGCAGAATGATGAGCTAATCCGCAGAGTCGTGGGTTTTAGCCCTGCTAAATATGGCGCTACTGACTTGAACTTATATAAACCTAACCATACACTACCTTTAACTTGAGGTAGTGTATGTCTATAGATACAGAAAAGTTAATTCAATGGTTCAGCAGAATCAAGCTGGAACAGATTTATAATATTGTTGTCATTTTTATGGTTGTGGTAATTTTATTTTTAGCCGCATTGGCTCTCTATCGTCCGCTTAACATCTCTCAAATCACCCAGATTCGGCAACTTTCTGAACAGCAAAATTTGCCCCAAACTCAGGATCTGGCACTGGCTCTATTAGAGCAGCAGCATATCCGTCGTGGGCAGTATCTTAAATTGATGCAGGCCTATCAGCAGGAGTCTCTGCGGGCGCGTCAGCTGCCACCGCTCTCGGTGGAGATGCCTTAGGCACAGGGTTTGCTGGCAAATTGAAATTGGCATCCATTAAATTCTGCTCCAAACGCATTTTCAAGGCATCTTTATCCAGTTCTTTATTGACCACGACCAGCGTTAGGCGGTCTGGATGTAAATGTTTGCGTATTGCATTTTGCACATCTTTTGCGCTAATTCTGGCTAGACGTTCTGGATAACTGGATAAATAATAATTTTGCTCACTATAAAAGCCCATATTGCCTAACTGGGCATTAATGGTGGCATTGCTGCTGTAATTGTTAGGGAAGGCGCGCAGCATGCCTGCTTTGGTTTCTTCCAGACGTTGAGTGTCAATCGGTTGGCTGACAAAATTGATAAATGCCTGATGTGCAATCTGAATACTCTCTAGTAGCTGATCCTGCCGTGTAGAATATTTAAAGCTGAATACTCCGGGTGCCTGACTAAAGCTGAATGAGCTATAAGCGCCGTAGCTAAAACCACGTTTGACCCGCAGTTCCTGCATCAGTACCGCATTAAATCCACTCCCGCCAAACATGCGGTTGGCGACTTCTAGGGCCAGTCGGTCTTCAGTAAAGCGTGATGGCCCTATATGTCCAAAGGTGATATGCGCCTGAGACGAGTTATAAGGTAAATGCACCACTTCAAAACCATATTTAATTTCAGGCGGTGGTAATGCAGCTGCTTTTTGACCTTGAGTTAAATTGCCGGCAATCCGTTCTGACAGTTCCAGCGCCTGTTTGGGGCTGAGTTTACCGGTAATAGCAATATTCATATTTTGCGCCACCAGAAACTGATCACGGAATTGTTTTAATAATTCGGCATTAATTTTCTTGGTACTGCCTTGGGTGCCACTAATTGGCTCTGCATAAGGATGCTGACCATATAGAGTACGATAAAAACGAATATCCATCAGCCGGCTTGGATTTTCCTGTAATTGCTTTTGTCCCACTTGGGTATTGCTTAAAGCCAGATTAATACTGGCGGGTTTAAATGACGCATTCTTTAGAACTTCCATCATCATTCCGAGTGCCGGTTCCAATTTATTTGGATCTGAAAGCGTACGCAGCCGAACCACAAACATGTCCCGATAGGCCTGTACGCTAAATTGTGCTCCAGTCTGGTCAAAAATTGCCGCGACCTGATTCGCACTATATCTGTCTGTGCCTTCACGCATCAACTTGGCTGCCATACTGGACAGGCCATAGAGTCCTTTAGTAATTTCCTGATCACGCGCCGAGCCGGCATTAAAAGTCAGCTGGATATCCACCATTGGAAGATCTTGGGTTTCAACAAATAGCGTACGTACCTGATAGCGATTGTTCAGGTCGTGAATATACGGTGCCTGAAATTCACGCTGCGGATTGAGATTTTTCAGGCTTTGCAACAGAGGGATAGACTGTAATTGACTCGGATTATCGTTTTGATCGGGTTGAGGATCCAGATAATTTTCTGCATCGACAGCAGAAGTAAAACTTAAAATAAAAATAAGTAAAAAAGGACGAAGATGATGACGCATTGCAATCCCCATTATTGGGCTTTTTGTTCAGGTGAGAGATAAAGTGTGCTGAGATTGTCTCGGACGAAATAGGCATTAGCGACACGCTGGATATCCTGAACGCTGACACTTTCAAAATGCTTGGGTAGTTCATCCATCAGCCGATAACTCAGTCCATTGACTTCCAGATTGCCAATCATTTTGGCCTGGCCGGCAATATCATCCTGACTATAAATCAAACTGGAGATAAAGCGGGTGCTGATACGATCTACTTCCTGTTGGGTCATGGCGGTGGTTTTGAGTAAATCCACTTCATCCTGAATCGCTTGTTGTGCCTCTTGCAAAGATACGCCTGGCGCAGGTAAGGCAGAAATGCCAAACAGGCTGTCACCACGATTATAAGGATCATAAGAAGCGCTGACAGAGGTCAGAATTTTACGATCACGCACCAGACGGTCTTGCAGGCGTGAAGATATACCGCTGTCCAAAAGGCTACGAATAATGGTCAAGGCATACGCATCTTGTGGGTTTTTGGCAGTACTGAGGGATTTTACATTCCAGGTCATGTACAGATTGGGCACCTGAACATTGCTGTTAATTTCCATATGCCGATAGCCTAAGCGCTCAAACTCCAGTACATCATTACGTGGCGGTGTTGGACGCGCAGGAATATCTCCAAAATATTTTTGCACTTGCGCTAAAGCCGCTTCCGATTCCACATTTCCGACAATTACCAGAATGGCATTATTGGGGCTATACCAGTCCCGATACCATTTTTTGACATCATTTAACTGAATATTGTTCAGGGTTTTCATATGTCCAATCACCGGTTGGCGATAATGGCTGGTCGGATAACTGATCCATTTAAAGCGTTCAAAGGCCTGAGCGCGCGGGTTGTCATCGGTACGCTGGCGCCGTTCTTCCATCACCACTTTAATTTCTGGCGCAAAGTCCTGCTGCCGCAGTAATAAATTGCTCATGCGGTCAGATTCAAGTTCCAGCGCCATAGGGAAATAGGCCTTAGGATAGAGCTGATAATAATTGGTGTAATTGGTAAAGGTGGCGGCGTTGATGCTACCGCCATAAATCCGGCTCAGACGGGTAAGTTCGTCATTTGGAACTTTATGCGTACCTTTGAACATCATGTGTTCAAGTGCATGCGAGACCCCCAGAATATTGCCAGATTCATCACTGCTGCCGACTTTGTACCAGATCTGGGTCATCACCATGGGCGCACGATGGTCTTCCCGAATAATGACTTTTAATCCATTACTTAAAGTGGTTTCAAAAGTGGTGCGTGATAATTCACTACGAGTCTGGGCTTGGGCCTGATTAATACTTAATCCCAGTAATAGGACACCAAGTGGATAAAGTGTTTGTTTAATCATTCTGGAAAAAGAGGAGACAGTCAGAAAGGTGGCGGACACTAGATCTCCCAAAAATAGGCATTTGTATTTAGGGTTATTTTTAATAAATGCGGATATGAAAGCAACCAAGAGCTGTAGCTTTTTGGTATGTTTGTCCAGCATTTGCATTGCTAGCTGCAAAGCAGGCAAGTTATGGTAGAATCTGGGTTTTTAACGCAATGCTTTTCAAGGATTCGGCATGCAACAGCAATCTAATGGGCAAAACAAATTTTTGATTGATGCTGATATCGGAGATGATGATGTCACATTACCGAGCTTACCTGCGGTCAATGTGCCTATCGTAGAAACGCCAAGCGAAGCAGCTGTAGTTTCTGCACCTGTCGTAACAGAAACTGAAAATGAAGATTCTGCGGCGAAAGGTGGCTTCTTTAGCCGTATGAAAGAGGGTTTAACCAAAACCCGTAAAAACCTTGCCGATGGGATGGTCAATATCCTGATCGGTGGTAAAGAAATTGATGATGAATTATTAGAAGAAGTCGAAGAGCAGCTGCTGGTGGCCGATATTGGTGTGGAAGCCACCAAGACCATCATTGCTAACCTGACCGAGCGTACCGAACGTGGTGACTTGATCTACTCGCATTCACTGTATAAGGCGCTTCAGGAAGAACTGGTGGCTTTATTGGCACCCCGGGTAAAACCGCTACACATTGATCCGAATAAATCGCCTTATGTGATTCTAGTGGTCGGTGTAAATGGTGTAGGTAAAACCACCACGATTGGCAAACTGGCCAAACGTCTGCAAGGTGAAGGCAAGACTGTCATGCTGGCGGCAGGTGATACTTTCCGTGCAGCTGCAACGGAGCAGCTACAGATCTGGGGTGAGCGTAATAATATTGCGGTCGTGGCTCAAGGCAATGGTGCAGACTCGGCTTCAGTGATTTTCGATGCTTTTGAAAGTGCGCGTGCCAAAGGCGTAGATGTATTAATTGCTGATACAGCTGGTCGTTTGCATAACAAAGGTCATTTGATGCAAGAGTTGACCAAAGTAAAACGTGTCATGCAGAAAATTGATGCGACTGCACCACATGAAGTGATGTTGGTTGTCGATGCCGGAACAGGTCAGAATGCCATTAACCAGGTCGAAATGTTTGATGAGGCGGTAGGCCTAACCGGTTTGACCATTACCAAGCTCGATGGGACTGCTAAAGGTGGCGTACTGTTTAATATTGCCAGTCGTACTCATGTGCCGATTCGCTTTATTGGTGTGGGTGAGAAAATTGATGACTTGCGTCCTTTCTCTGCCAAATCTTTTGTTGCTGCATTGTTTGAAACTGAAAATAAATAATGCGTGATAATTCACACAAACTCCGCTAAGTGCGGAGTTTGTTGTTTTTGAGGGGTTTGAATGCTTTAAAAATCAGCTAGAAAATATGAACCAGATCTATCTACCGTAATAAAGCCATTATACTTGTATGGGATTATTCGAGCTGTTTTAGCTGGGTTTTGTGGGGGGGGAAATGGCATTGCTAAATAAAATTGGTCAGGTATTAACAAGTGATATAACCAAGGACTTTAAATTTTCGAAAAAAAACAAACCTGATGATGATTTGAAACTGACTTTTGTTGATCAGTTGAAAAAGCGCCGTAGTATTTATGAACTTGGCAAGCGGGTACATTATAGTCAGGCGTATCTGAGTGAAATGCTTCAGGCAGCAGTTCGCAGTTGTCCTTCAGCCTATAATTCCCAAAGTACGCGGATTGTAGTGTTATTTGCGGATTCTCATTATAAGTTTTGGGAACTTGTCAAACAGGTTCAGCGCCAGCATGTGCCCACACATATTTACGAAGGTGCAGAGATCAAGTTAAATCAGTGTGCCGCGGCATATGGCACGATTTTATTTTACGAAGATCAAGCCGTGATTCAGCAACTACAAAAGAAAATGCCGCTCAATGCAGAAGATTTCCCGATCTGGTCTGAACAGACATCAGGAATGGCGCAATTTGCCGTGTGGACTGCATTGGCAGATTCGGGTTTAGGTGCATCTTTACAGCATTATAATCCGCAGATCGACACTTTAGTCGCCGAGCATTTTGACATTGAAAAGAGCTGGTTGTTACGTGCCCAACTTTGCTTTGGCTCGATTGAGCAGGCAGCAAAAGAAAAATTAGAACAGCAAGATCAGCACTTTTTTAAAGTATTGGGTTAAAAACCGATGAAGGACGGTATAGCAGCATGGATGCTGCGAATGAAATCTAATACAAATATTCTATTCAGATCTAAGTCTGATTGTTCTATAAATAAAACACATTGTTATGGGAATGCACCTGTTTTAAGTGCTCAAAACACGTAGTATGACTTTATCAGTTTTTAATAATCAAAATACATAGAGGTGAATTTATGGCATTTTTAGATCAAATCAAACAGCGCCGAAGCATTTATACCATTGGGAAAAATGTGAGCCTGGAGCAGGCTGAAATTGAAAATCTCATTAAAGATGCAGTTAAACACAGCCCATCATCTTTTAACTCGCAAACTTCTCGTGTGGTAATTTTATTTGGTCAATCACATGATACTTTCTGGCATATTGTGCGTGAAACCTTGCGTGATCTTGTTTCGACAGATGCATTTGAAGCAACCAATAATAAAATTAATGGTTTTGCAGCAGGTTATGGCACCGCATTGTTTTATGAAGACCAGAATGTGGTGAAATCGATGCAAGAACAGTTTGCACTCTATGCCGATAACTTCCCGGTCTGGTCAGAGCATTCTTCAGCCATTGCGCAGTTTGCAACCTGGACAGCTTTGGCAGAGAAAAATATCGGTGCCTCGTTGCAGCATTACAATCCAATTATTGATGAAGAAGTTGCACAAACTTTTGAAGTCCCATCGCACTGGAAGCTTCGCGCGCAATTGGTCTTTGGTTCTATTGAAGCACCTGCAGGCGAAAAAACCTTTATGGATGATGCGGAGCGTTTTAAAACCTTTGCATAAATCGGGTTTCAGCTAAAAAGAAGTGCTTTTGTGCTTCTTTTTTTATTTGTACTGGCTAATAGCAGATAATTTAAAATTGCTAGTCAAATAAATGCTAAAAGTTCAGGTGAAATAAGAGAAGTTTTTGTCATAAAATTGTCATTTCGACGCGGCATAGTGCAGCTCAACTTTAATAATTAACTTGAAATGAGTAGATGATATGGATTTTCGTACTGCGGCAACTGTAGCGGCACTGTTGTTTAGTACCTCGGTTTTTTCAGCGGTGACTATTACAGTACCTGAAGAAATTAAGATCGTTGCGGTAAATAATCAGGAAATAAAATCAAGTCTATTACGTTCTAATTCAACTTATAAACTGGATGCTGGAATGAATAATATCAGCGTCCGCTATAATGAGTTTTTTCAGCACTCTGATAATTCACATGACATTTTAAAGTCGGGAGTGCTTACTGTAAAAACTCCAGAGCTTAAAGATGGTGAAACCTATCGTTTAGCGTTAATTAATGCACCTCAGAATTTTGACGAAGCTAAAAAGTACCAGGATCAGCCCATCATTGGCTTATATGATGCAAAAAATCAGCTGCTTGTTCAGCAAGCGGGCGCTAAAGATGCAGCGAGAACATGGTTTGCAAATAATGTATTGACCAAAACAGTCGAGATGAGTAGCAAGTCAGCAACATCACTTAATCAACCAGCACCTGTATATGCTCAGGCAGCTAGTGTGGCTACGGTCGCCACTCCTCAAACTCAATTCGTCGGGCAGAATGATCAACAACTCATTCAATTATGGCAAAAGGCCTCCAAAGCTGAACGTCAAAAATTTATGACTTGGTTGGCTGAACAGACGAATTAAAAGATAAAGTATGAAGGATCAAATGGTATTGATGCTTTTTTAATAGGTAGAGTGCAGAGATTCATATTTGGTTATACTTTTAATGCAAAAAATCTGGAAAATCTCTCAGAAAAGGCTAAAAATAACATTTTAGATTAAAAAATAAACGTACACGTCACTTTTTTGAATCTTTTTGAGAAAAGCCCTTGCGCTTGTTTTTAAAGTGTATAGAATACGCTGCATCAAGGCGATACAGCAAAACGAACTTAGCTGATTAAGTTAGGTTGTTGTGTGAGTTGCCTGGTAGCTTGTTTCTGACGAAGAGCAAGAAGATCATTAAGAGCTTATGAAGAACAACTTGTGTGGATTTTTACTGGTTGATCGATCGAAATTATTTTCATTGATTGATGGTAGAAATGACTCGAAGTTTATTTGAGAAATATTTGTCAG
>NZ_VPCT01000012.1:0-75924 GCF_013418055.1 Acinetobacter sp. YH12208
GAACTTTTTTGCCAAGCTCAAGCAGTATCGTGCTATTGCCACACGCTATGATAAATTGGCTCAAAACTTCTTATCAGCGATCTACCTGGCTTCAACAATCATTTGGCTTAATTGATGACACGCCCTAATATGGTATCTGATAGCGGCCACTTTTTAATATCGGATCTTTTCATTTTTGTATCACTGCGGTTTCAATAATTATTGAATGACACAAAGTGTGATACATGATAAGCAATGCTGTAGATATTTATAATTCGTTATAAGTACCCGTAAAAAAGCCCTGAATCCTTTATAGATCTGGGCTTTCCAATTCATAAGTCATTATATAACGTCATGTGAATTTAAGAATTTGGTGGAGGTGGCGTCAATTGAACTCAAAACCCAACCCATTCATTTTAAACATAATTTTACAAATATAAATATTCATTGACCCAATTTTGACCCAAATTAGATTTAGTGTATTGAATCACTTTAAAATCTTGTTCAAATCCAAATTCAGGATTAGAACTGGTGTACACATTTTAACACGTAAAGACTGAAGATCAAAAGCAATGTTATAACATTGCTTTTATTTACTACTCAGTATTTTCTATAGGCCATCTTTTTTTCAATTTGTATTTCTGCTTAGAGCTCTTGGTTTATCAGGAATTATTCGTTCAATTAATCTAGCCTCTAATGCAGGACTTAAATATTTTTTTTGAACGTTGCAAGATGCGATAAAGCTAATAATGACATAAGTTCGCTAAGGCTCTATTCCTTGTGTTCCATCGTTTCAATTAGGCGCTTAACTTGATCGCTGACTTGAGCGGTAGCTTGATCACTAGCAAAATTTTTTCCACTAAATGGTTCAAAAAATCCTTCAACTTAGCTATACAAAAAATCATCGCTACATTGTTTTACAAAATTGACCTATATTATCAATTACCTTTGTAATTACGACTACGTTTTTGTTACTTAGCATGCTGGTGCTTATGCCAATTATCATCTTCAATTTGTAGTGTCATATCACTGATATGATGCCGTTCATGAAGTATATGAAAAGCCTGATCGTATAATTTTTTTTGATCCACATCAGGTGCAACCAAATGCACGGTCAAAACCACCTTTCTTGACGTAATCGCCCAAACTTTTAACTCATGAATACTTTGAACCCCTTCTAACATTAATAAATCTGATCTTAACTTCTCAATATCAATTTCTTCAGGAACACCTTCTAACAATATATGGATACTTTGTTTCAATAATATCCAAGTTCTTGGAAGTACCCAAAACCCAATCAATACTGCAATCAGCGTATCAATCCACATCCATCCCGTGAAATAGATGATTAGTGCACCAATGATGACCCCGACTGAACCTAAAGCATCACTAAGCACCTCTAAATAAGCACCTTTAATATTGAGACTCTCTTTGCTACTCGAGAGCAAGATTTTCATTGAGATGAGATTGATGATCAGTCCGAGTATTGCCACAACCAACATCCCGATACTTTGAATTTCAGGTGGATTCTCAAAGCGCTGATAGGCTTCAAATAAAATATAGAGAGCAACAACAAATAACATCAGTGCATTAAATAATGCAGCCAGAATTTCAAAGCGTTGATAACCAAATGTACGCTTATCATCTGCAGGTTTTTGTCCGATTTTAATTGCCACTAATGCAATCGCAAGTGCAGCAGCATCTGTCAGCATGTGCGCAGCATCGGATAACAGCGCCAAACTTTGCGTCATAAACGCAGCGATGACTTCAATAATCAAAAATGTGGTGGTTAATGCTAAAGCGAAATAGAGTTTTTTGGCATTTTTTTCCGATGCTTCAAAATGACTGTGGTCATGTTGATTTGAGCTACTCATAGTGCTCTCCTTATTATTGATTATTCAAGGTAAGCCGAAGCATTACCTTGAATATATTTATACTTAATAGGTTTCCGTTTGTAGTAGCTTATTGTCCTGATCAGTATTGATCCAGCGATATAAAATAGGAAGCAATACAAGGGTGAGCATGGTGGATGAAATAATGCCTCCAATCACTACCGTCGCCAAAGGTCGTTGTACTTCTGCACCTGTTCCAGTGGCAAGTGCCATGGGCACAAAACCAAGTGAAGCGACACAAGCCGTCATCAGCACAGGACGTAGACGCAAAATTGCCCCTTTCCAGACGGCTTCATCTAAACTGTATTCATCTCTCAGCTCTTTGATAAAAGTCAGCATCACAAGACCATTCAGTACAGCAACACCTGACAGTGCAATAAAGCCAATACCCGCTGACATCGATAATGGAATATCACGTAACCAAAGGAATAAAACACCACCCGTTAAAGCGAATGGTACGCCTGTGAAAACAAGTAGACTTTCCTTCATGTTATGGAAAACCGCCATGAGCAAAATAAAAATAGTCAGCAAAGCGAGTGGAATCACAATTTGCATACGTGATTGAGCTGAAGCTAAATTTTCAAATTGCCCCCCATATTCAATCCAATACCCACTTGGCAGATCATAGTCTTTTAACTGTTTTTGGAGCTCAGTAACAAAAGAACCCAGATCACGTCCTTCAACATTCGTTGTCACAATAATACGACGTTTACCATTTTCACGGCTAACTTGGTTCACACCTTCGATTAGACTGACTGTCGCAACATCGGCTAAGACAATTTGCCCTCCACTAGGAAGCTGAATCGGCAACTGAGCAACTGTTGATGTATTTCGATCTTGATCAGTTAATCTAATTTCAAAATCAAAACGTCGATCACCTTCTAAGATTTCACCCACATTTTGACCACCAATACTGGTTGCCACAAGGTCTTGAATTGAACGCACACTCAAACCATATTGTGCAGCCAAAGTTTTATTTACCTCGACATTTAGTAATGGCAAACCTGAGGTCTGCTCAACTTTCACGGCACTGCTACCCGATATTTGCTGAATGATTTTGGAGATTTTAGTCGCCTCAGTATTGAGGACATCCATATCATCACCGAAGATTTTCACACCAACATCACTACGCACACCTGAGATCAATTCATTAAATCGGAGTTCAATCGGTTGTGAAAATTCACTATTATTGCCTGGAATCGTGGCTAAATACGTCACCATACGGCCACGTAATTCATCTAAACTTTCTTTAGGATTTGGCCATTCTGAACGAGGCTTTAACATGATATAGCCATCTGAAATATTGGGTGGCATGACATCTGTTGCAACCTCGGCTGTACCCGTTCTGGCAAATACTGCCTTAATTTCAGGGAAACTCTTTAAAAGAAGTTTTTCAGTATTCTCCTGAATACGTAAAGACTCTTCTAAGCCTGTACTTGGTGAACGCAACTGTTGTACCGCAAAGTCTCCTTCACTGAGCTGTGGTGCAAATTCACTGCCGAGTTTGGTACTGATAAATCCCGTAATCACTAATAAACACAGTGCAAAAGTCAGCACAACTGCTTTGTATTGATACGAAATATCAAGAGTTTGCTGATATTTAGCTTTTAGCCATAACATCCAACGACTTTCTTTTTCTTGAATATCGCCTTTGACCCACAATGCCACCGCAGCAGGCACAAATGTGATCGATAAAATAATAGCTGCAACAAGGGCGAGTACCACTGTCAATGCCATCGGATGGAACATTTTTGCTTCCACACCACTTAAAGCAAAAATCGGAAAATACACCACTAAAATGATCAATTGCCCAAAAATCAAGGGACGTCGAGCTTGGCGTGCGGCTAAAAAAACCTCTTTAAAACGCTCTTGTTGAGTTAATTGTCGCTTTAACTGTTGCTGAGTATGCGCCAAACGACGAATACAGTTTTCAACAATCACCACCGCCCCATCGACAATAATCCCAAAATCTAAAGCACCTAAACTCATGAGATTGGCACTGATATTTTTTTGCGCCATGCCTGTGAGTGTGAATAGCATCGACAATGGGATCACACAGGCTGTAATTAAGGCTGCACGAATATTCCCGAGAAATAAAAACAGAATGACGATGACCAAAATGGCGCCTTCAATCAGGTTTTTTTGTACCGTTTTAATCGCCTTTTCGACCAAACTGGTGCGGTCATAAACAGTTTCAATTTTAACCCCTTTGGGTAAGCTTTTCTGAACCTCTTGGATCTTAGCATCTACCGATTTTGATACCGTACGGCTATTTTCGCCCATCGCCATCATGGCAATCCCAAGTACCGTTTCCACACCGTTATAGGTTGCACCACCTGTTCTTAATTCATGACCAATGGAGACTTGAGCAATATCACCCACACGGATTGGACTACCGTTCGGACTTGCAATCATGGTGTTTTCAATATCACTGATATTATTCAAGGTACCCGGCACACGAACCGTGAGTTGCTGACCATTTTCCTCAATGAACCCTGCACCACGATTTTCATTATTCAGTGTCAATGCTTGCTGTAATTGATCTAAACCAATATTCAACTGCTGCATGCGACTAAGATCGGGCGAAACGAGATAGGTTTTATTATAGCCACCAATACTATTAACCTCAGCAACACCTTTAACTCGTTGCAGTTGCGGTCGAACAATCCAATCCTGAATTTCTCTTAAATCCATCGCTGTATAAGTAGAACCATCTACTTTTTTCGCATTCGGTTCGGCTGTAAGCACCCACTGATAAATTTCACCTAAGCCAGTAGATACAGGTGACATTGTGGGTGAAACTTGTGCAGGTAAATCAGCTTGCGCTTCTTGTACACGCTGGTTAATTTGTTGACGTGCCCAATAGATATCAGTTCCATCTTTAAATACAACAGTGACTTGGGATAATCCATAGCGGGAGATTGAACGTGTTAGCTCCAAATCTGGAATACCCGCCATGGCATTTTCAATCGGATAGGTAATCCGTTGTTCTACTTCAAGTGCTGTAAAACCATTGGCTTGGGTATTGATCTGTACTTGGGTATTGGTAATGTCAGGAACAGCATCAATCGGCAACTTCTGATAACTATAAATACCCACTGCAATCCATGTGCAGACAAACAGCATCACCCAAATAGCATTTTGAATTGCAAACTGAATAATACGCTCAAATAATCCTTCAGGACGAGGTAAATCTTGATTAATGCTCATGACCGGCCTCATCTTTTTCTAATTCAGACTTTAATAGAAAACTGCCATCCGCAATGTATTTCTGCCCTTCAGTTAATCCAGAAATGACTTCTAGCCATTGCCCATCCTGACTGCTCACGCCCACTTCTATTAGCTGTGCTTTAAGATGAACCAGTCCCTTTTCTTCAGACTCAATCACAAATACCACAGGTTTTCCTTCAACCTGCTGTAAGGCTTTTTTCTGGACTCTTAACGCTGTTTTTGCTTGTGCATCAGTCACAAAAACATTTACCAAAACATTTGGACGCAGTACATCCGCTTGTGTGGTGACTTTGGCACGCACTTGTAAACGTCCAGTTTGTAAATCTGCCTGTGAATTCAGCGTTTGTACTTTTGCTTGGTAATTTTGATCAGAACCATTGGTTTTAAAGTTTAAAATTTGCCCTGCTTGAAGATGAATATTTGAGGTATTTGGTAGATTAAATTCCAACCAAAGGTCTTTTAGATTTTCAATCACAAAAAGCTGATCCGCCAGTTGGACATTTTCACCTACCACAATGTCTTTTTGACTGATCATGCCTGGAATGGGTGCGCGAATAACAAAACGTCCATTTTGCCCAGTTGAACCTAGAGCGTGTAGACGGGCTTGCTGAGATTGCACTGTAATTTGGGCTTGGCGATAGGTATTTTCAGCACGCTGCAAATCTTGTTTTGCCGAAATACCTTGTGACCAAAGCTGTTGTTCTCGTTGGTATTCTTGCTGTGCCAAACGCAAACTTGACTGCGCAATGCTCAAATTCGCTTGTTGATCAATTAATTCAGGGATGGAAAGTACTGCAAGCGTTTGACCACGTTCCACATACTGACCAAGAGCAACATTAACTTGCTCAACATGACCACTAAAATTAGGCGATATATGCGCTTGTTGATCGGTATTCACCACCAATTTACCTGGCAGGGTTGTCAGCTTTTCAACCAATCCTGTGGATGCAACAGCAACTTTTAAACCTTGTTCAACCATTTGTTGGCTGGTCAGTTGTATTTCGCCTTCTTCAGCATGTCCTTCTTCAGAACTATCTTCATCAGAATGTTCGGCATTTCCCTCATCATGACCATGCCCCTCAGATTCAGTTTTTTTTGAACTTAACCAAATAGCCAGACTGACCAAGACCGTAATCAGAATCAAAACTACAATCATGAGAGACTGGGATATTTTTCCGTTTTGCTTGGCGTTCATTTTATCGTGCTCCCCCATTGATTAAATTTTGCGATGCTTCGACTGCCTTTTTATTCAGTTGTGTATAGGCATCCGAACGGCTAATTTCTTCATAACTTGTGCCAATACTGAGTGCCTCAGCTGCTAGGGCAGTTTGCCAAGCTTGACGTAGAATTTGTAATTGACCCAATCGAAGATTCTGCAGTTGGGTGGTTGCTTGCTGAACGTCGGTAATGGACAGTTTCCCTGCCTGAAACCCTTGTAAAGTACGGCTCTGAACTTTGGTCGCCAAAGTAACTTGTGCTGTTGTGGCATCGAACTGGCTACGTAAACCTTTGAGCTGTTGCATGCTGTTGGCAATATCGAGTATTTGTTGCTTCAGCTCACGCTGCTGCTGTTGGTTCAGCAATATTTGCTGTTGCTGGACCATCGGGATCGCATATTGCTGGCGATTGAAAATATTCAGTGGAATAGCCACGCCGATTGCTAAAGTCGTATCGTTGCTTTCATTAGGGGTTTTGCTACGTTTCATGCCTACATTTAAAGTCGGATTGGGACGTGCCTGAATTCTTAAATTTTCAATTTGATGATCCGATTGCTGAATGTTCAAGGCATAGAATTTTTCTAGCCACCCTTCAGCAATATACCGTTGCACAGTTTGGAGACTTTGCTCTGGCCAAGGGATAGCGGTTTTATTCAATTGAAGATGTGAAGATGTTTCTCCCCCCCACAAATTAGACAGCTGACGACCGGCAGCTTGTTTATTCAGCATCGCTTGCTGATAAAGTCGTTGGATTTCTAGCGCTTCAATTTGGGTACGCTCAAAATCAACCAGGGCAATACTGCCTGCCTGATAGCGTTTCTGGGCACTGTCCAGATTGGCTTTACTTGTTTTTAACTGTACTGAATAAGCAGACTGCTCAACCTCAGCAAGTGCAAATTGCGACCATGCAAATTTAACAATCAGTTGGCTTTGTGCCTTCCATAATTGCTGTTGCAATTGGATTTGTTGATTCGAGGTATTGGCAATCACCCGGTTCAGCTTACGCTGACCAAATAGATCTAGAGGTTGACTAACGCCAACATTGAATTCCTGTTCTTGACCTGAGCCAAAGCCAGACTGTTCTAAACTTATACTTGGATTCTGCCATAACCGACTTTGCTGAATATTCAATTCAGATATTTGCTGAACTTGTTGCCACAGCTTGTCTTGAGTCTGGTAACTTTGTACTTTTGCTAAAGCGGATTCAAAGCTGGTAACGTTTTCAGCATAGCTATATTGCATAGCCGCTGCACATATACAAGCAACCAAGCTATGACGCAAGAGTATAATTGATTGTGAAGACATGATTTTTCCCACTTATTTAAATAATAAAAGTGGTGGGAATGTTTTAGGCTACCCCACCATGAGCGGGGAAAATTCGGGAGGTGGGCTTTGTTGAAACAGGTCAGGAGCCTGATAGCTGTTTTTCCAATGAAATTGTGGATTCACTTTAACTTCAGAGCTTGGATGAAACACATCTACTTTTTCATTTTGTACAATCAAATGCGTCATCGATGGTAGATGATCTTGATGATCTTCACCGATTTCTAAATCGCTACTGAATGTTTTTATGTTTTCTGACTGTCCATTATGATCGTGTTGACGACTATCGCTGGCACACAAGGTATTTTGGTGATGACCAAAATGATAACTCTGCTGTGATTGAGGCTGTTGTTCATGGACACAAAAGGCCGCCGCCACATTCCAAAAGCTTTGGAACATGAACAATCCAACCAAGACTGTAATCCATGTAGTAGAACGCATCATCATAACAATCGAAAAATTTGTACCAAGTATAAGGCTTAGAGCTACTCCAAGGTCAAGCTTAATAAATTAAATTAAACATTCAATGAACACTGAATAGCCGGCACTTTTGCAAATTTACCTTGTCTCTATAAGCTCACATCAATTTCAAGTAAGAATAACAATAGATAGACACAAGAACTTCAAGGTACGACGAAATCATACAAAGTAATCCCATATGAAAACTTCGGTATGATGGCAGTTTTTTATTAGCTACATATTTTTGAATAGCCACCAAAATTCTAGACACATGTAACCATTTACAATCAATACAAAATGTAATGATATATCACTACATTTCTGATCTTTCTTTTTTCATGTATGATCGACTAAGACAAATTCAGGGATAAGGTTATGTTTGAAACTATTGATGATTTAAAGAAAAAATTAGATCAACATCGCCCTCTCTCTCCGTCAATTGTCAAAAATTTACAAGAAGATCTTATTGTCCGCTGGACCTATCATTCCAATGCAATTGAAGGTAATACCCTCACCCTGCTAGAAACAAAAGTAGTACTCGAAGGTATTACTGTTGGTGGAAAGGCATTAAGAGAACACTTCGAAGCGATCAACCATAGAAATGCAATTTACTATGTTGAAGATATCATTCGGAAAGAGGAGCCTTTTTCTGAATGGCAAATTCGTAATATCCATCAGCTTATCTTAAAGAATATTGATGATGATAATGCTGGACGTTATCGTCAGCAAAATGTCCTGATATCAGGTGCGACGTCTACCCCGCCTGATTACACGTTATTAAATGACAAGATGGCTCAATTCGTAGACTGGTATAATAGTGAAGCACATAAGCTGCATCCAATTGAACGTGCAGCCAAAGTACATGCTGATTTTGCAGGTATCCATCCATTCATTGATGGCAATGGCCGTACATCACGTCTATTGATGAACCTCGAATTGATTAAAGCTGGTTATCCACCTTGTGTCATCACAGTTGAAAATCGTTTGGCTTATTATGAAGCTCTTGATCAGTGGATGGCTTACGGAAAAACTGAAGCTTTTATTCAATTGGTTTCGGATGCTGTATTAGAAGGGTTTAAACCTTATCAGGTGGTTTTAGGAATATAGTTATTCTATAGCTATTTATTTAATGATAATAATATTATAACTCTCATGACTTAATGATGACTATGGACTTAAAATTCTTCTAGTAAAGAAACTTATACTTTATCTCTAATTTTCGTAGAACTAATTATTTTAGGTTTTTCCTGCATATGCACTTGATTATACTAGGTTTTCGATATGAATAAGAAAGGCTCATCAATTACCAGAGTTTTAGATATTATTGAGGCTATCTCAACCGCAAAGCATCCTCCCACACCTTTGGACCTTTCTATTGAGCTAGATATTCCAAAACCAAGTATCCATCGTTTACTTCAAACTTTGGAGCAAGAAAAATTCATTAAATTAGATATTTACGGTGGTTATATTGTAGGTGATAGGACTTACAAGTTGCTAATGAGCGCTTGGGAGCAAGAACCTAAAAAAATAGAAAGACTAGCAATTCTGCAAAAACTATCAGATCAAACTAATGAAACTTGTGGAATTGCCATCCTTAATAATAATCAAATGCTTTATACAGATCGAGTACAAGCAAATTGGCCATTACAAGTGTACTTACCTATTGGATCTACCGTACCATTATGGTGTACATCTAGTGGAAAACTTTTTTTAAGTTTTCAACCGGAAAGTCGAAGAAAAAATATAATAGAACACCTTCCTATTACACAGCTTACTAAAAATACTATTACTGATCCTGTGATGCTTGAAGAAAATTTGAATCATATTTTCTTAAATAAACTTGGAACTGATAATGAAGAGTTTATTTCAGGAATGGTCGCATGCTCTGTTCCCATCCACAAGGGAGATACAATCATTGCATGCTTATATGTCCATGCCCCAACGATACGAAAATCTCTTGATGATTTATTAAGTTTTGAATCGGTACTACGTCAGGCTGCGAACGATTTAAGTAAATTGATTAATATTGATTAAAAAAGCAAGTCATGATGACTTGCTTTTTGTTCAGCATAAAAACATTAGTTCAGCGTTGGCATTGAGAATTGAGCACCCTCACGAACATTAGCGGTTGGCCAACGTTGTGTAATCGTTTTACGACGGGTGTAAAAACGTGCACCATCTGGACCATAAGCATTTAAATCACCAAATAATGAGCGCTTCCAGCCACCAAAACTATGATAAGCCACAGGGACTGGCAATGGGATATTAATTCCTACCATTCCGACCTTAATATTGTCACTGAAGTAACGAGCTGCTTCCCCATCACGTGTATAAATACAAGTACCATTGCCGTATTCATGATCATCAATCAGATTCATAGCTTCTTGCATGGTTTTTACACGTATAACCTGTAGTACAGGACCGAAAATTTCTTCTTTATAACTAGTCATTTCAGGAGTCACTTGATCGATTAGCGTGGCTCCCACATAGAATCCCTTTTCGTAACCAACTGGAGCTGCATCTCGACCATCAACAACAATCGTTGCACCTTGCTCTTCTGCACTGTTGATATAACCCACAACTTTAGCTTTATGCTGGGCTGTAATCACAGGACCGAAATCATTTTCTTTTTCTGAATATGCCCCATATTTTAACGATGCCATAGCTTCAGAGAGCTTAGAAATCATCAAATCAGCAACATCATCACCTACGGCAACAGCGACTGAAAGAGCCATACAACGCTCACCTGATGAACCAAAAGCAGCACCTAATAAAGAGCTTACTACATTATCAATATCAGCATCAGGCATAACAATCGCATGGTTTTTTGCACCGCCAAGTGCTTGGCATCTTTTCCCAGTAGCAGTTGCTGTCTTATAAATATATTCAGCTATCGGTGTCGAGCCAACGAAGCTTATAGCCTGTACTCGAGAATCTAAAAGTAAGGTATCAACAGCCTCTTTATCTCCATTTACAACATTTAGTACGCCATCAGGTAGACCAGCTTCTTTCAGTAATTGTGCAATATACAAAGTTGATGATGGATCACGCTCAGATGGTTTAAGAACAAAAGTATTTCCACAAACAATTGCCATCGGGAACATCCAAAGTGGAACCATGACTGGGAAATTAAATGGAGTAATACCTGCAACGACACCTAAAGGCTGGAACTCACTCCATGAATCGATACTTGGACCTACGTTTTTACTGAATTCACCTTTTAAAAATTCAGGGGCACTGCAAGCATACTCAACATTTTCAATACCACGCTGTAATTCACCGGCAGCATCATGCACAATTTTTCCGTGTTCTTCGCCAATAAGTTTGCAAATTTTTTCAGCATTGTCCTCAAGAAGTTCTTTGAATTTAAACATGACGCGGGCGCGTTTAATGACAGGAGTATTACGCCATTCAGGAAAAGCAGCTTCGGCAGCAGAAATAGCTTCTTCAACGGTTGCTTTACCGGCTAGCCCTACTTCTTTACTTTGTTCACCTGTTGATGGATTGTAAACAGGCTGCGTTCTTGTATGATTGGTATTCAATACGCCGTTAATAAAATGTCCGATCAATTCCATGTGAATCTGTCCTCTTTATATAAAAAATAATTAAAGCTAATTGAAAAATGCATTACCACAATTGCTTATAGAGCGAAATCATTTCAGCAATTGTAGGAGTTATTGGGTTATTAGATGGAGAGCCAGATGCTATTGCCTGCTCAGCCATTGTTTGTACAACTTCATCAAAATATTTTCTATCCACCCCGAACTCAGCCAGAGTTGGAACTTTTAAATCTTTATTAATTTCAGCCAATGCTTGTACTAGCTTTTGATTTGCGACTTCATGGGAATCATCAATATGTGCAACACCCATTGCTTTTGCACAGTCTGCATAACGTTCAGGTGCAGCTTGTATTGAAAACTCAGTAATCATAGGAAGTAACATTGCATTCGATAGGCCATGAGGTACATGGAAAAAAGCACCGATCGGTCGACTCATCCCATGAACCAATGCAACAGAAGCATTTGAAAATGCAATGCCTGCAAATGTGGAACCAAGCATCATCTTTTCACGTGCAGATTCATTACCCGGCTCATGATAAGCAATTTGTAAGTTAGGTCCGATTAGTTTCATCGCTGCAATTGCTTGGGCATCACTATATGGACTTGCTTTTTTACTAACATATGCTTCAATTGCATGTGTTAGTGCATCAATCCCAGTATCTGCCGTAGTTCTAGCAGGTAAAGACATCGTTAACTCATAGTCGATAATTGCTGCAATGGGTAAGAATCCAAGCCCAGCACAAAGCATTTTTTCACTGGTCTTATCATCAGTAATGATTGTAAAACGAGTACATTCAGAACCTGTTCCCGCTGTAGTTGGGATTGCAATAATTGGCAGTCCGATCTCGTTGACCTGTCTGGGAAATTTATAATCTCTTATCTCTCCCCCAAACTTACTTAAAATACTGATAGCCTTAGCACTGTCGATAGGGCTTCCGCCACCTACAGCAATAATGGCATCATATTGGTGCGTTTTGACATGATTCACTCCAGCTTCAATTGAAGCTGAAGTCGGCTCAGGAATCGTTTCATCAAAATAGTCACTCTCGATGTTTTCTGCCTTAAGTAAATTTTGAATCTGATCAATATATCCCAGTGAAACCATCATTTTATCAGTGATGATTAATGGTCTTTTCGCTCCTAAGCTATTCAAAATCTCAGGAAGATGACTTCTAGCATTTTTCCCGACTTGCATAATTCGTGGAAGGTTAATTGAATGAGACATTTTAAATTCACCATAAATTATTGAAGTAATTAACTTTCTAGAATGATCCGAACATAGTTCCGAGGGTAATTACCCCTGCTAAAGCAATGAGTGGAATTACAACAGCGACAATAAACATGTCGTAATAAGATTGTTTATGCGTTAATCCACATAATGTGATAATGGTAATTACTGCACCATTATGGGGAAGCGAATCTAAGGCACCAGACGCCATAGAGGCTACTCTGTGCATAAGTTCTAATGAAATACCATTATCTATTGCTAAATTTTTATAGGTTTCCCCCATAGTATTTAAAGCAATACTTAAGCCGCCTGATGCTGAGCCTGTAATCCCAGCCAGTACATTAATAACAATAGCTTCAGAGATAAGAGGATTGTCTGGTGCAATACCAACTAAGAAATCACGTAGAATAATGAAGCCAGCCAATGATGCTATAACTGAACCATAACCAACTTCTGATGCTGTATTAAAAATAGGTAAGAACGAAGATGAGACCCCTTGTTGTATTGAGTCTTTAATATTTACGATCGCTTTCCAATTTAAAATAATGATAGTTAAACATGCTAAGACCAGAGCACAAATAATTGCCCAAAGCCCTACAACTGAGTTTAATGAAACATTACCGAATTTATCAGTTGCTAAATATGCTGTATCGAGTGAAGGTAAGATTATTTTAGTAAGAACCAAGTTAGTAATTATTACTACTAAAATGGGAGCAAAAGCAATGGTAAGGCTTGGACCCGAAGTGGTCAATGCACCGTCATTGCTATGGATTTCAACATGATTGCCATAACCTTCTTTTAGAGAATCTGCTTTGGCAATACGCTTATTTAACCACCACATTCCTGTAATTATAATAAAGATAGAGGATAAAACTCCTAAGCCAGGTGCAGCGTATAAATCAGTATTAAAAAACGGCATTGGAATTGCATTTTGAATTGCAGGCGTTCCGGGTAATGCTGTCATTGTAAAAGTTAAAGCACCCAACATAATTGCAGCTGGAATTAATCTTTTCGGAATTCCAAGTTTTTTGAATAGTGCTGATGCTATCGGGAAAACTGCAAAACCAACAACAAATAGTGATACACCACCATAAGTTAAAATTGCACATGAGAGCACAATCGAAAGCATAGCTCTTTTATGCCCTAATTTTTCGACGAAAAAATTGGCAATAGTTCGTGCAGAGCCAGAGTCATCCATTAGCTTCCCAAATATTGCACCTAGCAAAAAAAGTGGGAAATATTTAATTATGTACCCGCCTAAGCCGGTCATAAAAATTTGAGAATAAAATCCAAGTAATTCATTACTCAATCCACTCCAAGCAACAGCAAACAGTGCAAGCAGTGGAGCCAGAACAATTACGCTAAATCCTTTATATGCCAGATACATCAGCAGTATTAGGGACAAGACTATTCCAATTAGTCCTACCATTTTTTATACATCCCATTCTTATATTCTTCGTATAATGATACGTTTCGTATCATTATTAATGTATATAATTTAATCTAAACCAAGTCAATATAAAATTTAAATTCTAGACCTTAGTTGTATAAATTAATGATTCTGAGAGTTCTTAAGAAGGATATTTGCATGCTCTACATATTAAAATAATAATAATTTCATAAACTTATAAATTATTAATTAATTCATGACTTAACTAATTTTTTTAATATTCAAGATAGTTTTGGTTAAAAATCATTTGGCTTACTACGATATTTTTAATCAATAAGTAGCTTATAGAAGACTCAACATTTTAGTCAGTTGGTTGCCAAGGCTGTTCTGGAAGGGTTTAAATCTTATCAAATTGTATTAAATATGGGGCTTTGGAAATCGTCTAAATTTTTTTTAGATTGAGATGGTGGCAGTTGAACTAGGTCAATTTCCCCCTGATATTCTTATAATAAATTTGTTACGTTTACCCAACCATTACCCAATTGCAGTACTTGCATATAGAAAAGTACAGACCTTAGTTAATCATGAACTAAAGCTAAAAATCAGTAAGTGGCTGATCCTTTAACAGCGCTTTTCTTTGTTTCCAATCTGGCACATGCAAATCCATTAAAGCTTTAAACTCATCATTATGGGTACGAACTAATAAATGCACGAGCTCATGTACCACAATATATTCCAAACATTCATAAGGCTTTTTTGCTAATTCAAGATTAAATAAAGTCCGAGCCGCATCAGTATTACAACTCCCCCATTTTGTTTTCATTTTACGTATGCCATAAGCATTCATTTTAACTTGTAGTCTTTTTTGCCATTCAACTAACAATTCATCTAAAGCTATCTTTAGCTCGCTACGGTAAAACTCTTCAATGACTTTACGACGATTTTCTACGGTCGAGTTAGGGCTTACATAAAGATCCAACCAGTGACCATGCTTCTTAATGACATGCTTTCCATGACGCTCTATTACATTCAGACGATAATGTTTACCCCATAAGTAGTGACTCTCACCACTCATCATTTCACGCTTAGATTGTCTTCTTTGCTCATTAAAATCTGCCTGTTGCTTTTTGATCCAAGTTAATCGCCCAATGATTGCCATTCGCACTGCTGTTTCAGACATACTTAAAGGTGCAGAAACACGTACATCCCCCAATGGAGGATGTACTGTGATATTTAGATTTTTTACATCTTTACGATGAATTTCTATATCAATAGAACCAATTTTCAGCGTTTCGCTCAATGATATTCCTGATGTAGTTTAGCCAACTCTATGTATGCTATTAGAACATCTCTATCTCTAGTTTCCAAAGCATGACTTAGCTCCCTAAGTAAAATTCTTTCTTTTGCATGATCTCCGACCCAGGCTGCCAACTTATTAGATTGAATGGCTTGATCAAGCTTGATGGTCAGCTCAATATCTTTGCCAAAGTTATCATACAGGGCTTGCTTACCTGCTGTATTAATCTCTTCTGGATAGTTAGTTCTACCCGTTGGTCGAGTGACTTTACTAGCAACATCGCGAATCTTTTCTAAATACTCTTTATATTCAATCGCTTTCTTTCGTCTTAATTCAATAATTTCGTCGAGCAGAACCGACATCTGATCATAGTAGGCCGGATTGACTGGATTTTCCTCTACGATTTTTTTTCTAACGTTGTTTTCAATTGCTTCCGCCATAGATTCTGGATTTCTACGAATACTCTCTGGTACCCCCTTAAACACCTCATCACCTCGAAGAACCAAATCAATTAAGCCGAACTCTTCAAATTTAACAACTTCTTCACTACTTTCAGCTTCAATGTACATGTCAAGCAATTGACGCATTGCCGGCTCATATACTTTCATGTCGACAGCATCACCACTATGAGCTTTGATTTCCTTACTTAGGTTTTCAAAGAACTTCACATCTTTCTCTATAGATTGAATTTCCTGCCCTGTATATCCAGCATCAGTCAGCTCGCTTGCGATATTGGCATAGCTACGTAAAAGCTTATTAATCGATCTATATAAACTTAAACGCAGTGCCTCTTTCTCTTTAATTTCTTCAGAGTTTAAACCAGACTCTCCACAGAAATAATGCTGATAATTTTGACTCAGTCTTGGTGCAGGTACAGGCTCACAAAGTGCCTTGACCATCTCTAAAGCAGTATCTAAATCGAGTCTTGCAGCCTGAATACGATCTTTCAACAACCCATCAACATCTTCTTTGTCATAACCATCTAAAGCTTCCGATGTATAATCTTTAATAGTCTTGTCAATTGAATTAAATAGATCTTTATAATCAACAATATAGCCATATTCCTTATCGTCAGAATCTAGACGATTGACACGACAAATCGCTTGAAACAAGTTATGGTCTGCCATCGTTTTATCAATATAGAGATAAGTTGCAGATGGTGCATCAAAGCCAGTTAATAATTTATCAACCACAATCAGCAGTCGCATTTGACCTGGTTCTTTAATAAATTTTTCTTTTACTTGTTTTTCAAACTCTTCAACCAAACCACCAACTTGATCTACTGGCTTTTCAAAATAATCAGCTAACATCTGACGGTAGATATCATACTTAGCAAGTTTTTCAGTTGAACCTGCACCTGATTCCTCACCTTTGATACTGGCTGCCGTAGGTTGATAGCTTGTGACAATTGCAACTTTGCCTTTTAAATCAGTGTCATTAAATAATTTGTAGGCTGTACATGCTTGATAGACACTTGAACACACAAGCATCGCATTACCTCGACCATCCATTAGGCGTGGTCGAGTATCCATATCCATTAAAATATCAGCAACGATTTGCTCTTGTCTTGAACGACTTGAGAGCACTTTTTGCATAGTGCCCCACTTCTGTTTAAGAAGAGTTTTTCCTAAAGCAGAGAGTTTTCGAGTTTTGGCTTCGAACCATTCATCTACTTTTTTCGGTGATTTTACTCGCTGATCTATATCTCTTGCTTCAT
This sequence comes from Acinetobacter sp. YH12208, assembly GCF_013418055.1. Lineage (NCBI taxonomy): Bacteria > Pseudomonadati > Pseudomonadota > Gammaproteobacteria > Moraxellales > Moraxellaceae > Acinetobacter > Acinetobacter sp. YH12208. Next base: position 17,294 of record NZ_VPCT01000012.1, read on the forward strand.
AGCGAATATCCAGGACAACACCATCCTCTACTGCTTCATTGAATTTATAGGTATGGATATAAGAACCAAAGACTTCAATAGATTTTTTCTTATCCTTTTTCATCAATGGTGTACCTGTAAAACCAATAAACATGGCTTCAGGTAATATCTGCTTCATTGCTTCGTGGAGTTTGCCAGACTGTGTTCTGTGACACTCATCGACAAAAACAAAAAGATCACCCTTCGCTTTAAAATTATGAGGCAATGCTTTTTTCATTTCTTCAATAAATTCAGCCGATGACTCCCCATCACCTTCTTCATCTTCAACATGCCTGCCAAACTTATGTACTAATGAACAAATAAGTGACGGGTTAATTGTGTTGAGGGTATGAATCAGATCTGCGCCACTACGTGTCCGATAGATCGTTTCTTCAACACCACTAAATACTTTCTCAATTTGCTCATCAAGTTCAGTACGGTCTGTGACAATGAGAACACGGCTATTAATAACGTTTTCTCGAATCCATTTGGCTAACCATACCATGGTGAGACTTTTGCCAGAACCTTGAGTATGCCAGATAATACCGCCTTCTCGTTGAGCAATACGTTGTTTTGCTGCTTCAATACCAAAGAACTGATTATGGCGACAGGTCTTTTTAACACCTGAATCAAATACAATAAAATCATGAATTATCTGTAAAAACCGTTTTTTATTGCACATCAAACTCAGATGTAAATCCAATTTGGGCGCATATGGATTCTCGACTTCCTCTTTCCATTCAAGATAATATTTTTCAGGCGTTTCGATTGTGCCATAACGTAGACCTTGGGAATCACTCCCCGCCATGACCAATTGCATGGTAGTAAAGAAATCACGAATGAATTTCTTATCTTGATTGTCTAGATTTTGTCGAATGCCCTCGGTTAACCCTACTGTAGAGCGTTTAAGCTCAATCACACCTAAAGCAATGCCATTAACGTATAACACGACATCGGGACGTTTTTTATATTCGCCCTGTACAGACACTTCTTCAGCAATAGCAAAATCATTTTCTTCTGGGTTTTGCCAATCAATCAGCCATACCGTCTGTTTCTGCTCACCTTGCCCTTCTTTGTCTTTAACACCGTAGCGCAATAATTCATAAACATCTTTATTAGCATAGTAGAGCTTTCTACCTTCACCCAATGCTGAGGCTATATCTAATTGGCGAAATGCTTTTTGAATAAGCACATCACTGATACCACGTTTTTTCAGCCATGCTTTTAAATCTTGCTCACGAATATTTTTATTATTTAGGTCATGTAAGTTTCCTAAATAACGATAACCCAAATCATTTTTAAATAATTGAACGACACGGTCTTGTGTGACTCGCTCACGCTGTCCGACTTCACTCATTCCTTTACCCTAATCTTTAATACTTATGCGTTTGCGGTATCTTTCTGTTCAATTGGAAATTGATATTGATCAAGGCGCTGACCATTAAAACGCCATACATCAAGTGCCAGATCCAGCATAATTTTTTGACGGTCAATAATGGCTTGTTTTGACCAATTTTCAAAAATGTAGTTTTTATCGTCTTTGAAACGGGTAATAGCTGTCTGTTTACCAATGTTATATTTGTGATCGAGTAAGTTCACGGTCAATAGGTTAGATTTTGCATATTCTTGCTGCTTCTGCTCAAACCAATTGGTTGTGAGGTCATTCATTTTATTGATTGCCTGATTGATTACGCTTTCCAATAAAGTAACGTTGCCCAACTTATAGATGGTGTTGTTATATTCCGCTTTATCCAAAAATTCTTCTGGCAACACCTCATCTTTTGGTGTTTGTGGGAAAATGTGCTCAATTTCTAATTGACCAATTTGTTTAAAATTAAACTCCGTTAGACCAGCTTGTGTACGTGCCTGATTTTCTAATTGACCTAAGATAAAACGCTGACGATATTGTGGGTTATAACCATCGTGACGGATATTTAAGAATTTGAATTTTAAGTTATCTAAGCGTTCTAACACATACGGCACAATTGTTTTTTCGACAGCCTGTTGAATCTCTTCTATTGTCGTTTTTCCACGGAACGAGACCACCCAATTGGCAAATGAGTGCTCATTACTTTTACCTAAGATGCCCACTGTATTGGTGACAAAGTAGAAACTTTCAATTTGCTGAGCTAAATAATCAATAGCTGCTTTATCCGCATTTTTTGACAAAGCCAAGAGCATGACCAAATGTTGTCGAGCTTTATATTTATTAATAAAACCAATATGTGTCACATGTGGATAGTTACTACCATCGCTCAAGCGTTTAGTTGCATTGACTAAATCTGCATAGCGTTGTGCCATAAATTCTATTTCTTTAACCAACTCAATCGGATGAGTTTCGTACTTCAGGATCGCTTTACCTGATTTTGTGATAATCCAGTTGTAGATATCATCTTCACGTAAAATACCGTTGTGGTAACGTGCCATCATAAAGTAACGTAGGAAACGTAGTGGATTTTCATCTTCTCCACAACGTAATAACGCTTCATTAATTTTTTTCCATGTTTCCTTAATGGTACTAAACTGACTTTCATTGGCTTGTCTAAACAATAAGTTTTTGACCAAGTCCATCGCATTTAAGCTTGCACCACGCTGGTTAATGGTTTCAAAGATTTTGAGTGCGCTACCGATATCTTCAGATTCGATAAGCACTAACTCAATTTTATTATAAAAATACTTTGCAAACTTAGTTAGGTTACTTACCCCTTTTTGCAAAAAATTTTGCAGATAACTATAAATTTGATTATACGCTGCACGCATCTTTTGAATTGATGCAGTGTCTTCACCTGTATATATTTCTTTTTTAATTAATTTATCGAGAAAATCTTTACTTTCCTCATACTGTAATTCTAATCTAACTAGAAGTTGTTCGGTGTCTGAATCAAAACTATACAATAGCTTCTTGACGGTACTTAAATGCTCCTTTTGTATATCATTTAAGGTTGATTCTTGAGTTGAGAGTAAATCTCGAATTGCGCACAAGGTTAATGTAATGGTGGTCAGACGTTGCTGACCGTCAATCACATCGTACTTATTTTTGTTTTTAACAATGATAATTGAACCAATAAAATAGCTTTCTTGTTGATCTGCATTTTCATCGTATTCATTATCAATATCTGTTAAAAACTGCTCGACCTGATCATCTGCTTTCCATACGTATTCACGTTGATAGTCAGGTACGAGAAAGAAATAGTCCTTTAATTTTTCAATCGATTTTACTTGTGCTTCAATTTTCATATTTACCCCCAAATATTTTTTAACCGTAACCTTAAACCAAGCGAGTTTTACCTGTTAAAAGCTCTTGCATCATGCCTTGTTTAAGTAAACTCACCTTATTCAACTTTATTTTTAATTTCTCTAACTCTTTATCAATATCTATAAAAATCCTACTGATTTTTAATTGCTCATTGATTGCTGGTAATGCAATTTTCAAATTTGCATATTGATTACCATTTATTCCAGGCTGTCCACTTCTCATAGAGTTAGTTGCAATCCAATCCCAATATTCTTTAGTTTGAAAATATAATGATAAGTACTTAGAGCATAATAAATTTGAAGCAGGAGAAATCTTGATTAAGAATCCTGCATAAATTAATTCGCCATCATCTTCATCATACAAGTAAGACTTTCCAACACTGGCACCTGTACGGGCTAAAACAATATCGCCTCTTTCTAAAATATAATTTTCAGATAAAGGACTATTTACACCCACCTTCTCTGTTGGGCTAAATTTCCCGTCCTCATTAATATCTGTAATACGAATATATGTTGGTAAATTACCCAATAGTGCAGTTGCCGCTGCATTTATTCCATATTTGGGCTGAGATTTTAATAAACTTCTTAAAGGATAAATCTCCCAATCCTCAGGAATCTGACCTAACTCACTATCTTTATAACCCTTAGGCGTACCATCTTCACGCAACGCAAATTCTGGCAAACGAGTTTTACCTGTTAAAAGCTGTTGCATGGTGGCTGTTTTAATCGCTTGCTTTTTCTCAATGAGTTTTTCAAGTTCAGAAATTAAAGCGTCGGTATCGGATAAAGCTGTGGCAATTTTTTGTTGTTCTTCTCTTGAAGAAGGTAATGGCACACTAATGCCTTTTAAATTACCTAAAGTAATTTCTACAAATGTACTTCCTTTAGCTTCTTTTACAGCTTGCTTTAACGCCTGAGGGCTACGTAAAGTCCATAATAAATAACGATTGTCTATATTATTTTTTGGGGCAATCCTAGCTGTACCCTGTGTGAGATTCGCACCAGAGACCACAGTGCCAACCATTTTTACTTCACCTAATTTCCCTCGTAAAGCATAGACAATATCTCCCTCTTCAACTTTGGACCTTCCAAATGATGAAGCTATTTCTGGAGAAGTTCTTAGCATTTCATCTACATTAAGTTCCGATGAATTCATATCAGATACACGGATATATGGAATACCATTTGGAATATGTGGTCCACATTGAACTATGCCGTATGTGATAGAACTGCGACATAAATTTTGAAGACTTTCTACAGTCCAATCATTAGGAATTATCCCTACTTCAGTCTTTTTATAACCTTCAGGAATTTCATGATTTTCTGTAAAGGTCAAATTGCTTTGAGTCATCATTACCACTCCAAACCCATTGCTTTTAAATGCTCAGCCACTTTTAAACTTAAAGCTTCAACATTTTGGGTAATTTGCGGTAAAGGCTCTGCATAACGCTCATTCAACTCTTTTACACGATTTGCCAGTTGCTGCGTCACACGCTCAATCTCAGCTTCAATACTGCTATTTAAAGTGGCAAACCACTTATCTTGTACCACCAAATCTTTTACTTCATCATCAGTTAAAGTCGGGTACTTGGTAAATACTTTAAGGTCTAATGCTTCTTGCAACTCTTTGACTTTTTTCTTTAAAGCTACTTCTGCTTCAAACAACTTTTGAGCATTTTTCAATATTTGCTTTTCTTCAATATCAACCGCAAGTTTCGAGCGAGCTTTAACGGTTGCCAAAGTCACTTTGTCTTTATCATTCAAAGCTTCAAGCAATAAACCTTCATCGGCTGTATGCTCTTCAATAAAGCTTTCCAGCTCTTGCGTTGCAATATCTAGCTCTGCTTGTTTTGCATCTAGGGTTGCTTGTTCAGTTGCAAAATACTTTGCCACAATCAAATGCGGTGGAATCACTTCAGCTTTATACTTAATTTTCCCAATCACTAAATCAGGCACTTCTTTTAACTTGCTATCCTTTTCAGCAGTTAAATTACGAATAAGCTTTGCACCTGCCCAATCATCTTGGGTAATGACAGAAACATCGTCCTGTAGTACTTCATCCCAATATTCCATAAAGATTTGGTAGATGTCATATTTAGACAATAGCTTCACATCTGCATAACTTTGCAACAAATCTTCACTGACACGTAGCATGATGTCTTTTGGCTTTTGATCTTTTTCAATCGCCTTAAATGCACTACGTTCAAACCACGCTGTAAATGGCTTTAAACTTTCAACTGCAAAGGTTTTAAATTCAGCATGCTCTAGAATGGTTTTCTTTACTTCATTAGCAACGACTAAACAGCGACCATAACCTTCACGATCTTTTTCAAACAAGCTAGCACGCACATTCGGCAAAACGTTCCAATAGTGTTGTAGTGCATCAATATCTCGCTTTGGAATACCACCTTTAAGATGCGCACTTAAATCATGTAAATCTTCTGCTTCACTCGAATCAATATAGCGAGGAATATTTAAGTTATATTCATTGGCAACAATGGCATGAATATCAACTTTACGGCTGTAGCCTTCAATAATAAGTTCTTTATTGAACACATCTACAATTTTGTGAATATCTTGATGGCGCAAGCGGTTCTTGTTGCCGTCTTTGATAAAGCCTTTACTTGCATCAATCATGAAGATGCTTTGACCTTCAGTCACTTCACCTTCTTCATTAAACTGAATAGGTTTAGCAGCAGCTTTATCAATCACAATAATTGAAGCAGGAATACCTGTGCCATAGAACAAGTTAGCAGGTAAACCAATAATGCCTTTGATATAGCCTTGCTTAATCAGGTTTTCACGAATACGTGCTTCGGCATTACCACGGAATAAAACACCATGTGGCAAAATAACAGCGGCTTTACCTGTGCTTTTTAAGCTTTTTAGAATGTGTAATAAAAAGGCAAAGTCACCATTTTTTTCTGGTGGAACACCCCATATAAAGCGATCAAATTCGTCACTGTTTGGTGTTAAACCATTAGTCCAGTTCTTACTAGAAAATGGAGGGTTGGCAACAGCAAAATCAAAGTTCATCAGCTGACCAGCTTCATCTTTATATTCAGGTGAAGATAAAGTATTGCCTTGGGTAATTTTGGCACCTTCACCCACATCACCATGTAGAATCATGTTCATACGGGCTAATGCAGATGTTGCATTATCCATCTCTTGACCGTAGATGGTTAAGCCTCTTTCAGCTTCATCAGATGCTTTTAATAATAATGAGCCTGAACCACAGGTTGGATCGTAAACCGTGGCATTTTTAGGTGTGTCTTTTTTAATCCCCACGATTTTTGCAACTACGCGAGAAACTTCGGCTGGTGTATAGAATTGTCCTTTTGATTTACCCGACTCCGTGGCAAAGTGGCGCATCAAATACTCATACGCATCACCAAGTAAGTCATCCCCGTCTGCACGGTTATCAGCTAAGTTTAAGCCTTCGAAAAGACCGATTAACTTGGTCAATCGGTCAATCATATCTTTGCCTTTGCCTAGCTTGTCTTCATCATTGAAGTCAGCAACGTCGATTACACCACGCAGGTTATTGGCTTCGGCAATTTTTCGAATAATGATATTGAGCTTATCACCAATTTCTTTATTCCCTTTAAGCGCACTAATTTTATCGAATGTTGCATCTTCGGGGATCTCAATAATGGCAAAGTCATCATTGCTAAAACGATCTGAAATATACTTTAAGAACAGCATGGTAAGCACATAGTCTTTATATTGACTCGCATCCATACCACCACGTAATTCATCACAACTTGCCCAAAGAGAAGAATATAGTTCTGTTTTTTTAATCGCCATGACTGACCAAATAAATTCGTTTAAATATTGAGTTGAATCATAGCGAAATAAATTGAAAACATTCGATCAATTTATGAGCTTTCAGAATGAAGTTAAATTATTTCAGGCTAAGCGATACCAATCACATTCCGCTGCCTGATTTGAATTACATGCGATTTTTTTAGCTTTACAGTAAATGGGCAATCCCTCGGTATAATTATAATTATCTCCGCTATATTTGCATAAAAAGCAGCTCTTCACGGGTACTTTCTTTTCAACCGCAAGTTTTAACTGAGAAATGAACATATCCCCATGGGCATATCCCATCAGTACATTTGAATTTTCAAATTGCAGATCAGTTTCAATAATATTGCTATATTCGATTTTACTTTGGTACTTGGCTAATTTAGCTTTAATATCTGACAGATATTCCAAGCCTAACCAAGCTTTGCCAGAATCCCAAACAATAAATAAGAAATACCTTTTGTGCATACATTTACAGTCAGAATCAACTATAGGTGCACTTTCCTGATTGAATCCAATAAAGAGAGCATCATTTTGTTGTAAATCGGCCTTATAGATTTTTTCAACATCCTCTTCGCAATCTAATGGTAGTTCAATAATCCGTTTACCTGAGCTTTCCTTTTTTTCACTCAGAAAATGAGTCACAGCAATTTCAATATAAATGCTGTCCTCACTATTGGTTTGACGAGTCAACAAAAGATCAGGAATAAACTGATCATGCTTCTTTTCGACTTGTATTTGTGAAAAATAACTCGTTAGATCAAATCGTTTCTCCGTATAACCTAGATCACAGTGCTTTCGAATTGTTCTTTTAAATTTTTGGCACTTCTTGGGCACATGGAAGGTAATGTAAAACGGTTCATTTTCAACTAAACATTTTTGATAAGTTTCAAAAAAAGCACGTTTACCCAATCGGTGTAAGTAAGTTTCACCATTACACTCTAGTACATTTTTATGGGCAAAATGGGGCTTCTTGATTTTTCCATTTACCTTAGCAATTAATAGATTGTCACAACCAAGACAAGTATATTCAGCCTTTACTTCTTGTCCGACTAGATCAACCGCCTTAACGATTTCGCCATTCTCATTTTTTGCATATTGATAACGTGCCATTTCTCCCCCTATAAATTCAACCCATCCACAATAAATAATTATTTTCTTTCCCTTGACTATAAGCCCACTCCGCCACCTTATGCGACCGCTCTTTATCTGTCAGAAATCCCAATACAGAAATTCTATCCACAATAATCAAATCTTGATCTTCATTTCGCTCGTACCACTTATGCAAAAACTCATCACATGCAAGTAGATTACTTTTCTTAGAATTACAACTGGAATCCGCCAACACAAAGTTATGCCCTGTATCTGATGGATACATCGACCAAGGGATAAAATGATCGACTGTATACTTACCTTTTCGCATCGGCTTATTACAGTAAAAGCATTTACAGTCTTGTAGCTCAACCAGTACATTCGCCACAGCATTCAATTGATTTCGATTCGGCTCAAACATGAATTGCTCAAGGTTGGGTAACTGATTCAAAACAGGCGCATTGGTACTGTTCTTACGGATATAGTCAATCCAGCGTTTCTGGCAAAGTTCTTCAACAATCTCACTGAACTGCCGTAAGCAAAACATGACTTGAGGCAGAAGGATCAATTGCTTTCCACATTGATCAAGCTGATATAAAAACTCAAAATTTTGACCATTCATGTTTTGCAGGTAACGGACTGGCATCTCTTTTACAGTGCGAGCCACATCTTTAACTAACTTCGACCAAACAGCTGAATCTCGTCTTAATAATCCAAGAGATGAATAAATCTGCCTTAGCTCAATGATTCGATTTACAATCGCTGCTTGCTTACCGTTGTTCTGATTTAAAATAAGCTGCCCTTCGTCATTGAAAGTATATGGCACAGCCTGTTTCCAATACAGTTCGATAAACTTCTCAGCAATGTCACTGTACTCAAGCACCAATTGCTCGCCACTATCCTCACCCTTTTCAATGGCTAATCGACTCAGGCTAATGAGCAATGCGAACTTATAGGTACTGCTAAAACTACCTGACTGCAAAATCAGTTGGATATTTTTAAGGAATTTAAGTTGCTCTTGAGCTGTCGGACTGCAATTAATCATTTTTCTTCCAAAGCAAGTTTAACCACTCTTCCTCTCGATCAGGTCTCTTATCAACCGTAATCCATTGTTGAACCAAGCTGACCTGATCAAATTGAGCTAATAGTTCCTGTGCTTGCTGTTCATTCAAATCGGTAAATTCTCGACTATCTTTCTCTCGGTCTGAATCCCCATATTTAAATGACATATAGATTACGCCACCAGGCTTTAATGCTCGAAGCAATCTTTGCAGTACTTCAGCTAATCGATGACGCTGACAGTGCAATAATGAGGCACATGCCCAAATCCCATCATAAACAGCCACTTCACTCAGCTCATAAAAGCTTTGATACTTGACTTGAATGCCCGTCAGCTCCGTTGCCTTTTTGATAAGTTCTTCTGAGTAGTCGATTGCATCAATGTGATAGCCTTTATTTTTAAAAGCCAGAGTATCTCGTCCTGAACCACAGCCAACGTCAAGAATCCGAGCACCCTCGGGCAACTCAGCTAAAAATGGCGGATATAGGCTTTCCATATCAATTTCAACCGTTGAAGCTGTAAATTCTTCTGCATGCTTATTATAGTAGTCTATTGTTTTCATTACGGACACTTAGGCTAAAAGACATTTTTAGTGTACAAGAAAACAAAAAAATAAGGGAGCTAAGAGCATCCCTTATTCTCGACTCGCCAACTTACTTTCAATCCATTGATGGATCTCATAAGCTGACCAGCCGATACGATTTTGAGTAATTTTAACTTTCCTTGGGAATGTGGCATCGTAATAAGGTGAATTTTCATCCATCATTTCATAGATAGTTGAACGTCCTACTCCTGTAAACAATACAACTTGTTTGATATTGATAAGCTGATTCATTTGAAATGTTTGACCAATAAATGTATTCATGACTGATTCTCCTTAGATTGTTTAAGCGAGCTGTCTACCGCTCAAACAATCAGGACGTTCTGTAAAAAACTAATTTGAATACTTCACAACCTTGGCCTAATTCACAGCTCTTACACTTTGCTGCAATCCCTGCTGAATATCCTGTACAAACCCTTCAGGCGAAACTTGTTGCTCCACTGCCCGGTTCTGTTCTTGTTCAGGATAGTATTCCTCCAGCACATCCAACCCTTCCTCTATATCTGTTTCAAATCGCGCATTGGCAAAACCCTTCCTTGCCGTAAAGTCCAAAGCCTCCTGATAAAACCCAGCTTGTTTACTCTGCTCATCAATTTGCCTGGCTTGAGCAATCGCATCATTCAAGTTAATCCCTTCCCTTAAAGTTAGATCCACGTAATACACCGGCTGACGATAGCTTTGTGTGGTGCTTTTTCCTCTTAAAGTCAGTTGCAAAGGCAGGCAAGAGAGTAAGCCTCCTGAAGCTGCGTGGTAATAACTCAGCCGTGCAGCCAAAGTCCGAATACTGTTAAAGCCCGTGGTTCTAAAGATGAAGGTGCCAAACTCATCCGAGTCATCCAGGTTCACATGTAAACGTCCATAAGGTTTGCAGTTCCCTCCTTGAGCCAGAGGACATAGATCAGGTGATGGACAGGGATGTTGCTCGACCCCTTGATTAGTTAAACGCTGGCAAGTTTCTCCATTGCCGACACAGACTGGCCGTCCTGTCTGTCGGTCAAATAAGGTGTATTCAGCGCGTAAGTTCAAATCAGGATCATTAAAGATCATTCTGACGGGGACTGAGCGTAGCTTTTGATTCGGCGTACTGGCTCGAAGCTGTTCATCTAATGGATGTTTGACCCATCCCTCTTTGCTTTGGATCTGGGAAGTAATGGTGAACTGATCATCTTTTTCCGGTAGGCGTTTGCCATTCTTTTCTACTACCCGACCAATACTGATACGCCCTAGAGCTGGTGGTGTAATCGCTAAACCTTTAATCATGGAAAATATCCTTAAATTTATTTTCTTACAGATTTGCCGCTGCTATGTAAGAGACGTGTTTCAAAGACACTCAATAAATCCAATCAACAGAAATAGATTATTGCTAGCAGACCAGCCGTAGATATGTAAGAAGCATGTTTCGAAATAATTGAATCAACTAAAAATGAATGAATAACGTTGCTAGCAACAAAAGCCGCGACCGTTTGCCCTCTATTCCTAGCGAATGGAGGGCGGGGAGCGGTTTTTGCGCCTCGCTATTTGAATGGGCTGAAATAGGCTTAGTCGGTATAGATATTGAAACGACGACTGCCCGGCTTTTGAAGGGGGTAAAGCTCAATGAGTTCAGGCTGGTGCTGAAGCAATGCCTTGGTATTCAGGCTGATAGAGTCTTTGGCTTTCTTCCAGACCACAGAGCCATTGGCAAAGGTGGCTCGTTCAGCATCTTTCATCAACATCTGGATGTGATGCTTCAGCTGGTCAAAGCGTTCCTGCTTATGCTGAATCTCTTGCTTCATTTTGATGAGCTGATCGAACATCAAATTGGCATTTTCATTTTGCGAGAGATCTTCAACAGTCAAGGGTACATGCGCTGGATAGAGTTGCAGAATGGCTTTGGCTGCGGATTCACTGGCATCGACTGATGGCGGAGTATCCGTTTCTACACACTCCCAGAAATAACGCTCTGCCTGAATGATGTGTTGAATCACTGATTCAGAACGTGTCACTTTGAAGATTTTGGTTTCATGCCCACAGATCAGAACACAGACATGTGCAGCCTGTTTGCCTGTTACCGCAAGTTGGTGTTGCACCTGACACAACACGTATAAAGGCACACCATCTCGCCATAGCCTGGCACCATGTTCCCCAGCTGTTTTGCATTCCAGGATCTGGACGTCATCGCTACCCACCACCGCATAATCCAGATTTGCCAACATAAAGGCTTTGTCTGGGTCGGGATGCTGAAGCACGGCATTCACTCGTCTCACTTTATTATTAGTGTGCAGACTGTAGTACTCAGCCACCAATGGCTCTAACTGTTTGCCCCAGTACAACGGTGCAACGCCTGAGCTGTCATCATCAACATTCTGCTGCGCACGTCCAGTTTTGATCATCCATAGTTCCAGCATCGACATGTAGGGATTCAATCCACATGCGGTTGCGGCATCACTACTGCCAATGCCTTGCTTACGCACTTCTAGCCATTCTTGATAATCCATATTTTTGGTATTAGCTAAACGTTTGGCTGTCGCTGTTCGTTTAGCTGCGGTATTTGATTCATTCATCTCATTCGGAATTGGGAAATGAGTTCGTTGAGGGGGATTTATCGGTGCAATCTGATTCATGCTTTGATCCTTATAAATAGTGAGGTCTGTAAAATTTTCGGCATAAAAAAAGCCACATCTTGAGATGTGGCAAAAGGGAGTATGTTCACTGAAGCAGGATCACGATGATCCTTGACCAGTATTCTGAGAGTATGAGTTCAAATGGTATTTAAGCCACCAAACGAAAGGCCTGTTCCAGCCCCCGCTGCTTTAACGCAGCACCAGCACCAAACCAGGCTGAATCGAGACGATGATCGGTACTCATGGCACGACGTTCATGATCGGCAAACTCTGTAATACTGCACAGTAGACCATAAGCAGTATCTTTGGCTGAGCTGAGTTCTGCACCACGACCTTGTCCATTAAACATGTCCATGACTTTAGTCATAGCGCGTCCATTCGGTTCAGACTTTTCTTTGGCTGGATTTGGAGTAGCCATATTGCGATAAAACTGAATGATGTTTTCCTCCTGATCTGCAATGCTTAGGCTAGTGTTGTTAAACACGGCATCAAAATAGGCAGCCGCTTCGCCTTGAGTGACTTTACGTTGAGTCAGTTGTTTCATCTCATACATATGTTCATCCCATGCACGAACTGAAATGCCCAATTGCTGTTTGACCTTGTCCGCATCAAACTTAGTACTGTGTGGGACTTTCACCACACCTGCACTGCTGCTCTGTCCGCGTAAGGCAATCGCAAGCGTGTTATTGCAGACCACACGGATATTGGTGAACTGTGCTGTGGTGGCCAACGTACCGTCACATGCGGTTGCCAATAAGATATAACCATTACTGACATCCTTGCCCTTCAGTGCCGTAGATTGCCCGGTACGTGCTAATGCCCAAAACTTCTTACCCCCTTTAAGTACACCCGCGGTTTCCAGCTCAAAGCCAGATTGCTCAGTTAGATCCCGATAGAACTCCAAAATTTCCATAGGCTGGACTTCCTGATACCGCTGACTGACCACAGACAAGGGAGCATGAGTATCGGAACGATACAGCACTCGCTGTTCTTCATAAGGCATGATGATGCTCTGCCCGCGTTCATTCTGGGCCATGTAGCTAACATCGGAGGATTCAATCCGCCAATCCATCCCTGCCTGCTGTGCCCAAACTTCAATCGGCTGATTCTGTGTCAGTTGATTACCCAAGCCATGCCAAGGTGTATCACCGACATAAGCCATTTGTTCGACTTGATGCGCCATATCCTTTCTCCTAAAGTGGGTTAATCAAAATTGCGTTGGCAATGGTGACAGTGGAAGTAACGAACGGGTGTCGCTACTGGTCGGGAGGGCTGGATGAAACTATCAATCAATCCACCGACGACTGCCCCTGCAATTCCACCCATCCACGGAGAGATCGGCATGGGTAGGCTTTTAGAGATGCTGGCACCAATACCGGCACAAGTCATGGAAGACAGGCTGCCCTGACTGGAGGACTGCTGGTCAATCACACGGCTAACGTTTTCGGAATGGCAATAAGGACATGTAATATTCATAAGATATACCTCTAAAATGAAAAAAGGCTTACCGTCTGATAAGCCTTTGAATGTGTAAATAAACATTCACTGTTCATGTAGATGATGTATATCTATGATTTTTTGGGATCGACGATTCTTACGCTTACGCTGATCTTTCTTTAATTGCCCCTTTCTAAACTGTCGCATACCCAATAAGGGTCCTCGGATATATTGATCATCCTTTTCAGGATCAGCTAAGTAAGCGAGCATCTTTTGGGCCTTACTTCTTTTAGCTAGATCGGACCTTTCCAGCAAACCAAGACCCCACTGGTCTTTCTGCTGATGATACTGCCTGTAATCAGACTGGTTACAATTGAAAAACAGACCATCATCTCCCGTAATTTTTTCCTTCCAGATCTCACCTATACGCATTCCTAGATAACTATCACCATATCGCAATGAGCCGTTATAGATCACCAAGAGATGACAGTGATACCCCTTACTCTTTCCTCCTTGTTCCAGTCGATAGGCATAACCGACCTGATCTTTAAAAATCGTATCCTTGTCTTGAACCCGCTTAATCATTCTTTTGATATCTTGAGCAAAGCGTTCAATACTTGGGTCACGCCCAGTGCGATAAAATAAATCCACCCGTACAAGCAATAATTTGCAATGGTCGTCAACCAGCCCATCAAAGTACTTAAACAAACTTTTTTTATTTTCCTTATTATTTTCACAAAATTCATTAATGAACTCTTCATGATGCTCTCTAAGTTCAGACTGGAACCTTTGAAATGCAGCACGACGATAGAATATTTCTTCATCGCTACGTTTGATTCGTTTAGGTAATAAATCAAAGTAAGCTTGAATCAAAGGTCTGTACATTCTGTTTGAGTCAGAAATTAATTCGACATCTTTGCTTAATCCATCCAACTCAGATTCGAGATCTTGCCAGTGATATGTTTTTTTCATCACTTTCTTCATCAGGTTTTCAATTGCCAGTAAAGTTTGTGCTTCATTCATCGTTGTCGTCCTATGGTGGTTAATTCCATAGGAGTGACTGATCTGTATTTTTTAACTTTGAAGCGGGTGGGTTATTTTTCTCTCAATAAAACACCTTCATCATTTGGGGATGATGAAGGTTATTAAGTTGTTTAAGTATTTAATAATATTAAATATATATCCCAGCTATTCTCATATTGAATAAGCCAGCAAGTGCATGACTAAAAAGAAAATCTCTACTTCTATAGCAAAGAAGGAAAATCTTACGAGTCCCCCTTTTTTATAGAGAAAAGTGAAGCGTAAGTTAAACATCCTTATTTTTTTCTTTCGCTCTTGCTTCAGCTACAATTTGGTCAGCACTTGGCTTTACAAAACTAGGCTTTTTCCTAGGATCCATAACTAAATACTGTGCTTTATTTGAAGTAGCTGTTTGCACTGTTTGTATATTATCTGAATTCCCCACTACAGGAGAGAGAGCCTGAGAGCTTGACTCTACAAGGGTTTCACTTTTATCTGGTATCAATACTCCATCAGAATCATCTACAATAGTATCCTGTTCTTCCACCCCTCCATCTATTGATAGCTCGGCTTCGACATTTTCATCCTCTAGCAAAGTATTATCATCAGATTCAATTGAGACCACCCTCTGATCTGTATTCAGCATGTGAGTAGCCTGTAAGCTTTTAGGATCAGGTGTTACTGCTTCTTTAGATTGTTCATCACCATTGCCATTTGTATTTTCAGCTGCATCCTCTACTTTCTTCGCATAGGTTTTACGGTTTCTGCCTAAAATTAAAAAACCAGACTTCCTTGGAAAGGATAAAAGATCTTGCTCATCAACTAAAATCAGAGGACAGTAAGCATAGAATTTTGACACCCTTTCAATAAATAATCGTCTTGTTTTCCGATCATTATTAAATATTTCAACATATCTTTGATTCAGGGACTGTTCTGTCTTGATCACACAAACTGCCCTTGCTCTTAGGTTTTTATTCCTAAAAAAATCAAATTGGTTAGTCTTATTAGCTGTGTCTTTTTTATAATACTTTTCAATTTGATCATCTTTATTGTCAACATAATTCTTCCAATACTTCGTAACAGCGTCACTTATATCATTAGGATTAGTATCGTCACTTTGTTGGAATAGTAAAGTTGCATCAATAAAATGTGACTGACCATATGGAATATAAACACCTATATGTTTAAGTAGATAGACTCCAGCAGTAGAACGACGTTTTAAGTTATCAATATAGTCGCGAAACATTTCGTCAAACAGCTTAGCTTCAGCTTTACTTTTTAACGCCCCAACCTCGAAAATAAACCGGAAAGCTATCACATCTTTCAAATCTTTATCAAATACTTGCAGAAGAAACGTGTTAATTAAATTTTCTTTTTTTGCAAGATCGCGCCACGCTTGCTTTTCTTTTTTGAAGGTTGGCTTAAGAACCTCATTTTTATAGAGTAGCAGTTGCTTTTCTATAGAATTAGTATCTTCAATTAAAAGGCCTCTAGGGAAGTAGCTTTTGAATTTATCAATAAAAAAAATCGCATCCGTTCTCAAATTTATCAGCGCACCATATCCTTCCTTTAGACAACCCCTATAGGAAAGTAAGGCTAACTGTTGCAAGAGTAGAGGTAACTGTGCAAGCTTACGAGATTCTTCAAAATTTCTTCTGATTTGCTCACTTGTAAATCCATGGTAATCACGAGAATACATCAATCGAGTAAGGAAGCATTCAATCTTTACCAACTCATCCAAAACACTAGGACGAACCATGATAGTAATCGCCTGCTGTTTATATAGATATTCGATTAACTTTATTCGTTCAATCGCCGTGGTAGACAGACCTTTTAACGTAAAGTATTTATTCAATCTTTTACTAGCATTATCATCAACCAACTCTTTCAGATCATATTTTTTCTTCTTAACATAGCCAGCCGGTTCAAAGATCTTTTTAGGCTTTGATCTTGCAGGATCTAGATAAATTTTATCCTTGTAGTACCTAAAATCATTAAGAAAAATGGAATACCTTCTTTCTTGGTATTCAAGTTCAGTTCCCTTATCAGCTTGCAATAAAAAAATACTAGATAAAAAATATCTCAAAAACTTTTCGCGAAACGCTATTTTTTGTTTTTGTGACTTCAACTCTCCTATAAAGTGATCATCTGGATAGACCTTTTTAATCATCTCATGCCGGTTAATGAGCGTTATATTAGGTCTATCAATATGACCCACAATATCCGAGACTTTTCGATTGTAATAATCGAACACCTCCTGAGGATTAGCATAGTTTTTCGTCTTATAAATCAGCAAAAAAGATAGGATGAATTTGTTAGTGCTGACGATATGCGCATGATTTATCGTCATCAATATGCCGTTATCTTTTGAGAATACTAACTCCAAATGATTAATAAAATCTTGCAGGTAATCTGTTGACATATAGCCATTTCCATCTTCTCTTTTCTTGAGCCTGCTCGGCAAAACAACATCAAAGACACTGACACCTATTTTTATATTTTGGCTCAATAACTCATTATAGTTTTCTATCAATATTTTATAGAGTTCATTTTGCTTCGAGATATCTTCCAAGATTGATTCAGATGTATGTTCATATTCCAGTGCAAATTTTTTATAAGCAGCCACAAATCCAAATATTTTGTCTGGGCTAAAACTTTTTTTATCCCATGTACTGGCAGACTTAAATTCATCATAAAGTTTGCACTCACTCTGCCTTACAAAGGCTGAATACTTAAGGATGAAAGAATCCCAATGATAGTGGTCATTGAATCCATTAAATGCAAAAGATGATTCTGCTTTATTCAGAAAAGCTAACTTCTTATAAAAATCGATAATCTCCTGAACTTTCTTTTCATCCCCCTTTAGTGCTTTTTCATAATCAGCCCGTTTGTAAAACGAGTCATTTTCTATCTTTCTTAAAACAGTATGCACATCTTCTAAAGCAACAATGGTCTCATGATAAATACTCACCTTTGTATTTGTTTGCATGTACTGCAGTGAAGGCAACTCAGTAGAGAATTTCTCCTTTAAGTAGGCAAACAGGTTTTTAAAAAATTCATCATCGTTGCCTGCCCAGTCCTTTATCATCTGACTTAATCCCTTGCGTAGAATGATGTTAAAAAGTTATAAATATAGATAAAATAGATCTGTAATTTTCTAAATAATACATGTTTTATAATTTAAAAACCCTTATTTTAGTTAACTACATAAAATAAATATGCTTTTCTATCTCTTATATTTTTATATCTTATCCTTTTATTTTAATTCTATTATTTCTTTAAATAATTAGCTCTATCTCTTTGGTTGAATAAAAAATTCGATAAAAAAAGAGTTCCTCATTCTTAAAATACCCTCCTAAACAGCTCCCCCCACGCTACAGAATTCAATTAAAATTTCATTTAGACATGTCAGATTTTTAAAAAAGTAGGCAAAAAAAAGACGTGCATACGCACGTCTTCAAAGTAATTTACTTACTTCAATTAAGCTCTTTCAGAGTAAATTTGACCAGGATAAATCTAAGAATCTATTAGGTGTAAGCAACGTCAAAACTCAGCTGTTTGAGCCACCCACTCTTTCACTTGCTCCCCATACCACGCCATCAACCTTACTCTCTCATCCCAGTACTGTGCTCGATTATAGGCCGAGCGAATTCTATTTTGAGGCACATGAGCAAGCTGGCGCTCAATGGCATCTGGATTAAACAGATTCGATTCATTTACGACAGTACTGAATAGAGATCTAAAACCATGTGTGGTCATCCGACCTGCATAGCCCGAACGCTTGATCACGGCCAAAATAGACTCGCTACGCATAGGTTCTTTGTTATTTAAACGATGTGGAAATAGCAGTTCCTGATTATGGGTAAGTCTCAAAGACTGAAGCTCGGCAATCATCATGTCCGTCAACGGTACACGATGTGGAAGACGGTTCTTCATCCGCTCTTCAGGGATATCCCACTTACGCCCTTCCAGATCAAATTCTTCCCAGCGTGCTTGCAGCAATTCACTAACCCGAACGCCTGTCAGCATGATCAGAATAATGGCATGATGTGTTTGAGCATCACTTGGGTATGCTCTTACCTTTCTTAAAAATTCAGGCATTTCAGAGGCAGTAAGCGAAGCCAGGTTTTTGACTCTTTTGTTCTTGAGAGCACAAACCAGATCACCTGCCGGATTATCATAACGATAACCATGTACAATTGCATACTTCATGACCATACCGCAACGAGATAAGGTTCGTTTTGCAATTTCAAGCGAGCCTCTAGCTTCAATCTTTTTAATGATCTGCAGAATCTCAGGTGCCTGAATTTGATTAATACGCTTATTAGCAAGAGCAATATAAAGCTCATCCAAGGAAGCTCGAACATTACTAATATGTTTGGATGACCAGGTTTCTTTTTGATTATTGAACCAATCCTCTGCGACTTCCTTAAAATAAGGCTGCTCCTGCTCGACCTCAGTTGTATTTTTGAGTTTATATCTCAGATCAAGCGCGATCTCCCTTGCACGCTTTAAACTTAGCTCAGGATAGATACCTAATGCTTTGGACTTCCTTTGTCCATTTTCCGTGTATCTGATAGACCAATATTTTTTGCCATTCGGATCGATTCGTAAAGACAGACCATTAATATCAGAAAGGCGGTACTGTTTTTCCTGCGGTAATGCTTTTTTACACAGCACATCAGTAAGCGACATATCTTTGTCCCACATAATTAAACTTATTTAGTGGGTCAAATTGTCCCAATTTTGACCCTCATAAAGCAAAAATAGGGTCAAACAGCTTAGGACAGGGTCGGACAATACAGCCAATAAAAAAGCCTTTAAACATTGAGTTTAAAGGCTTTTTTAGATTCCGATGGATTACTTCGGAAAGAATTTTGGTGGAGGTGGCGGGAGTTGAACCCGCGTCCGCCAGCATTACGCTCGAGAATACTACATGCTTAGATATCGTCTATTGTTTTAACTCTTTGTGACCCGACGAACAGGATACAAATCGCGATCCTCTTAGTTTAGTACAAAGCCCCGAGGCTTGGCTTTATACGGACTTGTGTGCGTGCGCTTCAGTCGGACTCTCTAACCACAAGTATTCGGAGAGGCGGACAAGCTGCCCTTAGGCAGCTAGAGCGTATGATTCGTCGTTTGCGACTAAAAAATGCAAATTTGATTTACGAGAGAAAATGCGCTCTCGGCATGCATCTATGAGTTTCATCACCAGCGTCGAAGCCAGAAACACCCCCAAAGTACAAGGCAATCATAGCATAGATGTCAAAAATTACGATGCATTTTCTAAACATTTACACAACTTGATGCGCTTAATTACATTATTGCGCTAATATTTTACTTTTCAAGCCGAATAACAGAAAAATTATGAGCTATTTACTGGCCCTAGATCAAGGAACCACATCGAGTCGGGCTATTATTTTTAATGAACATGGACAAATTCAGGCAACGGCTCAACGTGAAACCCATATTCAGACGCCACATTCAGGTTGGGTCGAACAGGATGCTCAGGAAATCTGGAGCACGCAGATTGCGGTGGTACAGCAAGCGCTTGCTACGGCGCGTATTCTCGCCAAAGATATTAAAGCCATTGGTCTGACCAATCAGCGCGAAACCACGGTGGTTTGGGATCGAAGAAATGGTAAACCGCTCGCGCCGGCCATCGTCTGGCAAGACCGTCGAACGTCTGACTGGTGTAACCAGCTGATTGAACAGGGCTGGATGACCAAAATTCAGCAAAAAACCGGTCTACGGATTGATCCTTATTTTAGTGCAGGAAAATTGGTCTGGTTTCTGGAGCATGTAGAAGGCGTACGTGAACTGGCTGAACAGGGTCATGTCGCTTTTGGTACTATCGATAGCTGGCTGATCTGGAACCTGACTCAAGGCGCAGAACATGTGATTGAAGCCAGCAATGCTTCCCGTACCATGCTGATGAATCTGCATCAACAAACTTGGGACGAAGAACTGTTGGAGCTGTTTCATATTCCTGCTTCGGTCTTACCAAAAATTATTTCCTCGGATAGTTATATCGCTGACACCGCTTCAGGTTTACTCGGTGCCAATATCCCCATTACCGGTATTCTAGGTGATCAGCAATCTGCACTGTTTGGTCAATCCTGTTTTGAAGTGGGGAGCGCAAAAAACACCTATGGCACCGGCTGTTTTATGCTGTTCAATACCGGTCAAGACATCCAGCTCAGTCAGAATAAACTGCTTTCTACCCTTGCCTGGCAAGCGCAGGGTCAAACCACCTATGCACTGGAAGGCAGCGTCTTTATGGCAGGTGCGGTAGTGCAATGGCTACGTGATGGTCTGGGGATTATTCAAAAAAGCAATGATATCGAAAAACTGGCCTGTAAAGTTGAGGATACCGACGGCGTGGTTTTGGTTCCGGCCTTTACCGGACTTGGCGCACCGCATTGGGACAGTGAAGCGCGTGCCCTGCTCTGTGGCATGTCTCGTGGTACGACTCAAGCGCATATCGCCCGAGCAGCCTTAGAATCAATCGCTTTTCAGGTATCGGATGTCCTCAGTGCAATGCAATCCGATATTGCCCACCCTTTAAAAGAATTACGGGTCGATGGCGGTGCCAGTAGCAATGACATGCTGATGCAGTTTCAGGCAGATATTCTCAATGTGCCGGTGCTGCGTCCGAAAATGCTGGAGTCTACCGCTTGGGGGGCAGCCGCCATGGCCGGATTAAAATCCGGAATATTTTCCAGTCTGGAGGAAATTTCGCAGTCTTGGCAACTTGAACGTGCCTTTGAACCAAAAATGCAAAATGATGAGCGTGAAGCTCATTTAGCCAAATGGCAGAAGGCCTTAAATCGGGCCAAATCAGATCTATAACCTGTATCAATCTGAAGGTCGAAAGCTAAAAAAGCACTGTTAAACAGTGCTTTTTATTTTCTATCTCTTACCCTCAATAAGCATAAGATGCAATCGCTGTAGCAATTGGCTTATCTTCATCATTGACCATGGTCATACGCATGGTGCAGCCCTTACGCCCCAAACGTAAGGTTTCTGCCCGCGCGATAAAATATTTACCGCGCCCGGGTGCCAGATAATCCACCCGCATATCCACTGTCGCCAAACGCGAGACTTTTTTAATGGTGTCGGCAATGGTTTCAGGTTCGGCTTTTTTATATAACTCCCCCATCGCTACAATTCCACCGACACTATCGAGTACCGTGGCCGCAAGACCGCCATGCAAAATTTGAAACGCGACATTACCAATCATAAAATCCTGCATTTCGACATAGGCTTCGATCTGGCCTTCCACCACCCGCATGCTCATACCATTATGCTTAAAAAAAGGAGAGCTATTAAAAGCATGTACCAACTGATTTAAGACCACATCAATATCCACCTTTGCCCCCAAGTGTATATTACCTGTCCAGCTTTTCTCTGTCTTAGTCATCACTCTGCTCAAATCCACCGCAATAAAAAACCGCTAATTTATGCCCAAAAAGTTCAGTTAGGGCTACAATAGGTGCCTAGTTTAATACTGATTGCTGAGATTTTTATGACCTATACGTTCAATCGTCCCGCGTTTCCTGCAACTCGCATGCGTCGTATTCGTAAAAATGAGCATTTACGTTCTATGGTACGTGAAACGCATCTCAGTGCAGATCACCTGATTTATCCAGTATTTGTACTGCCGGGACAAAACCAGAGCCAAGATATTCCCAGTATGCCGAATATCCAGCGCCTGTCAGCAGACTTGCTGTTAAAAAAATCAGAGCGTCTGCTGGAACTGGGCGTCAACAAACTGGCACTGTTTCCAGTCACACCACAAGAAGATAAAAGCCTGACCGCCGAAGCGGCTTGGCGCGAAGATGGTCTGGTCCAACGCACTTTGCGTTTATTAAAAAAAGAACTGCCAGAAATGGTGCTGATTACTGATGGTGCACTCGACCCCTATACCACGCATGGTCAGGATGGCATTATTGATGAGACCGGTTATGTCTTAAATGATGAAACGGTCGAATGTCTGATTAAACAGGGCTTAAGCCATGCCGAAGCAGGCGCAGATGTATTTGCCCCAAGTGACATGATGGATGGCCGGATCGGTGCAATTCGTCAGGCCTTTGAACAAAATGGGCATATTTATACCTCAATCATGGCTTATTCAGCCAAATATGCATCCAGCTTCTATGGCCCATTCCGTGATGCAGTCGGTTCTGCCAGCAATTTAAAAGGCGGCAATAAATACAATTACCAGATGGATGTCGGTAACCGTGCCGAAGCACTGCATGAAATTGCGCTGGATATTCAGGAAGGCGCAGACATGGTGATTGTCAAACCGGGCATGCCTTATCTGGATATCGTCCGTGAAGTTAAAGACACTTTTGGTGTACCAACCTTTGTCTATCAGGTCAGTGGTGAATATGCGATGCTGGCCGCTGCCATTCAAAATGGCTGGTTATCTGACAGCGTGATTATTGAATCGCTGATGAGCTGCCGCCGCGCCGGTGCCGATGGCATCTGGACTTACTTTGCCGAAGAAGCTGCGCTTAAACTGAAAGACATGAAGTAAAAGGATTTCGGCGCAATGCATATCGCCATTATCGGCGCTGGCATCACCGGGTTGATGTCGGCGCTGGAACTGCTTGAACAGGGATGTTCTGTCACGATTTTTGATCAGCAAGTTGCCGGGAAGGCTGCGTCCTGGGCCGGAGGCGGGATTCTTTCTCCGATGTATCCCTGGCGCTACCCCGCTGCAGTCAATACGTTGGCCCGGCATGCCAAACCGCTCTATCAGGACTGGAATCAAAAACTGCAGCCAGTGACCGGTATCGATTTCCAGATTCATGAAAGTGGTATGCTGATTTTTGATGAAGATGATTTTGAGCTTGGCTTGCGCTATGCGGAAAAATATCAGGACCCTCAGCAACAGGCCGAATTGCTTGATCAGGCTCAGCTACAACAAATCAATCCCCGAATTGATCAGCACAAGTTCCAACAGGCGATTTACTTTCCGGAACTGGCCAATATCCGCAATCCGCGACTATTACAGTCGGTCATCAGCTATTTAAAACAGCATCCGCATGTCACCTGGCAAGAGCACTGTAAAATCACTCAGCTCAATATTCAGCAAGGCTGGGTAACGAGTGTGTCCAGTGAAAGTGGTCAACACTTTCAGGCAGATCAGTTTGTAATCGCCACAGGCGCATGGTCTGCAGGCTGGTCAGAACAGCTTGGCTGTGAAATTCCGGTGCAACCGGTGCAAGGACAAATGCTGCTGTTTAAAACCCCAGAAAACTGGCTACCGAGCATGTGCATGAACAAGGTCATGTATCTGATTCCACGGCGCGACGGACATGTTGTATGTGGTTCCAGTATGCGTCAGGTCGGTTTTGACACCTCGCCTTCTGCTGAAATCCGGCAAGATATTCTACAGGCTTGTCTGGAGATGGTGCCGGAACTGGCGGATTTTCCGCTGGTCAAGCAATGGGCCGGATTAAGACCCAGCTCACCCGATGGTATTCCCTATATTGGCAAAATCCCCGAATTGCAAAATGCCTGGGCCAATTTTGGCCATTTCCGCAATGGCTTATGCATGGCCCCAGCCTCAGGCAAGCTACTTGCTCAATTGATGCTTGAACAAACGCCGACCATTGTAGATCCACAGCCCTATGCTCCGGCCCATCTATTGGAGCCAGGTCGCTTAGTGCTTTAGGATATTATGCAGCGCTTCTTTCAAGGTTGGATAATCAAACTGAAATCCCGCATCCTGTAAAGCTTGAGGCTGTACATACTGACCGTTTAAAACCAGTTGCGATTGTTCTCCCAGCATCATTTTCAAGCTGCATGCTGGCAGTGGCAGTAAAGGTTTGCGCTTCAGTAGCTGTGCAGCAGTCCGGGCAAACTGTGCCTGACTGACTTTTTCCGGGGCAACCACATTAAAAATCTGCCCGGTCGTCGTTTCAAGCATCAAGAATTCAATCGCACGCAATACATCTTCTAAATGCACCCAAGTGACTGGCTGACGCCCATGACCAATCCGCCCGAACAGATTCAGTTTAATCGGCAATAACATCTGCGGCAGAATTCCACCACCTTTGCCAAAGACCACAGCAAAGCGAACAATTTTGGTGTTCTGACTGCTATAGGACAAAGCCAGTTGTTCCCACTTCGCACAGAGCTCAGACATAAAAATATCTTGTGGCGGGCTTTGTTCCGTACAGACCTGCTCCCAACGCTCGCTCGGGTCAATACCATAATAACCAACGGCCGAGGTCGAAATAATCCGTTTCGGTTTGATCTGGTATTTTTCTAAATAGTCAAATAACTGTTTGGTGGTGTCTAAACGGCTATCCAACAATTTCTTTTTACGCGCTGCCGTCCAGCGTCCCTGACCGATGCTTTCGCCAGCCAGATTAATCACATAATCAATCTGAGGCTGTTTTAATTCATCCAGCTGGTTAATCCAGTGAAAATCTGGATGCGGTTCAGATTGATTCTTGCGGCGGGTCAGCCCAATCACCCGATAATCACGTTCCAATAAAAAACGCACCAGATGACTGCCAATAAAACCACTCGCTCCGGTCACCAGCACTACAGGTTTATCCATAAGTCATTCTTAGCCCTGTTATTTTTTCTATTTAAATTATACGCAACTTATTCTGGGATTTTTCAATCAATGCCCTCTTTGTCGTGGTGAATTTGTATCCAGCCTGATGCGATCAATCTATCAAGATCAATCGTCATAAAGCCACCTACCTATCAGGCCTGCGGCGAATTGCCAAACATTTGATCTGCCATACGCTGTGCCTGCTTGCCATAGAACCAGTAAGTCAATAGATACAACGGAATCGCGATCAGCAAGAACATGATCAGCACAATACTTATAAATTGTGGCTGCTGTAGATATAGCAAAAAGTCCTGCCAGGCATTTGGATTAGAGCGCGTGGCAATCAGAATACCAAGTAACAGAAATAGCAGGTTATAGCCCCAATAGATCAGGCTAAACCCCAAGGTGAATTTTTTACGTTCCGACTGCGTTGGGGCACGTTTTTGCTGTTTTAAAAACTTAAATAAGATCCAGATCATGGCCACCAGATAAGGAACAATCGTCAGTACGGCGCCCATCCCCGTTGGCATCAGTGCTGCCAGCACCCCGCAAATGCAGGTAAAAATAAAGCAGATAATAAAAAACCAGATAAAATAACGGGTTAAAGGCAACATAAGAATCACTCAGTGACATTCATCAAGCTAGTATAAAAAAAAACAGGTTTTTTTTCATTTTATTGTCAACCATCGGCCAGAAGGTGACGTTATATAGGGTACAAGGTACAAAAATTTGGACTGGCATCCACGAATTTTTGCTGACCTTAGAGCTAAAGCAATAAGTCCAGTGTACAGGGAAATTTTGAATAGCAGCCAAAATCTTCATGTAACACAAATTTGACCGACGATTTCACATCACTCGAATCGTCGGTTTTTATTTTTTAAAATTCCGATTTTTCAGCCTGATGAATTGCATGACTGTTCAAGACTGGGTGATTTAGACATGACTATCCTGCCATTTTGCCTACTGATTAAAATAAATTCAGCCTGACATCAGCAACAATTCGCTGAAATATCTTTTTTAAGTAGATTTTTCCCTCAGCTTTTTCCTATAGTAGCAAGGCAGACATTTCAGGGTTCATCTACATGGCAGTTCATTTTCTTCACACTTCCGATTGGCATCTGGGGCAATTTTTCCATAACCATGACCGTGAATTTGAACATGCCCAGTTTTTGACTTGGTTGCTCGATCAAATTAAAACAAAACAGCCGCATGCTTTGTTGATTGCCGGTGATATTTTTGATGTGATCAATCCAGCCTCAAGTGCGCAAAAGCAACTGTATCAGTTTCTGGCCGATGCACATGATCTGGCGCCGCATATGCAGACTTTGATGATTGCCGGTAATCATGATTCCGGTTACCGGATTGAGCAGGTTGAACCTTTTCTGTCTAAATTCAATGCCAAAGCTGTGGGAATTGTGGGCCGAACCGCAGAAAACACCCTGAATCTGGATCGCTTGCTGATTCCGATTTATGATCAGGATAAAAATATTATCGCCTGGTGTCTGACCCTGCCCTATTTACGCAGTGCCGAAATTACGGGGCTGAATGAACATACCAGCAATAGCCAGAATGCGATTAGCTATCTGCATCAACAACTGATTGCCGAAGCCAAGGCCCGTAAACAGCCGCATCAAGCCCTGATTTTAATGTCGCATGCACATATGCAAGGTGGCGAAACTTCCGACTCGGAACGGCCAATTATTGTCGGTAATGAAGAAGCGCTCTCGACGGCGCTGTTTGATGAAGTGATTGATTATGTCGCACTCGGTCATCTGCATAAACCACAAAAAGTTGGTCAGCCGCATATCCGTTATAGTGGCTCACCGATTCCGCTGTCATTTAGTGAAATCAACTATCAACATCAGGTGGTTGAGGTCAGAATTGATCCTGAGCAAAGCCCGGAACAGCGCTTTCAATACGATGTTCTAAAAGTGCCACGCACCGTCGAGCTGTGCCGGATTCGGGAAAAGCTGGAAGATTTAATTGCTAAACTTCAGGCCTTGCCTGCCGGAGAAATCGAACAACTGTCGGCACGACATTTTCTGGAAATAGAATACACCACCGATGCGCCGCCACCAGTCGATTTACGCCAGCAAATTGAACTGGCTTTACCCGCCAACCGTTACCGCTTGCTGCGCATCAGCCGGATTTATCAGCAACAGGCCGAACATACGCAAGGAGATTCGAAAATTGATCTGGCACCACCGACGCCGGAATCGCTGTTTTTGAATATCTGGAAAAAAATGGGCTATGAACATGATCATTCTGTACAACAGGATTTTCAGCAACTTCTGGTTGAAGCCCAGCACGAACTTGCTCAGAAACAACAAGCCTAGGATCGGCCATGAAAATTTTACGTTTGAGTCTCAACAACCTGGCCTCCCTCACCGGCACCCATCATATTGATTTTGAATCCAGTCCTTTAACACATGCCGGCCTGATTGCAATCACTGGAAAAACCGGAGCTGGTAAATCGACCCTGCTCGATGCCATGTGTCTGGCGCTCTATAACGAAATTCCGCGCCTAAAAGGTGCGACCGGTAGCCTGAAAGATGCCGGCGGTCAGGATGTTTCGATTAAAGATTCCAAGAATATTCTACGCCGTGGCTGTGTGCATGGTTTTGCCGAGCTGGAGTTTATTGCACTGGATAGCAAACGCTATACAGCACGCTGGGAAATTCGCCGAGCACGTCAGAAAGTCGATGGCAATCTAAAAGTAGATCGTTTTATCAAGTGCATCGATGATGATACGACGCTAACGCAAAAAATATCTGAAGTTACCCCCTTAATTGAAAAACTGCTGGGCCTGAGCTTTGAGCAATTTACCCGCGCGGTTCTGCTGGCGCAGTCGGAAGTTGGCGCATTTTTAAAAGCCAAAGATCATGAACGTGCAGACTTGCTGGAATATCTAACCAATTCGCAGATTTTCAGTGAGGTCAGTAAAAAAGCAGCGGAAAAGCATAGTCAGGTTCGACAAAAGCGCCATGAACTGGAAAACTGGCTCGGTCATCTGGAATTATTATCCGAAGACGATATTGCCCAGCTGCAACAGCAACATACTGCCTTAAACCAGATACTTGAGCATTTTAACCAGAGTGAAAAATTACTAGAAAATGACCTAAAATGGCATCGGCAGAAACATGCTTTATATACTGAAATTCAGGCCAAAAAAGAAATTTACGATGTACAGCTGGATGCCGATCAGAAGCTGACCGCACAAAAGCAGTTGCTGGTTCATTTGGATGAGTTTCAGGGCATTCGCGAACAGTTTATTCAGCAGAATCAAATGCTCACGCAGCAACAGCAGCTTGCGATACAACAACAATCATTCGAACAGCAGCTACAACAGGTGCAACAGCAACGTGATGCTGAATTTGCGCAACTTGCTCAGATCCAGCAACAGCAACAAGCCCATGTTCAACATATGCATGCCATGCAGCCGCATCTGGAACAAGGTCTAAAACTGGATCATGAGATGCATCTGGTCGGCAATGACTATAAGAAAAAATCAGCAGATTTATTGGACTATGCACAGCAGTATATCCAACCCTTGCAACAACAGATTGAATCATCGAAACAGCAACTCGCATCTGCTGCCGAGCAGCAACAGCAACGCCTGACGCAACTTGAACAGCAGGCTGATCTTGCCGTGTTTGATCTGGAACCACAAAGTACACTGCAACGACTGCAAGACTATCAAAAGCTGTATCAACAGATGCAGCAACAGGCGCCGGCAGTACTCTCTCAATCGCGTACTGAACTGGAACATTCCCGGCAGCAGCTGGCTCAACAAATCGAAAGTTTGCAGCAACAATTTGGCAATCAAGCCCAATTGGAACAACAGCTTCAGCAGCAGCAGACTGTACAGCAACAGAGCACGACTCAACTGCTTAAACTGGAAGGCTTGATCCAGCACGTGGCACGTCTAGCGGAACAGGAAGCCGAACAACAGCAACTCAAACAAGACGTAGCGCATGCACAGACAGAATTAACCCAGCTTGAACATACGGAAATTCAACTGCAGCAAATAGTCAGCAACACCGAACAGGAATTTGAACAACTACAAAATATGCTGCAGCAACAGCGCCTGCTGCAAACCCAAAGCGTGCAGGAACTGCGCGCGCAGCTCAAACCTGATGAAGCCTGTATGGTCTGTGGCAGCCAACAGCATCCGTTTGTCCAACATCAAGCATTATTAGACACAGCGCTAAACCAGCTGCAAGATCAACAGCTGCAACAGGCACAACAACAACTGAATCAGCTTAAAGATGATTTAAAAGCAACCCAGATTCAACAATCCAAAATCAAGATGCTCCTTGAGCAAAAACAACAGCGTTTAATCCACATTGAACGGATACTGAATGAACAGCACCAGACATTACAACAAAACTTAAAAGAGTTAGGACTTGAGCCAGCCAATCCTGATCATTCAGCCCAGTTGCTCCATCCCCTGCAAACACAGCTTGGCCAGTGGCAACAGCAACACACTCAGGCAAACGAACAGTTCAAAATCCTGCAACAGACTTGGCAAAACTGGCGACAACAGCAACAGCAACTCGACAGCTTGCAACTGAGTCTGCAAAAAATGCTGCAACTGGATCAACTGATTGAGCCAGTTCTTACAGTACTGCCCGAAGCACAGCAGCTCGCTTGGCACAAGAATGCGCCTGCTGCCTGTACCCAGCTGCAACAACATTTGCAGCAGCGATTACATCTTGTCAATCAAGTCAAAACTGCGGAACAGGAGCTACAAGGTTTCAAGCAGCAACTGAATCAGGCTCAACAGCAACTACAGATGCATGAGCAGCGGCATACGCAAATACAGGCCGAGACCCATTATTTGCTTGAACAAGGCAAAGACTTACGTCAGCAACTCAATCAGCTGACCGAACAACATGCCGGTCAGACCTATAAGCTGGCAGCAGAATGGCGACAGCAACTGGATACCCAGTTAAAAGCGCTTAATAGCCAGCTTCAAGCACAACGCCAGGTATATGAACAGCATGAGCAAGCTTTGCATCAGGCTTTACTTAAACAACAGGCTTTGCTGACCCAAATGCAACAGCTAACTCAACAGCAGGCACAATCTGATCAGGCCATCCGTACATGGCAAAATCTGCATCGACATTTTAATGCGGAACTGATCCAACAATGTCTGACCATTGGTCTGAGTGAACATCAGCAAATCCGGCAGCAATTACAGGCACAACATCAAGCACTGGAAAATGCCAAAATTGCCTGGCAAACGCTGGAAGATCAATACCAGAAGCATCTCCAGCAACAGCCTGAACTTGCTTTTGAGGAAGTGGAAGCACATTTAAATAGTTTGGCACAGGAAAAAACCGAGCAACAAAACAGCTTCAATGAGATTGATACCAAACTGCGTATGAATGCCAATAATCAAAATACCTATGCCAAATATCAGCAACAGATTGAACAGGTCAAAGCCGAAGAATATCGCTGGGGCCGTATCTACGATTTAATCGGACATAAGGAAGGTACCAAGTTCCAGAAAATTGCTCAGGAACATCATCTGGATATCTTGGTGGAATACGCCAACCAACAACTGCAACCGCTGGCACCGCGCTATCAGTTGCACCGTATTCCAGACAGCCTGAGTCTGGCGATTATTGATCTGGACATGAACAGCGAAGTACGTCCGGTCTTGTCTTTATCTGGCGGAGAAACCTTTCTGGTTTCTCTGGCCTTGGCACTGGCGATTGCCAATATGGCTTCCGGTTCGATGAAACTGGAATCGCTATTTATTGATGAAGGCTTTGGTACTTTAGATCCAGCCTCATTACATATGGTGATGAATGCACTGGATCATTTACAAAGTCAGGGTCGTAAAGTGGTCTTAATCTCGCATGTGCAGGAAATGCATGAACGGATTCCAGTACAGATTCAGGTCAAGCCAGTCGGTGCTGGCGCCAGTACCATTCAGATTATAGGTTGACAATGATGCACCCTGCCCCAGACAAGCTCTCGCCCTATTTCAGCTTACAGCTCGAGAGCCTACGGGGCATCAGTGCCATTGTTGTACTGTTCACGCATTGCTTTCAGGCCTTTATCGCCCCTTTTGACCTCAGCCTGTATTCATGGGTGCGCCTGCTTGGTCAGGCCGCGGTCATGATTTTCTTTGTTCTGAGTGGTTATCTGATTGGCTATTCGATCCAGCACAATATTCATCAGCATGGTCAGTTCAATCTGCGCCGTTATACCCAACAGCGTTATCGCAGGATTTTGCCACCCTTTCTGTTTGCCATGGCTCTGAGCCTGTTGTTGTATCTGTTGGCACCACTACTCTTTGCCACTCAAAGCCATGCCTTTCAAAACAGTTTTGGCATGATGATCCGGTCTGACTATGGTCTCGATTCAGGTGATTTTATTGGCGCTCTGCTGTTTTTGAATGGCTTCATCACGCCTACAGTTTCAGCCAATGCCCCGCTCTGGAGCCTGAGTTATGAAGTCTGGTTCTATGTCTTGGCCGGATTTCTGCCTTTTTTCAAAGATTCAGAAATAGCCAAAATCGGCTTTTTTAGTGTTTTAATCGTTTTATCCATCCTGAATATTCAGTTTTTTATTTATTTTCTGGTCTGGCTGATGGCCTTTGCCTGTTCATTTCGTCATATCCAGCGACATTTTCTAAACCGGTTACAAGTGCTTAAACTGGGGTTATTTGGCTTGGCATTTCTAATCGCCTGCATTGATGCTTACCAGTTTCATATCGTCGATCAAGCCCGACAATATCGCGCTGCAAATTTTACTCTCTTTAATTTCTGTATCGGCCTAGCATTTAGCTGCTGGCTGGTACAACTCCAGCAGCAGCGCAGTCACTACAATCCGGTCTGGGTACAATCCGCTGATTTTTCCTATACCTTGTATGTAACCCATTTCCCTTTGCTGCTGTTTATTCTGGGCTGTGTTCCGGCAACCTTGGCTTATGGTCTGGGCGGCGCTGTTTTAGCCTTGCTCGGCAGTATGGGCAGCCTGATTGTCTTTGCCTGGCTCATGGCAAAATGGCTGGAGCCACAAAGAAAAAAAGCGTTATCGAATAACGCTTAATCATACTTTTTCAAAATAACCCGACAACGCCTGTTAATCCTTTTGAGGACGTGCACCAAATAATGCCGTGCCGACACGCACCATGCTGGAACCGGCAGCAATTGCAGCCTGCATATCGGCCGACATGCCCATACTTAAGGTATCCCAATCTTCAGGATGCGCATGCTGAGCTTTCACCCTATCAAATAAAGCTTTAGCCTCGATGAAAGCTTGAGGATTCCCCTGCGCTGGAATCACCATCAAGCCACGTAAGCGCACATTTGGCAGTTGGCTGATTTGTCTAACTAAATCAGTAACTTCTTCCGGTTGGCAACCATCTTTCGTATCCTGAGCATCAATATTGACCTGAAGACAGATATTCAGCGCGAGCTGATCTTCTCTACGCTGATTGGATAAACGCTCGGCAATAATCAAACGATCCACCCCATGCACCCAGGCAAAATTTTCTGCCAGATGCTTGGTCTTGTTACGCTGTACATGGCCAATAAAATGCCATTCAATTTCCAAGTCTTTTAGAGCCGTAATTTTCTCTAGCGCTTCCTGCAAATAGTTTTCGCCAAAGGCACGTTGTCCCGCCTGATACATATCAGCCAGTACTGCACTCGGCTGGGTCTTGGAAACGGCCAGCAGTTGCACCGAATCTGGCTCACGACCGGCCTGAGCACAGGCTGTTTCAATTTGCGCTAAAACCTGATTTCGTGACTGTTGCAACATATTCATTGATGGGGTTCTCATTTCATTCATCTTTTTTTCCCTTGCCCATAAACTAAGGGTTGGTTAAGCTGTGGGAAAGCCTTATTATTCTATCAAAATAATTAACATTTTAATGAACTCGGGGACCTTATGGATATCACAGAATTGTTGGCATTTTCTGCTAAAAATGGTGCGTCGGATTTACACTTGTCTGCAGGCTTACCGCCAATGATTCGTGTCGATGGGGAAGTTCGTCGTATCAACCTGCCAGCATTAGAACATAAAGAAGTACATAAACTTGTTTATGACATCATGAACGATAAACAGCGCCGTGATTTTGAAGAAAATCTGGAAACTGACTTTTCTTTTGAAGTACCCGGTGTGGCCCGTTTCCGTGTCAACGCATTTAACCAGAACCGTGGTGCCGGTGCAGTATTCCGTACCATTCCATCCAAAGTTCTGACCCTTGAAGATCTGGGCATGGGACAGATTTTTAAAGATATCTGTGAATATCCGCGTGGTCTGGTACTGGTCACAGGGCCAACCGGTTCGGGTAAATCAACCACCTTGGCGGCGATGCTGGATTATATTAACGACAACCGCTATGACCATATTCTGACCGTCGAAGATCCAATCGAATTTGTGCATCAATCCAAGAAATGCCTGATCAACCAGCGTGAAGTGCATCGTGATACGCACGGCTTTAATGAAGCCCTGCGTTCCGCACTGCGTGAAGACCCGGATATTATTCTGGTTGGTGAGATGCGTGACCTTGAAACCATCCGTCTGGCCTTAACTGCGGCAGAAACTGGTCACCTGGTGTTTGGCACCCTGCATACCACCTCTGCGGCCAAAACCATTGACCGTGTGATTGACGTATTTCCTGCCGAAGAAAAAGATATGGTTCGTGCCATGTTATCGGAATCATTGCAGGCTGTGGTTTCACAGGCCTTGCTGAAGAAAAATGGCGGCGGACGTGTTGCGGCACATGAGATCATGATTGGTATTCCTGCAATCCGTAACCTGATTCGTGAAAATAAAGTCGCACAAATGTATTCTGCGATTCAGACCGGTGCCAACTATGGCATGACCACACTGGATCAGACCCTGAAAACCCTGGTATCTAAAGGTCTCATCAGCCCGCAAGTGGCACGTACTGCAGCCAAACAGCCAGAAGCATTCTTATAAGAAAAATTAATTGTATTGGGGTTTTTATACATGGATTTTAACGGCTTACTCGATTATATGGTGGAGAAAAAAGCATCGGATCTGTTCATTACAGCCGATGTCGAACCTTCAATCAAAATTAATGGGCAGATTTTACCGATTGGTTCGATAAAATTACCCGGCGCGGCAGTGGGGCAACTGCTTCACTCCATCATGAGCGACAAGCAGCGTAAAGAATTTGCAGACACGCGTGAATGTAACTTTGCCATCAGTACACCGGATAAAAGTGCCCGCTTCCGTGTCAGTGCCTTTCAGCAGCGTGATCAGCCGGGTATGGTTTTGCGTCGGATTGAAACCGTGATTCCGACCATGGATGAACTCAAATTACCGCCGATTCTAAAAGAACTGGCGATGACCAAACGCGGCATCATTATTTTTGTCGGGGCAACCGGTACCGGTAAATCAACTTCGCTGGCCTCGCTGGTCGGTTATCGCAATGAAAATTCCAAAGGTCATATCATTACCATTGAAGATCCGATTGAATTCATTCACCAGCATAAAGGCTGTATCATCACCCAGCGTGAAGTCGGGATTGATACCGATTCCTTTGAAATTGCCCTGAAAAACACCTTACGTCAGGCGCCGGACGTGATTCTGATTGGTGAGATTCGTTCGCGTGAAACCATGGATTATGCGATTGCCTTTGCCGAAACTGGTCATCTGGTCTTTGCGACCCTGCATGCCAACAACGCCAACCAGGCCATTGACCGGATCATTCATTTCTTTGAAGCAGACCGGCATAACCAGCTGTTCATGGACTTGTCACTGAACATGAAAGCCATTGTGGCACAGCAACTGATCCCAACCATCGATGGCAATGGTCGTCGTGCCGCGATTGAGATTCTGATTAACTCCCCCCTGATTGCTGACCTGATCCGTAAAGGTGATGTGCATGAGATCAAGGACCTGATGAAGCGTTCCCGTGAACTGGGCATGCAAACCTTCGACCAGGCACTGTATGACCTGTATAAGGCCAAGCAGATCAGCTATAAAGATGCGCTGAAACATGCGGATTCACCCAATGACTTACGTCTGCAAATCAAACTGGCAGAAGAAGGCGGCAGTCATTTATTACGTGCACATTCCAATATCACCTTTGATGGCCAGTCCTGATCAGATTGAACACATAAAAAAACAGGCTTCAATCGAAGCCTGTTTTTTTTGTTTCAACCGGAGCGCAAATTATTTTTTACGAAACACTTCCTGACAGGCCGGCGCATCGCAGTAGCCATACAGATTCAGAGAGTGACCGGTTAATTCAAAACCAAATTTTTCAGCAACATCATGCTGCTCTTTTTCAATCGTATCATTGATGAATTCAACGACTTTGCTGCAATTCAAACAGACCAGGTGATCGTGGTGATCTTCCTGCATGATCTCGAAAACGGAATGATTGTTTTCAAAATTATGACGCTCAATAATACCCGCGGCTTCAAACTGTGTTAACACACGATACACAGTTGCTAAACCTACATCTTCACCCTGATCGAGTAAAGTCTTGTAAATATCTTCCGCACTTAAATGATGTTGTCTTGAATTTTCTAGTAATTCTAATATTTTAATTCGTGGAAGGGTAACTTTCAGTCCAGCTTTTCGTAAATCTTGGTTTGAAATAGTCATGTAAAAAGGTCTCTCAACAAAATCAAAGTTGGAATATGCAACAAACTTTAGATGCAGTATGATCTATCCTTGGATCAAATGCATCATAATTAATTTGGGATAGTTTAGCAAAATGCAAAAAATCATGTTGACGTTATTCGTCACTTCCTTGCTCGTCGGCTGTTCGACATTAGGTGTTTATAAAGTAGATATTCCACAAGGAACCCCTTTAACCCAAGCTCAAGCCGCTAAAATTCAAGTGGGAATGAGCCATCAACAGGTGCGTTTCTTACTGGGCAGTCCAACGGTAAGCGATCCGCTGAATCCTTTACGCTGGGACTACATCTATAACTATACCCCAGGAACCTACGCTAAAAAAGCCAAGATCCCGGCAGCCCAAGGCCAGCATTTGAAAATTTACTTTAACCAGTCTGGTATCGTGGAACGTGTTGAAGGTCTGGAAACCATTCCAGAATCTCAACCCGGCTTACCAGGTTCAAAAGAAGCAATTTTAAATGCGCCTCCACTATAGTCGCTTTCTCATGAAAAAGCCCCTGAATCATCAGGGGCTTTTTTGATTAAGTCGATTGATTGAGCAGATCATTGAAACTAATGCTCATTCAAGCCGCTTTCTATTCGGAAGATGGTTTCAGCTTTCTTAAAAGATTGCCTCTGGCATAACGACCCACCGGATTTTTCTCGGCACGTTTACGTCGGATATCTTTAGGATTGATAGTCAGTGCTCGGTAAATTTCGACTCGATCACCTGCTGCAAGTGGCTGCTGATGATCTTGCAAGCGTACACCAAAGATGCCCAAAGACAAGGGTTCAGGTAGGGTAACCTGCTCTGCTATGCCACTTTGCTGGATGGCATCCAATGCTGTCATGCCGGGCTGAAATGGCACAGCCAGATGAAACTGTTGCTCCGGAGTCGCGTAGACCACCCAGATCAGTGCATTATTCATCAGAACAGTTGTCCTAGAACAGCGACCATCGCCACGATAATCGAAACAGGCAATACCACACGGACAGCAATACGCCACAGGTTATAGAACCCTTCAGAGCTAAAATTCATTGATTTACGTAAATGGCTGATCTTCATGATCCAGCCCGCAAAGAGCGCATAAATCAAACAAATCAATAAGCCCCAAAGCAGTAAGACTACGTTGAACATTGGTGTCACATTTGGAATGGCCCAGATCAGGGTGACGACAGCCATAATCGCCCATTGAATCGCAGGGTGAAGCTGACGTTGCTGTAACTGCTCTCGTGCCATCTGCAGGATGAATGCAGCAGTCGCTACAATCGCGGCCACCAACGTAAATGCAGGGATTTGTGCTTGTACAGCAAAGAAGGCAAATACAATCACAGCAAGCAATTGTGCGATCCAGATCGGCAAGACCGTCTTGCTGGCGACATCCTGCTGTTGTACAGCACTCAGGCTAGACTGCCAGTACAAGCCCATGCCTAGGCCACTTGCAACCAGTGCCAATACGGTGGCATTGCCCCATTCCGAGAATTCAACTGGCGTGACTTGCCATGCAGGTAGCGCAGTTCCCATCACATTTGCCAAGATCAGAGATGCCAGTACGCCAATCGCCGTAATGACTAACAAAATTTGACGCGGCAGCAGTGACAAGACCAGAGCGGCAATTACCAGACCTATAAACAAAAGATTCGGTGCAAGATCAAGAGCAGCAAGCGCCAGAACATTGCTGGCATTGTTCAGCATGGCACCGGCCAGAAAAGGAATAAAGATCACACTGAGCCAGCCGACTATACGCCATTTTTGTGAGGCATCTGCTTCACGGGTCAGCGTTGACAGTGCCTGTAATGCCGTTGTTTTAGAGCGCTTGGCCAAAGCAATTTCCAAGTAGCAGATGGGAAGCGCCAGAATCAACATAGTGGCTAACCAGAGCATCCAGAAATCCAGCTGACGATCAATCTGTATACCCGTTATCGGTGCGAGCGTCGCGATGATAATAAACGATAAACAGAAAGCCATCAGCGGTGATAACCATTTTGACATAGCATTGTCCTGCATGATGCATTCCTATAAAAATCTAGCGCTATTTTGCCTTGTGAAGCGGTGAAAATCAAAAACAAAAAGCAAACCACCATAACAGTGATTTGCTGCGCAAAATTTATTATTAAATTGTAATTCTTGTTATCTCGTTACGTCTTTTATTATGAGAAGAAACGAGCGAACCAGTTTTTACCTTTTTTCTGTTCTTTTTCTTTGATAATGCCCATCATATTTTCTTTGACTGCGCCGACATAATCAGCGTCATCGTGCTGAATATGGTTGATTAACCATTTAGATAATACTTCATGCAGTTCTGATTCAATCGACTGCCCCAGTTCAAAACGATCACGATAAGACTCGATTTTCTTGATAAACAGGTCATGTACACGTTTATGTGGAACTCGGTATTTATAACCCGCTTCTTCCTGAAGAGATTCTTCAAAAGTAAAATGCGACTGGGTATAATCGATAATATTTTCGAGGATCTGTTTAATACGGGCACGGTCGGTATTTACATTGATCTCATCAATTTCATTGATATAATCGAGAATTCGTTTGTGCTGATCGTCAATCACATCGATACCAGTATTATAGTCTGGAACCCATTTCATTTTCATTACGACCACCTATAAATATTAAGGACTTATCACATAAAAATCATCATATAACGTATTGATTTGAATAAAAATGAAGTAAATTAGTCGGCTTTCGGCTTAATTTAAGAGAAACCTTGCAATTAACTGTTTTTATTAGGAATATATTTTAAACCCGAGTATAAGAATCAGATATTTTTTAATCAATCTACTATTTCTAATAATATGGTTTCTCTTTAATTTAAATAAAAAAGATATTAAAAAACGGGAATTAAATCCCATCTTTAAAATAAAAAAATCTATTTTTAATATAAATCTGCTTTGGTCACACGTTTTAAGGACGGATCTAGACGTTCCCGTTCCAACCGATCTACCTGAGTCAGTTGCGAACGGAACTTGGCACCCTCTTTAAACAGAATCATTTCACCCGGCTGAAAAGCGGTCCATTCCTCATTTTGTGTCAATGGCTCGGTGGTAATAACCGCAACCCTGTCCTTAGGCGTAGTGACCTGACTAAAGTCCACCTCGACATCAATATCAATCAGCTGTGCCGGTCTAAACGGGTATTCACGCACCAGCCAGTGCAATTTGGTAATGGCATAGCTAAACAGCGCCTGCCCATTGGAAAGACAGAAATTAAAAGTGCCGTGTTCTGCAATCGTAGGTGAAACCTCAGCAAGTAGTTCAAAGACCTGATCCAGACTCGGTTCATCATAACCAAAGCGTTTGACCAGCTGATCGAGCAGATAGCAGAAGGCACGCTCACTGTCGGTATTGCCGACTGGGGTAAAGCGCCCTGACAGTTCGGGAAAATAATCATGTAAATCGCCATTATGGGCAAAAATCCACTGTCGCCCCCAAAGTTCACGGCTAAAAGGATGCGAGTTTTCCAGATTAATTTTGCCTTGAGTGGCTTTACGGATATGGGCAATCACATTACGTGATTTGATCGGATAGTTACGCACCAGCTCGGCAATCGGAGATTCAACCGCAGACTGGTTATCGACAAATAGGCGACAGGCTTTATCCTCAAAAAAAGCAATTCCAAAACCGTCGGCATGATCCGAGGTAATTCCGGCCCGCTGGGAAAACCCACGAAATGAAAAGGTAATATCCGTCGGGGTGGCACAATTCATTCCGAGCAGTTGGCACATGGTCTGGTTTCAGCTTTCTATTTTCTTAGATGCTTATTGTGCATGACTACCCGAGTCATTTCAAATAGCTATCAGTTATAAATAGAGATAAAAAAGAGCCTCAATTGAGGCTCTTTTCCGCAAAAAAACAACTTATGGACGAGGTGGATGGGCACGGTTGGTAATCAGTGTACCAACGCCATGATCGGTAAAAATTTCCAATAAGCTGGCATGTGGCACACGACCATCTACAATATGCGCGCTCACTACGCCACCTTTGACCGCATCCAGTGCACAGCCGACTTTAGGAATCATGCCACCATAGATCACACCTGTTTCAATCAGACGGTCAACTTCCTGAGTGCTTAAACCCGTCAGCAGGTTTTTATTTTCATCCAGAACACCTGTAATATTGGTCAGCAGAATCAGCTTCTCTGCACCTAGGGCTTCTGCGACTTTACCTGCCACCAAGTCTGCATTGATGTTATAGGTATTGCCTTCTTCATCCACACCCAGCGGTGCAATCACGGGAATGAAATCGCTGTTGGTGAACATTTCCAGCACATCGGTTTTTACGCCAACGACTTCACCGACCAGACCCAAATCAATTTGCTGAACCGAACCATCTTCAGCCACTTTTTCCATCAGCAGTTTTTGTGCACGAATCAGGTTGCCGTCTTTACCGGTCAAGCCAATGGCACGACCACCATGCTGGTTGATCAGGTTCACAATCGATTTATTGACACTACCGCCAAGTACCATTTCCACGACTTCCATCGTGGCAGGATCAGTCACGCGCATCCCGTCGATACGGTCTGATTCACGGCCCAACTGTTTCAGCATGGAATCGACTTGTGGCCCCCCACCATGCACCACAATCGGATTAATACCAACCGTTTTTAATAATACGATATCACGTGCAAATGAACTTTCCAGCTCAGGATCGGTCATCGCATTACCGCCGTATTTTACTACCAGGGTTTTACCCGCAAAGCGTTGAATATACGGCAAAGCTTCTGTCAAAATCTGTGCTTTGTCGATGCCTGTTTGTTGATTTGGCATTCGCCTCTCCTTATTGAGCATCTAAAATATCTTGAGCGATCTGTGGATAACGGTCACGCAACATGGCTACAAACAGCTGACGAATTTCATTCAGGCCCTGAGCATCATTGGCATCAAAGCGCACTGTGAAATACTCACCTGTATTGGATGCTCGAATGATGCCAAAACCATCCTCAAAATCAAGACGTATCCCATCAATTTTACTGATTTGCGCACGAATTCTTTCAGATTGCTGTTCAACAAAGTCTAAAAGTTCAACCGGATGCACATGATGCGTTGCAATATAAAGATCTTCGGTCCCATGCCGTTTCGGATAAGCCGCTAAAGCTTGTGCAAGACTTTGACCAGTTTGATCCAGATATTCCATGACTCTGAGCGCTGCATAGAGTCCATCATCATAGCCCCAGCCACGGCCATCATTAAAGACATAATGCCCGGCATATTCTCCACCAAAAATCGCCTGCTGCTGAGATTGTGCCAGATAAGTTCTCAGAAATGAGCTTCCGGTACGAATCATCACCGGCTCACCGCCCAAACGTTGCACGGTGTCTCGCACCAGGGTTGAACATTTGACATCATAAACAAACTTGCGTGGTGCTGAGTCAGTGAGGCAAATTTCGGCAAACAGGCACAGTAACTGATCCGCCGTGATAATCTGGCCCTGTGCATCAATCAAGACCACGCGATCGCCATCGCCATCCAGGGCAATGCCCAGATCAGCCTGCTGTTGCATGATGCTTTGGCGTAAAGTCTCCAGATGTTTGTCTTGCGAAGGATCTGGTGCATGGTCTGGAAAATGCCCATTGGCATCACAACGCAAAGCCATCACCGCACAACCCATTTTTTGAAGCACCAGATTGGCACAGCGCCCGGCTGAACCATTCAGACCATCCAGAACCACTTTAAATGAGCGCTTCAACTGGATATCTTTTAATATACCATGCTGATATTTTAGACAAAATTCTGGAATAACTTGATGAGTCTGTTCGTCTAGGCAAAGCTGCTGATTGCTATAATGTGGTTTGGCCAGATGAGCCACCTGCTGGATCATCTCTGGGCAAGGCGGCTCACCAGAGACAATCCATTTAATACCATTATCTTCTTTGGGATTGTGACTGGCCGTGACCATGATGCCATTGCCATCAAATTGCCGTGCGGTGAAATACAGCATCGGACTGGAACAACAACCGACAATGGTGGCTTCAATCGAATAAGCTTGAAAAATACGGCGAATGGTTTCTGCAAAAGCCGGACTGCTAAGCCGTGCATCATAGCCAATTGCGACACGTGTCTGTCGCGCAGCCTGATATTGCTGTGCTAAACCGTGAGCAATTGCATCGATAATCCCAGCACCCAGTACACTGACTTTACCGCGTATGTCATAGGCTCGAAAAATGTGCATAGGGAATAGATGATTCATAGATCCCATAAAACTGTTCTTTTCACTAAATATAAGGAGATATAAAATGACTTATTTCATCATCATGACTTTAAACATTTGTTTTTGTTTTAAGACCCGCTACTTTTAAACCATTTCAATGTAACAATCAATTATAAAAATATTACCGTTAACTGAATAATCAGAAAATTTCTGTGATGAAATAGTCCTTATTTAATTATATTTATTTTTAATTTCCCCGGCTAAAATTAAAATAAAGATATAAATTTCAATTTTGAATAACTCTATTTATATAGAAAATAAATTTTTATTTTTAACTCCATTTTAAGCGTCACATTATGTTTAGGATTTACTTTGTTGTATTTAAGAAATGACCTACATCCATTCATTGTTTGCAGGTCATCTTCTCTTTAGTTTTTACCGGTATGGCCAAAGCCACCAGCACCACGCTCAGTGGCTTCAAATTCACTGACCAGATCAAATTCAGCTTGTACTACCGGCACCAGCACATATTGCGCCAAACGTTCACCCGGCTCCAGACTGAAAGCAGTCTGACTCCGGTTCCAGACCGATACCATCAATTCACCCTGATAATCTGAATCGATAAGACCTACCAGATTACCCAGCACAATCCCGTGCTTATGACCTAAACCTGAACGTGGCAAGATCAAACCTGCAAAAGCAGGATCTTCGATATAAATCGCCAAGCCTGTTTTCACTAAAACGGTTTGACCCGGTTCAATCACTGTCGTTTCATGGACGCAGGCACGCAAGTCCAATCCTGCTGAACCTGTCGTGGCATAAGTCGGTAATGGCCATTCCTGACCGAGACGCGAGTCAAGGACTTTCACCTGAACTTTCATGTGTTCATTCCTGTTGTTGCATTTAAAATATGTATAAGCGTTGAACTTTATCGTTTGATAAGATTGCGCAAATTATCCAGATAATGCTGCGCCTGTAATTTCGGATCGATATTACCGGCCAGCTTTTTCTTGCGACCTAACCATTCCAGTTCATCTTCTGGTAATTCATCCAGAAAACGGCTTGGAGTCATTTGCTTCATCTGTCCGCCGGCCTTGCGCTGTTCGGCCAAGGTAATGGTCAGACCCTGACGTGCACGGGTAATCCCGACATACATCAGGCGACGTTCCTCTTCAACCGTCTCTGCAGCAATCGAGTTTTTATGCGGCAGAATTTCTTCTTCCAGCCCAATCAGATAGACATATGGGAACTCAAGCCCTTTAGAAGCATGTAAGGTTAACAAGTTGACTTTGTCAGTATCTTCTTCTTCCTGTTGCTGCTCCAGCATATCCAGCAGCACCATTTTACGAATCACGCTTTCAATATTTTTTTCATCGACATCTTCAGCGCGGTTAATCAGGCTTTGGATGCTGCTGTAAAGCACTTCAATATTGTCGAGCTTGGTTTTTTCCTGTGCCGGCGTGGCTGCAGTTTCCTTGATGTAATCGATATAACCGGCTTCAATCATCATCTGACGGATGATCGGTACGGGTTCATCATCATCAAGTAAATTGCGAGTAAAGCCCTCAATGAAGTCGGCAAACTCTGCCAACTGTGTGGTGGCCTTTTTCGGAATCGCCATGGTCAAACGCTGATCCGCTGCCGCAGCCAGCAGTGACAGGTTATTTTCCTGAGCAAAGAGACCCAGTTTTTCCAGTGTCACCGGCCCAATGGCACGTTTTGGCGTATTGATAATCCGTAGGAAAGCGCTGTCATCTTCAGGGTTAATGATCAGGCGTAAATAACTCATCATGTCCTTAATTTCGGCACGCGCGAAGAAAGATTGACCGCCAGACAATTTATACGGAATCTGCATCTGACGGAGATGGGTTTCTAAAATACGCGCCTGAAAATTGCCGCGGTATAATACCGCATAATCTTTCCAGCTTTTCCCATTCATCAATTTATGCGTGATCAGGTCTTTGACCACGCGTTCTGCTTCATCATCATCATTACGGCAAGTAATCACCCGGATCACTTCACCATGGCCTTTGTCTGACCAGAGTTTTTTATCGAAAATATGCGGGTTATTGCCAATCACGGTGTTAGCTGCTTTAAGAATACGACTGGTCGAACGATAGTTCTGTTCCAGTTTAATCACTTTTAAATTCGGGAAATCTTGTTGCAGCAAGGCCATATTTTCCGGTTTGGCGCCACGCCAAGCATAGATGGACTGGTCATCGTCGCCTACGGCGGTGAACTGCCCCATTACGCCAACCAGCAATTTCACCAGAATATACTGTGCAGTGTTGGTGTCCTGATATTCATCGACCAGCAAATAACGCACCCGGTTTTGCCATTTATCCCGTACTTCGGCATTTTCCTGTAGCAGACGTGTCGGCATCACGATCAGGTCATCAAAATCTACGGCATTATAGG
This sequence comes from Acinetobacter sp. YH12208, assembly GCF_013418055.1. Taxonomy (NCBI): domain Bacteria; kingdom Pseudomonadati; phylum Pseudomonadota; class Gammaproteobacteria; order Moraxellales; family Moraxellaceae; genus Acinetobacter; species Acinetobacter sp. YH12208. The sequence goes on from NZ_VPCT01000012.1 coordinate 61,966, forward strand.
CACGCAGATTACGTTCATAAAGCTGATATAAATGCGCAAACTGGACATCTTCGGCAGTTTCACAAGTGGTATGCGCCTGCTCGGGTGGAATCAGATCATTTTTCCAGTCCGAGATCATTTTCATGGCTTTGGCAATCAGTTCTTTGCTTTCTGCACCGGATAAATTGTCACGATGCATCAAATCCATCAGAATACGTTTGCAGTCGTCAGCATCCAGAATCGAAAAATTATTTTTAAGGGGGGTATGTTTCAGCTCCAGACGCAGCATATTCAGGCCAAAGGTATGGAAAGTCGAAACTGAAACGCCTTTACTTTCTTCACGGGTTAACAATTTGCTGACACGCTCTTTCATCTCACGTGCCGCTTTGTTGGTAAAGGTCATTGCAGTAATACGATGCGCAGGAATCCCGCAATGCTTGACAAGATATGCGATTTTTCGCGTGATCACTGAAGTCTTGCCTGAACCCGCTCCTGCAAGTACTAACAAGGGTCCTTGAGTGTATTTCATGGCTTCAAGTTGCTTGTCATTTAACTGACTGGCGAGTGACATATGGCTTCCTCTTCTAGATTCGGCTCCGATTATAGTCATCTCTGCCTCAGTTGCCTAATTTAAAATACGATTAATCAGGTCAATGTTCAGATATAAAAAAACCACCCGAAGGTGGTTTTTTTATATGCGTTTAAAGATTATTGAACAGCATATACCGCGATTTCTACACGACGGTTTTGTTCTTTACCCGCCGCAGTTGTATTGTCTGCGATCGGGTTGGCTGAACCTAAACCTTGAGCATTAATACGTGTACGTGAAACACCTTGACCTGATAAATAAGTTGCTACAGAGTTAGCACGTGCTTGAGACAACGGGATGTTGATTGAGTCATTACCGGTACTGTCTGTATAGCCAGTGACCAAAATACCGCTGTTGTTATCTTCGGTTAATACTTGAGCCACTTTATTCAAAGTGCCATAGAAGTTTGGTTTGATGTTCGATTTGTTGGTATCAAATGTAATGCTACCTGGCATTACAAGGTTAATCGAACCATCTGCATTACGGTTAACATCTACGCCAGTTCCGGCTGTTGCTTGACGTAATTTTTTCTCTTTGTTATCAAGATAAACACCTGCTGCACCACCAACAACAGCACCAATCGCTGCTGCACGGTTGTTTTGACGGCTGGTATTCGCATTACTCTTAGAAACACCGTAACCTGCTGCAGCACCAATTAAAGTACCTAAAGCAGCTTTATCATATTCCACACCACCGAGGTTATTACCAGTTGATTGACAACCTGTAAGTGCTACGGCCCCTGCTACAGCTGCTGAAATTACTAGTGCACGCATCGCATGACTCCTTATTGTATGCTTTGTTGTATAAGCGAAATAATGATTTAAATTGAACGGGATAACCATTGAATTTTTGTTAATAATAAATCGTTTCGCAATATTTTGTAATGTTTATATGTAACTAAAACAATGGACTTCATCACAATATCTTCATAGTTAGGCCTTTAGGCTTTTTTATTTGCCTCACTCTCATTATATTATTCAAAATATGAAAAAATTTAAGCGATTAATCTCTGGGGACTGTTTTGATATGTCATCGAATAGCAATAAACAAGCAACTTTAAAAAAACTTACACGTGGCTTGGCTGTCACCTCAGTGATGACAGGCAGTACTTTTTTTCATGGCCCTCCGGTTCTGGCGCTGGGTTTTACCAAGTTTTTTAAAAAATCTGCAAAAGTTGATGAAACCAATATCAAGATTACCAACAGCTGGTTAGGCGTCAATAACTGGCTGATTGACAATGTGCTCAACAATACCGAATGGCAAATAACAGTAGATGAATCACTTGATTTAAATATGCAGGGCCGTTATTTGATGACCTGTAATCATCAAAGCTGGGTCGATACCACCGTCAATCAGTACTTCGGCTTGACCCGTATGCCGCTGACGCGTTTTTTTACAAAATGGGAACTTATTTTTATTCCTTTTGTCGGTCAAGCCTTTAAAATCTTAGGTTTTCCGATGATGAAACGGCATAGCAAGGAACAGATTGCTAAAAATCCTGCGCTAAAATACCGCGATATGGAAGAAGCACGTAAATCCTGTGAGCAGCTGATCAGTCAGCCCTTTACCCTGTTAAATTATCTGGAAGGCACGCGTTTTACCCAAGACAAACATGATCAGCAGCAGTCTCCTTACAAATACTTACTTAAACCTAAGGCCGGTGGTCTGGCTTTGGCGCTGAGTATTCTCGGCGATAAAATTGATGCGCTGGTCGATATGACCATCGTTTATCCGGACGGTATTCCGGGTTATGGTGAATTTTGGTTAGGTGAAGTGCCACGAATTGCGGTAAATTTAAGAAAAATTGAGATTCCTGACTGGGTACTCGGCGGCAATTATGAAGATGATGCTGAATACCGTGCACGTTTCCAGAAATGGATTGATCAAATCTGGACTGAAAAAGATCAACTAATAGCGCAAATGCAGCAGAACTTTGACCAAAGCGCTGTCTGATTTTTTGCCTGAGTAACTATGAAGAACGACAACCCCGACATCACCTCTAGCTCATTTAAGTTTATTCGTAAAGGCACCTGGGGCTGGAAAGTTGCGCTGATTTACGACATTTTTATGATGGTCTTAATCATCATTAATCTATTTTGTCTCAGTGCCAACGCCATTTTAATGAGCGATTTTGGTCAATGGTTGTTTGACTTCATTCGTTTACCGGAAATCTTGCAGTTTTATAAAAGTGATTTACGCCCTTGGGTCGTCATTACTGAGGGCTGGTTTACCACCTTCCTGATCTGTGAATTACTGGCACGTTGGGGCATTGCCATTGTTCAGCGCCATCATCGGCGCTGGTGGTTTTTTCCATTCGTACATTGGTATGAAATTCTCTCCATTATTCCACAACTGCGCTTTCTGCGTCTGTTACGTGCGGTCGCGATTGGCTATAACTTGCATAGTCACGGTTATAAAGTCATTCCCGAGCGCTGGTATCGTCAAGGCAATTTTTATTACAACATGCTCATGGAGGAGCTTTCCAGCCGGGTGGTGCTGACTGTACTGGACGGTATTAAGCGTGAACTCAGCACCAGTACATCACATAAAAAATTGATTGATGATTTGGTAGAACATCATCGTAAATTACTGGCAGTTGCCTTGGCAGACATCTTGCAGGAATCTTTGGGTAAAGAGTTGCAGGCACAACGTTCCATGATTGCTAAAAATGTCGGGCAAGTAGTCAATCAAGCCATTGAAGACACCCCGGAACTGACCCAGTTATTGCGATTAATTCCACTTGTCGGTAGCCGGATTGAACAGCAAATTCAAAGTATTGGCCAACGTCTAGGGGAAAATATCACCCAAGGTCTGATTGATCCCTTTACTCATACCGGCCAAAAAGAAAATCCGACTTTTACCCTAATTTCAGATAAAATCAGCCAGATTCAGATTGAACATAATCCACATATTGATAAGTTGGTCGAATCGGCTGTTTTTGAAACACTTGAAGCGATCCAAAAACAGGTGAAAGTCAAACAGTGGCAACAGATTTTAGAAGAACATGAGCAAAATCAGCGCTCAATAGATAGATAACATTTAAAGTGCAGAATCAGATAAAATCATCCGGTTCTGTTGGCATAAAAAAATAACTGAGATCGCTAGAGAATTACGCCAATTTGTTCTAGGATTTGCACTATTTACAACATTGCTTCGACATAAAACCAGCAAGTCAGAAGTATTTAAGGAAGAATTATGGCTGATATACGGATAAAAGGCAGAATGGTCAATGCAATACGCATTAGCTTAGATACCAATGATCATGATGCCATCCGCCAGCAACTTAGCCCAAAATTACAAGCTGCATTCCCATCTGGCACTTTGGTCGTCATTGAAAGTTCAGTTGAACAGGAACTGATTGCCCTGATTCAGCTGTTAATCGACTTAGATGTACAGCCAATGGCCGTGACTGAGGGTTTACTGGGTGATCAGGCGCGTTCCATTCAGTTCCCGGTTCTGCCACCCGATCGCCAGTTAGAAGAAGTGAAAGCCACGAAAGAACAGGTGGTAGAAGTTAAGCCAGAAGCAGCGACAAGTGATGATCAGGCAGCTGCTGCCCCGATCGTTGCGCATGTGACCTCATATCATGATGAAATTCTGCGGACGGGCCAATGTATTGTGCAGCATAATGGCGACATTATTATCAATGCCGGCATCAACAGTGGTTCAGAACTGATTGCTTCAGGCAATATCCATGTGTATGGCAGCGCACGTGGTCGTGTCATTGCAGGTGTCGGGGGGAATACGGCAGCTCGTATTTTCTGTCACAGCCTTGAAGCAGAACTGATCTCGATTGCGGGAACCTATTGCGTAGCGGATGATATTCCCCCGCATGTCGCTAAGAAATCAGTGCATATTTACTTGAATGATCAACAAGAGCTTGTATTTGAAGCTCTACAATTTTAATGTATAAATAAATACCAAAAACCCCATTTTAAACAGGGGATTTGAACCATAACAGGAGTGGATTCGGTGGCGAAAATTGTTGTCGTAACGTCAGGCAAAGGTGGTGTAGGTAAAACTACAACAAGTGCATCTTTTGCAACAGGTTTAGCCCTACGCGGTCACAAAACTGTTGTGATCGATTTCGATGTAGGTTTACGTAACCTTGATTTGATTATGGGCTGTGAACGCCGTGTAGTTTATGATTTTGTGAATGTTTTAAATAACGAAGCACGATTACAGCAAGCACTGATTCGCGATAAAGATATTGAAAATTTATATATTTTACCTGCATCACAAACACGTGATAAAGATGCCTTAACAGATGAAGGTGTTGCTCGTGTAATGGATGAACTTTCGCAGGAATTTGATTACATTATCTGTGATTCACCTGCCGGTATTGAACGTGGTGCTATTTTGGCCATGTACCATGCTGATGAAGCCATCATTGTCACCAATCCTGAGATTTCATCAGTACGTGACTCTGACCGTATCATTGGCATGCTTGACAGTAAAACTAAAAAAGTAGAACAAAACGAAGGTCGCATTCGTAAGCATCTGTGTATTACCCGTTTCAACCCGGAACGTGCCGATAAACAGGAAATGCTGACGATTGACGATATTTCTAAAGATATTTTACGTGTACCGACCTTGGGCGTTATTCCTGAGTGTCCAAGTGTTTTACAGGCATCGAACGAAGGTAAGCCGGTGATTCTTTTTACTGAGGCTGCAGCAGGTCAGGCTTATGATGACCTCGTGGCACGTTTCCTTGGCGAAGAACGTCCTTACCGTCATATCGAGGTAAAACCTAAGGGCTGGTTAGCACGACTATTTGGAGCGTAGACATGGCAGGATTCTGGAGTAAACTTTTTAGTGGCGAGGATAAACCATCAAGCGCACGGACTGCTAAAGACCGTTTGAAGGTTATCGTTGCTTCCGAACAAGGCTTGGGTCGTCGCTTGAGCCAGGACAAAATTGATCAGATGAAGACAGAAATCATGCAAGTGGTCAATCGCTATGTACGTGGTGTCGATGAGCAGCATATTCAAATGTCGGTACGTTCTGAAGCCAATATTGAAATGCTTGAGATGAATATCAATTTACCTGAAGAACGATAATCTGATTTTTGATTGGTCAAGCAAATTGATTCAAGGCAAAATATGAGGCCGGATTAGTAAAGCACGGCTTTACCCGGCCGCAAGTCGAGAAGCTAGGCTTTGAGTGGACTGGATCAGTAAATTAAAGCACGGCTTTTAAGGATTTACTCAATCCCAAGACTAGAAACAATGTTTCTAGTCGACAGAGTCAGCTCAAAAGACACTGTCTCTTGCTCATACAAATTTTGCCTTTTTTCATGCCGAAAAAACTACATTAGATTAAGGAAATTGCGATGGCATTATCTCAACCAGCGACCTTTAACGAAGAATGGTCAGATGAGCGTGTATTTGCCTACCTGAATCAGCTTCCTCCTGCAGGTGTAAATGCTGACTTTCATGTGCTTTATCATGCTTTCAAGCATATGCGTCCATTTGATTATGAACGCCTGTTGACGAAATTTGTCGCTGATGGCCGTGATGTCAATGCAACCAATCCTGAAGGGCAACGCATTCATGACGTGATTGCCACCTTCCCGCGTCAAAGTGCCGAGTTCTTGGCGGTATTGGCGATGTTTGCCTGATTTTAGCTACCGTATTAAAAAAGCCTGCAATTGCAGGCTTTTTTATGGTTCAGCATAGAGAAACTTAAACCAGAATCTCGCGTTTACCATTGGCACCCATGCCACTGACAATACCGTTCTCTTCCATCTGGTCAATGATCCGCGCAGCACGGTTATACCCCAGACTAAATTTACGCTGTAGCGAAGACGTTGAAGCCTTACGGGTTTCGAGTACAAATGCTACGCACTGATCATACAGTGCATCTCGATCTGGGCCACCCTCTCCACCCTCTTCAAAACCGCGACTTGATGGTTCCTCATCATACGGCGTCAGGATTTCATCGACATAATTGGGCGCACCACGTTCACGCCATGCATCACAAATCCGGTTCACTTCATCATCGGCAATAAAGGCGCCATGCACACGCTCAGGCTCAATTTTACCAGGCCCTAGGAAGAGCATATCACCATGACCGAGCAAGTCTTCTGCACCGCCTGCATCCAGAATAGTACGTGAGTCAATTTTTGAGTTGACACGCAGTGCCACACGGGTCGGAATATTGGCTTTGATTAAACCGGTGATCACATCCACCGATGGACGCTGAGTGGCAAGCAGCAAGTGAATACCGGCCGCACGGGATTTTTGTGCCAGACGCGTAATCATTTCTTCAGCTTTTTTACCGACCTGCATGATCATGTCAGCAAATTCATCCGCGACAATCACAATCGAAGGCAACGGCGTTAAACGCGGTGCACGCTCACCCACCACTGAATCACTGGCCTTCCAGGTTGGATCGATCAGGTCTTCACCATTGGCAATCGCTTCTTCGACCTTGCGGTTATAGTCACTGAGTTTACGAATTTTCAGGAAAGACATCAGTTTATAGCGACGTTCCATTTCATTGACACACCAATTTAATGCGTTGACTGCATCTTTCATATCGGTGACGACAGGCGTCAATAAATGTGGAATATCATTATAGTTGGCCAGTTCCAGCTGCTTTGGATCGATCAGAATCAAACGCAACTGTTCAGGGCTGTATTTGAGCAACATCGATAGAATCATCGAGTTGACTGCCACCGATTTACCTGAACCCGTGGTACCCGCCACCAGCATATGCGGTGCCTTGCCCAAGTCAGCAATTACCGGATTACCGGAAATATCCTTACCCATTGCCATGGAAAGAATACTGTTCGGATCAGTGAAGGCTGGAATGGTCAGAAGCTCGATCAAACGTACCATTTCACGGCTGCTGTTCGGCACTTCAATCCCGATATACGGTTTACCGGGAATCACTTCAACCACACGTACCGATGCCATCGACATCGAGCGTGCCAAATCTCGGGAAATATTAGTGACTTTAGAGGCCTTCACACCCGGCGCCAGATCCAGTTCAAAACGTGTCACCACTGGGCCCGGCTGTGCTTCAACCACCTTGGCTTTGACATTGAATTCCTGCAGTTTGATTTCAAGCAGTTCAGATAAACGCGACAATTGCTCTTCAGTGAAATTCACTTTTTTATTCGGATCGACTTCATCCAGCAGGTCGAGACCCGGAAGAGGCGATAGATCTTTACGGCGCTCAGCCACCTGCATCGCACGTGACATCGGACGGCCTGAAGCATCAGTTAAAGGTGCATCAAAATCAAACTCGTCTTCATCTTGTGGTTTGCCAGCCGTTTCTTGCCAGGCTTCTACAAATTCTTCTTTAGATAAAGCCTCGCGTACTGCGGCATGAGTTGCAGAAGAATCAGATACCGGTTGTGCTATAACTTGATGCTGAATCGGGGCCTGTACAAAAGCAGAAGATTGCGCATAGCTAGAGGCACGTATAGTTTGTTTTGGCTCATCCTCTTCAATCAGCAAATCACCCAGGTCATCCAGATCGGCTTGCAATGCACTATTTTTGACTACATGTGCTGTTGCGACAGATGCCAGAACCGGCGCCGCGCTTGTAACTTCTTCGGCAAAGCTCTGGGGTTTTGCAGCAGGCGCAGCATTAAATGGACTATGCACATCTGTCGCCGTTTTTCCTTGTGGAACGGCAGCCAGAAGTTCATCAAAGATTTCATCATCATTCCAGTCCAGCCCAGTATGCGTAGCAGGCGCTGTTCTGGCTTGAACATGTTGAGACGGCACAGCTTGAGAAACCGCCAAGTGTGAGGCTGGAGCACTATGCTGCTCTTCTTCGGCAGCTTTAAGTAATGCATCAATATCCTGTTTATGGCGCTGATCTTCACTGGAATGTAAGGCACGCCATACTTCGCCTGTTGCCACGACGCGGTCTGGCTGTTGCGGCACTTGCGGTGCTTGCTTCAATGTCTCGACTGGCTCAGGAGCCTGCTGTACAGCCTCAGGAATATCGTCATGTAACTGTGGCTGCTGCGATTCTTTATCAGCAAAATCATCAAATAAGCGTTCAGCTACCTGATCACGCACTACCGGATCGATGTCTACCAGTTCATGCTCAGGTGCAGGGGTTACTGCGACCATTTTCTTCGCAGCATTCACTGGCTCTTTTTTAACCACAGGCGCAGTCCGGTCAAAATCGGACATACCTTCAGGGATATTGCGATAGAACAGATCCTGTAAATAAGCCGGTGTTGCTTTGAGACTGCTCCAGGTCTTGTTCCACTTCACCCCAAAGGCCAGTGTAAATAACATCACCCAAAATACCAACAGGAAGAATGCAGCACCATATACCGTCAGCAACTGTTCTAAACTCTGGCCTAATTCATAGCCAATAATACCGCCGGAAGAGTTATCCAGCGTATCGGCAGGCACTTGCCAGAATAAAAACAGCAGTGCTGACGTGGTCAATAACAGGAAGAATTGCGCAGCATAGCGGAATGGCCGGTTCAGGAAGCTACGTGGCCACCAGACCTGAACCGCTTCCATAAACAGATAGACAGGAATCAGCAGGCTTGCCCAACCGAGAAAGCCAAACAAAAGGTCTGCAATCCAGGCACCCGCAACCCCACTGGCATTCGAAACGGTCTGCGTATCACTAGAGATATGCATCCATCCCGGATCAAATGGCGTATAGGTCACTGTTGCAAGAAACAGATAAATCCCAAATGAGACTAAAAATAATGTCATTACTAAGCGCTGTGCATAGGCACTCGACACCGCTGTCATATACTGTCCTGTAACCAATTCTTCATGAATATTCTTTTGCTTCAATGCTTGAAAAAAGCGACGCAATAAAAGGCATATTATGCACCTGTTCTGTGAAAAAAGATGCACTATTGTGCAAGCACACTGTGTACTTATTATATATAGCCCAAATCGATTTCAATGATCAATAATATCGACTTTAATCTCACCCCACTGTTATACAGTTTCACGTATAATTCAATAAATTTCTAAATAAAAAAGGATACAGCTGATGAGCGCACGTCACTCACGACTGATTATTTTAGGTTCTGGCCCCGCAGGCTACAGCGCAGCAGTCTATGCAGCGCGTGCAAACCTAAAACCAACCCTCATTGCCGGTTTGCAACTGGGCGGCCAATTGACCACGACCACGGACGTGGATAACTGGCCCGGTGATCCTGAAGGCTTAACCGGTCCAGCATTGATGGAGCGTATGCAGGCGCATGCAGAGCGCTTTGGCACTGAAATCGTGTATGACCATATCAATGAAGTAGATCTAAACCAGCGCCCTTTCGTATTGAAAGGCGATATGGACGAATTTACCTGTGATGCTTTAATCATCTGTACCGGTGCAACAGCCCAATACCTCGGTCTGGAATCTGAAGCTGCCTTTATGGGTCAAGGCGTCAGCGCTTGCGCCACTTGTGATGGTTTCTTCTACAAAAACCAGAAAGTCATGGTTGTGGGTGGTGGTAACACCGCTGTTGAAGAAGCCTTATACTTATCCAATATCGCTTCGCATGTGACTCTGGTTCATCGCCGTGATTCATTACGTTCTGAAAAAATCTTGCAAGATCATTTATTTGCTAAAGAAAAAGAAGGCAAGATCAGCATTATCTGGAACCATCAGGTCGATGAAGTTTTAGGGGATGCACAATCTGGTGTGACCTCAGTACGTATCAAGTCGACCCAGGATGACTCTACTCAAAACGTCGATGTAACGGGTATGTTTGTTGCCATTGGCCATAAGCCAAACAGTTCAATGTTTGACGGTCAGTTGCAGCTGCGCGACGGTTATATTCAGGTGCAAAGTGGTACTGCGGGTAATGCAACCCAAACTTCGGTACCGGGCGTATTTGCTGCGGGCGATATTGCTGACAGCATTTACCGTCAGGCCATTACTTCTGCAGGTTCAGGCTGTATGGCTGCACTCGATGCAGAAAAATATCTTGATGCGATGGGCAAACTAGACTAAGCAGCAAGAATAAAAATGCCGTCCATTATGGGCGGCTTTTTTATTGCTAGAATTAGCTTATGATTCATCTATAGTTTTATTTCAGGTTTGCCATGCATCTACTTCCTCCCTCACAATTTATCTTTCCTGACCCGATGCAGGTTGACCCTGAAGGCGAAGGACTGATTTGTATTGGTGCTGACCTCTCCCCTTCCACACTTTTTGAAGCCTATACCCATGGCTTATTTCCCTGGTTTTCTGAGGGAGAACCTATTTGCTGGTGGAGTCCGGAACCGCGCTGCATTATTCGGCCCCATGATTATCATCCAAGTAAATCCCTGATCCGCAATATGAAAAAATGGGATTATCAAATCACGGTCAATCATGCTTTTGAAAGGGTGATTCGTTCCTGCTCACTGCCGCGTGCTTATGCAGAAGAAACCTGGATCAGTGAAGATATTATCGCAGGATACTGCGACATGTTCGATGCCGGATATGGCTATAGTATTGAGATCTGGGATGAAAATCGCATTGTAGGTGGGCTTTATGGTGTGACGATTGGACAGGGTTGTTTTGGTGAGTCCATGTTTAGTACGCAGACCGATGTTTCTAAAATGGCTTTTTATACTTTAATGCTGATTGGGCAGGAAAATAAGCTGCCCTGGATTGACTGCCAGTTGGTCAATGACCATCTTTTAAGCCTCGGCGCCTGTACACTTTCTCGCCAAGACTATCTTAATTCGTTACAAGATGTTGTAAAACAGCCTGCTATCGATTGGAAAAAGTATCAAGAGGGTGTATTTTCAAGTAAAACAATAGCGCAAAACGCGCGACTCAGTGAATGAAAATAACAGAGGGTACTTGTTATGAACTCTTATCAGCCAAAGTCCCTACTGAACGATTTACAGTATTATATTACGCCGCCGCACGATTGCAGCTACTTGCCCAATAAGTCGGCACGTATGGTTTTTCTGGATCCTGCGCATCGCATTGATGTACTGACCCTGTCAGAACTGTCGCGCACCGGTTTCCGGCGCAGTGGCGATTTTGTTTATCGTCCGGAATGTCATCTGTGTCGTCAATGCTTATCTTCACGCGTGCCAGTGGCTGAATTTTCCATGAACAGTTCACAAAAAAAAGCCTGGAAACGCAATCAGGATCTTCGGGTGAAAATTACCAGTCCAGAGCAGGCCGCTGATACGCATTATGCGCTGTATGAACGCTATATCAATGAACGCCACGCAGATGGGGACATGTTCCCCCCGAGTCGCGATCAGTTCGAAAAGTTTTTATTGCAAAGTTGTACGGATAGCTTCTTTTTAGAATTATGGCTGGATGATCGCTTGATCAGTGTTTCCACCTGCGACTTGCTGGATGATGGCATCTCGGCTGTATATACCTTCTTCGATCCGGATGAAAATCGCCGCTCTCTCGGTGCATTTGCAATCTTGAAGCAGATTGAACATGCGCAAAAACTTGGCTTACAATTCATCTACCTCGGTTATTGGGTGCCACATTCCAACAAGATGAATTATAAATCTCAGTATCTGCCGCTAGAACTCTTGATTGATGGCCAATGGCGACGTTTAAACCGTGCGCTGAGTGAGCTGGAGATTCAGCACTTGGGAAACTCATTGATGACGACCTTACCCAGCGGATGGAATCACCAGATTATTAAATAAGGTCGTCAGTTTCTATTTGAACAGGCTAGCAAAGTCATCCGTACATGCCTTGACCATAATGATGGCATGTTCGCGCATTCCGTTTGAACCCGGATAATAATTTTTGCGTAAATCAATCTGATGAAAGCCTGACTTCTCATAAAGCTTGATGGCAGTAATATTAGTTTCGCGCACTTCCAGGAAAATCTGCACCGGATTATTTTTCAGCATGTCGACTGAGGCATCCAATAATTGATAACCCAAGCCCTGACCTTGCTGGGCCGGATCAATTGCCATAAGCAGTAAATTGGCTTCATCCAGCACCGGTTGTAAAATACAAAATCCCAGCACCTGCCCCTGCTGCTCGATCACAGTACTTTGATAAGCAGTCACCGCATCTTCAAACTGTTTTAAAGTCCAGGGATGTGATTGAACAGATTTTTCAATCTTTGCAACGGCTGCTACATCCGCTGCTTGCATTAAACGAATCATCTTCGTTCATCTTATATAGAATTAACTTTCGCATTATAGAAACTTCATCCAAAAAATCGAGTAAAAAAAAGAGCAATTTCAATCGCTCTTTAATTTTCAGTCCTATTCAAGTCCGAGTTTGGCTTTCCAGACTGTTAACAGGCCATGTGTATCATGATCATTTGGATGAAAGCCAGGTTTAAAGTACATTAACATTTCACGACCCATGCCCGTAATTACCCCTTTTGATGGGCTATACGCGTAGGTATATATCGATTTCAGCGATTCCAAATTCAATTGATTGTCCTGCTTGAGTAAACGTGCCAGAAAATAGCTTTGTACAACAGCTAAGGTTGCCATCGAAATGACCAAAGATGAGGTCCGTAGCGCATAGGCTTTTAAACCGTTACCAAAGACAGCTTCAAACACATCATAGGCCACCGCTTTATGTTCATTTTCTTCAATCGCATGCCACATCCACATATTTTTCATGGTTTCATCAGTCATCAGTTCTTGGATATGAGCGTTACTTAACAACTGCGTTGCGATGGTCGCGGTAAAATGTTCCAGTGCTGTGGTTGCAGTCAAATCCACCATTTTTTGGCTAATGCCAACTGGCTTCAGCAGTTTGGCCATGACTTTACGCGTGGTCTGAATCACCTGATCGGTATAATGATCCAGTGTCTCGACATCATGTCCATAGCGCTGTGCGGAGGCATTAAAACCGACATGTTCATGCGTGTGCATAGCTTCTTGACCAATAAAGGCAGAAATTTCTTTTTGCAATTCTGCATTATCTTTGATCGCTGGATGCTGACGCACGGCCCGAACGCTATCGATAAAGAACTTTTCACCTGCCGGAAACAGTGCAGATAAGGCGGTCATAAAATGCGTTAAACCGGCTGATCCATGCATCCAGTATTCCGGGACATGATCAAAATCAAAATTCATACGACGAACAGGAAAGCTTGCACCAGCACGCTCTGAAATTTTTACTTTTACGTTCATTGTAGGCTCCTTTCAAGCACAGCTGCCTGAATCTATTATTCGTTTTATTGAGCCTAGTTTTATTGATTTTTATCGTATAAATAAGTGCAGTTTAGGTCATCGCACTATCAGTTAAGGACACTCATGAGTGATTGTCTGACAAAAATCCAGACAAAAAAAACGCCTCAAAGAGGCGCTTTTTTTACACAATCAGCGATTATGCAGTTACTTTAGCAACTACACCAGCACCCACTGTACGACCACCTTCACGGATCGCAAAACGTAGACCTGGGTCCATTGCGATTGGGTGGATTAGCTCTACTGACATCTCAACGTTGTCAC
>NZ_VPCT01000013.1:0-72497 GCF_013418055.1 Acinetobacter sp. YH12208
TGTACACGGTGCACTGGGTTATGTATCGCCTTTTGAGTTTGAAGCAATGTACTATGATAAGATTAATCCGTTAGGTCAGGTGGCCTAACTTAAATAAAAAAGTCTCCGACAAACCCGGTACGGTTCACCTAAGTTGGTGTCCAACTTCATTAAACCACTACAGTCCTCATCCCAAAGGAAGAGAAAATTTCATTTACTTATTCCTATGCCTTTCTTGAAGTCCATAATTTTGAGTTGGAAGATGTAAGGTAAAGCCCCTCTTTGAAAAAGAGGGGTTTGGGGAAATTTAAACCCCTCCCAACCTCCCTTTAGAAAAGGGAGGCGCAAATAAAAAGGACGCCTCAGCGTCCTTTTTATTTGAATCCGATTAAAGTCCGGTCAACAATACAATTGCCACCTGATTCATGATCATTTCAATGATGATCAAGGTTAAAATAGCAAAAATTGGAGAGAGATCGATCATCCCCATATTTGGCATAATCTTACGGAAAGGTGCCAGCAATGGTTCAGCCAACTCCTGAACCACTTCAATATACGGTGAACGAGACTGGGTAAACATCACCACCCAACTTAAGATAATCGTAGCGAAAATCAAATAACGACAGAAACGGATCAAGTCCTGCATCATGGTGACAAAGGTCAAAATCAGTAAATGCACAGGACCATTCGGCATGCCACCAGAGAGATACATCATGCCGAAAATTTTCAGCAAATACAGTACCACCAATAATGCCAAAGCGGCAGTATTGACACGGCCTTTGGCCAAAGTTGGGAAAATTCGACCAAACACATCTACAATTTTAGTGGCTTTTACAGTCGAAAGAACCACGGGATTGTAGGGGCTGACAGCAGCCAATTGCATTAAAAATCGGAAGAATACGAGCAAAATCGCGACGTTAATGATAATGCCAAAAATTAGCGCAGAATTTGCACCCATACTTGAACGTTCCTAAAAATTAAACTGAAGATTTGCTGCTTTCACTGAGCTCTTGTGCCAGTTCTTGACTGCGTTTTTGTGCAGCGGCAAGTGCGGCCTGAATATTTTGAGAAATCTGGGCGCGATCGAAGACTTCAAGGGCTGCCTGTGTCGTTCCATTTGGAGAGGTCACATTTTTACGCAGCTCGGCTGGGGTGTTCGAACTGGTGATCGCCATTTGTGCCGCACCTAAAGCCGTTTGCAAGGTCAGCGCCGTAGCCACTTTTTCATCCAGCCCTAAATTTTTGCCCGCACGAATCATACTTTCCATCATATAGAAAAAGTAAGCCGGCCCCGAACCCGATACAGCAGTCACCGCATCAATTTGCGCTTCTGAATTCACCCAAATGGTCAAGCCCGTAGAGGCTAAAACCTGACTGGCCAAATCACGGTCACTATTTTCTACATCTTCATGGGCGTATAGACCATGCGCCCCGGTTTGTACCAAGGCTGGCGTATTCGGCATGACCCGTACAATACGCGCTGTCCCCAATAAGCTTGCCAATGTCGCTATTTCCGCACCGGCAACAATGGAAATAATCAGCTTATCATTGACCAGACCTTTTAAAGGCTGTAACACTTGTGCCAAAACTTGAGGCTTTACCGCAAACACCACAATATCTGCATCCTGAATTGCAGCGCTATTATCATCGGTCACGTTGATTTCTTTTTCCGCCAGTAAGGCACGGACTTGTTCGACCGGATCAGAAACTGTAATACGTGTTGTTGGCAAACCACGCGAAATCAGGCCGCCAATTAAGGCTTGGGCCATATTACCGCCACCAATAAAACTAATATTACAATTTAAAGCTGCACTCATGTTTAATGCTCGTTGTTGAGTTCTAAAGTTGAAGAAACCGAAATCGGCAGCCATCCCCCTGCTTCACAATATGCAGATTGGGCCAACCAAAATCCTTTAGGGGTAAACACGCCTAGCATAACATTATCTGTGCTTAATATTTGAATAGTATGCCGAACCCAAGGAAATATTTGCGCTTCCTGAATGGCTTTTTTCAGCGGCCAGGCGCCAACACGACCATAGAGATGGATCTTTTCACCCCCCTGACGCTGCTGCAAGTATAAGGGCTGCTGCAATAAAGCTGTGGATAAACCCACCTTTGCAGATTCAATGACATATTTTCCGGACAAGACCTGCACATGATCTTTTAACGCAATTTTCAAGGTTTTTAGGCCAGTTTGAAGCTGTTGCTGCTCGGCCAAATAAACCTCTTCTGTCAAACGATATAGTTGCTGCTGATAGCGTACATAGTAATAATCTTTCCAGTGTAAGGCCGCCTGCGCATCGGGTTTGGCATGAATTACCTCGCGTTGCAGACGCTCGACCATATCTAAAGAGGGGCGATACTGCGCTTCGCCTTTCATCCAGGCGGAGAGTAACTGGCGTTGCCGTGATCTTGACAGTTGTAGAAGTTTAGACAAATCAAGTTGCGTATCGGTTCCACACGCCTGTAAATCTTGTTGTAATACTTCTTGCAAAATTTCCTGGGCATCTTGCATCAGTTCACTGGTGCGTACCAGCGCAGACTGCATTTTCGGATAACGTTCACTCAAAACTGGCCACAAGGTCTGGCGTGCCCAGGCCCGGTCATAATGGGTATCAGCATTGCTCGGATCTTCAATATTTTGAATATTTAAGTGTTTTGCCCATTGGCAAATCTGCTCACGGGAAATATCCAGCAGTGGCCGCCAAATGGTGAGATTTTCACGTACATCAACCTGTTTCATGGCCGCCAAACCATCCACGCCAGCACCAGACAATAAACGTAGCATTAAGGTTTCTGCCTGATCCTGTTGATGATGCGCCAACACCAGAATTTCATCCGTTTGCAAATGTTGTAAATAAGCCTGATAACGGCAATGACGCGCTTGCTGTTCCAGATTGCCATTTTCGACCCGAACCGGCTGGATGATGCAGGGAATACTCAGTTGCTGGCATCGATCAGCCACGAACTTACCCCAATCTGCACTGAAAACTTGTAATTGATGATCGACATAAATCGCCCGAACTTTTTCCGGGCATAAAAAAAACATCAGATGCAGTAGCAGCATAGAATCTACGCCGCCACTGCACCCGATGAGAAATTTTGTCTCTGCAGGAAAGCCCTGCAGCTGTTTTAAGAAACCAGACCTAAATTGTCGCTGCCAAACTTCATTAAACGTTGGTAACGTGCTTCGCATCGTGCTTGCGCTTCCATTGGTTGCAGTTCATTCAAAGCTTCTTTCAACACTGCTTTCAAGCTGTTCATGACATGATCCGGATTTAAATGAGCGCCCTCACCTTCATCCACCACATATTCTACAATGCCCATTTTCTGCAATTTTTCTGCAGTCAGCGCCAAGGCTTCACTGGCCTGTTCGGCTTTTTCGGCAGTTTTCCAAAGAATCGATGCACAGCCTTCAGGTGAAATCACTGAATAGATACTGTGAGACAGCATCACCACACGGTCTGCCACACCAATACCCAGTGCGCCACCTGAACCGCCTTCACCGAGTACAGTTGCAATCACCGGTACTTTCAAATTGGAAAGCTGCGCCAGACTGGTGGCAATGGCTTCAGCCTGACCACGTTCTTCTGCACCAACTCCCGGATAAGCACCCATGGTATCAATAAAGGTGAAGACTGGCAGATTAAAACGTTCAGCCATATCTAACAGACGCTGCGCCTTACGATAACCCTCAGGGTTACTCATGCCAAAATTATGCTGTAATTTTTCACGGGTACTACGACCACGATGCTGACCGACGATCATCACCGGTTGACCATCAAAACGAGCCAGACCACCGATCATCGCACCATCATCACCATATAGGCGGTCACCATGTAAAGCATCAAATTCAGTGAATATTTCACCCACATAGTCCAGAAATTGTGGACGTTCCGGATGACGTGCAATCTGCACTGTCGCCCATGCTTTTGATGGAGTCGCTTTATTTTTCATAGGTTAACCGTTTTCATCCCTATAAAGGTATTAATTAACAAACTGTTCGGATTGAATCGAGAGTTCAATCTCCCAATTTTTAAATTGCTGCTGTTCATCATGCAGTTCAGCCACCAGCAATGGCCATTGTCGGGCATCACCAGACACGCTGAGCTGCCATTGTTGCGCATTTTCAACCTTGAGTTCAATGGCAGGAAGCATCTCATCACTACGACTGTGATTGACCAAAACCGACAGACGAAGCAGCAAACATAACCATAAAAGTTTCGATCCACCGACTTTCATCACATCATGCTTGGCATCAACGCGCAATTTGCGGCGATGGTGTGCGACCAAATGTGACAAATGATTTTGGTCGACTTGTGAGAAACCGGCAATATCGGAGTGTTGTAATAAATAGGCACCATGACGATGATAACCACTATGGCTGATCGCCAAACCAATCTCATGCAGATAGGCAGCACGACGTAACAGATCGCTATCCTCTATCGTCAGGCCCAGTTCATGTTCCACGTCATTAAACAGTTTTTGTGCAGTCTGGACCACACGCTCGGCCTGTTTGGCATCGGCATTATAACGACCAATCAGGGCATGTACGGAACGATCACGGATATCTTCATGCTTGAAACGGCCAAGCAAGTCATACATCACGCCTTCACGCAGCGCACCATCCGAATAAACCAGATGATTAATTCCGAGCACATCAAACACAGCATAGAGAATGGCAATCCCAGCCGGCAATACCGCGCGGCGGTCTTCTTTGAGACCTTCGAATTCCATATCCGAGACATATTTATATTTGAGCAGTTTGTCTTTGAGTTTTTCCAGGCCTTCACGGGTGAGCTGTTCTTTGTCATTGCTCCAGCCCATATTGATACAAATCTGACGACAGGCCTTGATCGTGCCACTGGAACCGACCACCGCATCCCAGCCGGCTTCTTTATAGGTATTGGCAATTCCGGAGATTTCTTTACGCGCCGCAGTAACCGCTTTATCAAAAGCTTTGGCACTGATCTCACCATCCTGAAAATAAGCCTTGGTAAAGGCGACACAGCCCATCTGCACCGATTCAGTATGAATCGGCTCGAACTCTTCACCAATAATCAGCTCAGTCGAACCGCCACCGATGTCAACCACCAGACGACGACCACTGTTGGCCATGGTATGCGAAACCCCGAGATAAATCAGACGGGCTTCTTCACGGCCGGCAATAATTTCGATTGGCTTGGGTAGAATTTCTGCAGCTTTTTGAATAAATTCATGCCCATTTTTGGCTTGACGCAAGGCATTGGTCGCCACAATCCGTAAACGATTTGGCTGAACTGCACCTAAACGTCCGACAAAACGTGCCAGACAGGCCAAACCCCGTTGCTGTGCAGCTTCGGTTAAATTTTTATTTTCATCGAGTCCGGCGGCAAGCTGAACTTTTTCTGACATTGATGCCACTTTTTTAACTTCGCCATGATCTACACGTGCGATGGCCAAATGAAAGCTATTTGATCCCATATCGATGGCGGCAAGTAATTCTTCATCAATCAAAAAGTCAGACATTCCGGAAATAAACCTTTAACGAATTGTGCTTAGAGTAATTCACATGCATGCAATTTAAAAGCCATTTGTAGCGACAATTTGATGCATGATTCTTTTTATATCGGGAACAATAGTAGGACACGATCATCACTATCGTGATCATCCATTAGACAAAATAACATTAAGCATTGAAAATTTACAGATTCCCCTACATTGTTAAAGATGGCTATGTAATACTAATAATTAGTTATCTTTAAAATATTAATCTGGAGCACATTCCATGTCTGGCAACATCGTAAACACTACTGACGCAAACTTCGAAGCAGACGTTCTTCAATCAGACGTACCTGTACTGGTCGACTTCTGGGCGGGCTGGTGTGCACCATGTAAAGCAATTGCACCCGTACTAGAAGTGCTTGCTGATGAATACCAGGGCAAAGTTAAAATCGTGAAAGTTGACGTAACTTCTTGCGAACAAACTGCCGTAAATTTCAACATCCGTAATATCCCGGCTTTGTTGATGTTCAAAAATGGTGAAGTTGTTGCAACTCAAGTGGGTGCTGCGCCAAAATCTAAACTGACTGCGTTTATTGATGACAATATCTAAGCCCAGCATTTTCAGTAAAAAATACGCGACTGACAATCGCGTATTTTTTTCGGCTATAAATTGACAAAGCCGACATTTTCTCTTATATTTGCTACTCAAGAGATAAAGGATCTTAAATCCTGCCAATTTCTTACAAGACACATTACATAAGATGCCGCTCGGCAATAGAAATTGTTTTTCACATTTTTCTTTGAAACACTCAAACAGATCTCTGAATTGTTCTTTTGCAAATTCAATTGCTTTCGTTTGAATGCTTGTATGCGGCCGAATGTTACTCCCTTTCTAACCTGTACCTCAGAACTTTGATTCTATCTGACCACCTATGAATTTAACCGAACTCAAGAAAAAACCGATTGGCGAACTCATCAAGATTGCCGAGTTTATGGGCCTTGAAGGTATGGCTCGTAACCGTAAGCAAGACATTATTTTTGCCATCTTAAAACGTCATGCAATGAATGGCGAAGAGATTTTTGGTGATGGCGTTCTAGAAATTTTGTCAGATGGTTTTGGCTTTTTACGCTCAGCCGCAGGTTCTTATTTAGCAGGCCCTGACGATATCTATGTCAGTCCTTCTCAAATTCGTCGTTTTAACCTACGTACTGGCGACACCATTACTGGCACTATTCGTCCACCAAAAGAAGGCGAACGTTATTTTGCCTTACTTAAAGTTAATCAGATTAACTACGACACCCCTGAAAATTCACGTAATAAAATCTTATTCGAAAACTTGACCCCATTGTTCCCGACTGAACAGCTGGTGATGGAACTCGGTAATGGTACCACTGAAGATTTAACCACACGTGTGATCGACTTGGTGGCACCGATTGGTAAAGGTCAACGTTCAATCATTGTGGCACCGCCAAAAGCCGGTAAAACCATGTTGCTGCAAAGTATTGCGCAATCGATTGTTCGTAATAACCCAGAAGCTATTCTGATTGTGCTTCTCATTGATGAACGTCCAGAAGAAGTCACCGAAATGGAACGTACCGTTCGCGGTGAAGTGGTTGCGTCGACCTTTGATGAATCACCTGCACGTCATGTTCAAGTCGCTGAAATGGTGATTGAAAAAGCCAAACGTCTGGTTGAGCACAAAAAAGATGTGGTGATTCTACTGGATTCGATTACCCGTCTGGCACGTGCGTATAACACGGTGATTCCTTCATCAGGCAAGGTTTTGACTGGTGGTGTAGATGCGCATGCATTAGAACGTCCTAAACGTTTCTTCGGTGCTGCACGTAATATTGAAGAAGGTGGTTCACTCACCATTATCTCTACTGCCCTGATTGAAACAGGCAGCAAGATGGATGAAGTGATCTACGAAGAATTCAAAGGTACAGGCAACCAGGAAATTACTCTGGATCGCCGTATTGCTGAAAAACGTGTCTTCCCTGCGATGAATATCAAGAAATCTGGTACTCGCCGTGAAGAACGCCTGATGTCAGAAGACAATCTGCGCAAAGTCTGGATTCTGCGTAAGCTGCTGCATACTCAAGATGAATTGGCAGCGATGGAGTTCTTACTGGATCGTATGAAAGAAACCAAGACCAATGATGACTTCTTTGATCAGATGAAACGCAAAGCCTCGAATTAAAATTTCAAATGAAAGGTCACCTAAGCGGTGGCCTTTTTTTAGGTTGACATAAATTACACAATGAAACAATCGAGCCTCATTTATGTAAACTTATTTTTAAGTTTTTGATTAATAAAATAATCAAATTAAAAATTGTATAACTTTTAAAAACTTAACAAGCCTTTCTCCAATCTAAATGTTTCATTCCATTGTTATTTTCTGTTAAAAACTTATGATTTTTTAGCATTTTTCAGTACTTTTTTGAGTCTTGCTAGTAGCAATTAAAAAGGCGCAGTGATAGCATATTTGCAGACCAGTTAGACTGCTCCTGCGTTGTTAGTCCCTAACACAATTAGGAACAATAAAAGCACTTAACAGACTAACTTAGGTTTTTTTTAATCTCAATTTTTAGAGAGTGATGCCATGTTATTCAAAAAAATCGCTATTGCTGCTGCAGTTGCTACTACTCTAGCTTTCGTTGGTTGTGCTAAAAAAGCTGACGACGCTGCTGCTGACGCTAACCAAGCTGCATCTGAAGCTGTAGAAGCTGCTTCTGAAGCTGAAGCTGCTGCTGACGCTGCTGCTGTAGAAGCTACTTCTGAAGTTGCTGCTTCTGAAACTGCTGCTGTTGCTGAAGCTGACGCTGCTGCTGCTGTTGCTGTTGACGCTGCTGCTGACGCTACTGCTGCTTCTGAAGCTGCTGCTCAATAATCTTTTAGATTATTCAGTACAAAAAAAGAGAGCCTTGAGCTCTCTTTTTTTTTATTTTAAAAACTGAAATTTAGAAAAATAACAGAATTTAAAAAAAGCAGATCAGTTGATCTGCTCATTTCCCACACGTTGACGGAACTTCTGTCCCGCACGGAAGGTCACCACACGGCGTGCAGAAATCGGAATTTCTTCACCCGTTTTAGGATTACGGCCTGGACGTTGACGCTTATCACGCAACTCGAAGTTACCAAAACCCGAAAGTTTTACTTGTTCGCCTGAGATCAGCGCTTGGCTGATCTCATCGAAAAACAACTCAACCATTTGTTTTGCTTCACGACGGTTTAAACTCGTGAGCTCACTTAAATGATCAGCCATTTCTGCTTTAGTTAGTGCTGTCATGAAGCCCTCAATGTCGCTTGGTAAGTGTTTTCTAACACTTGAAGGATATTATCCATACCTGATTTAATTTCAGCATCTTCCAGTGTACGGCTTGGATGCTGCCAGAGAAGTGCAAATGCCAGTGAGCGTTTCCCTTCTTCTACTCCTTGTCCAGTGTACACATCGAATAACCACGTCGAGTCTAAAAGCTCCCCACCTGTTTTTTCGATAAGTCCCTGAATTTCGCTAACATTAATCTTATCACTAATTAAAAGCGCAATATCACGTCGAACCGATGGAAAACGTGATAATTCTGTAAAATTAGATACATAAGTTTGCAAAACAGCCGTTTGATCCAATTCTGCCACCCAAGTCGTTGCCAGATCAAGCTCGTCTTCCAGAGAAGGATGTAGACGCCCTAGGTAACCAATTGATTGACCATTCACGAGAATTTCTGCGGATTGACCTGGGTGTAACCAGCTACGCTCTGAACGTACATATTCTACTTTGACACGGCCGGCAGCCAGAATTTCTTCTACATCACCTTTAAAGTCAAAGAAGTCCATTGCAGCAGGTTTAGCATGCCAAGATTCAACATGACGTGAACCGGTTGCAATCAGCGCAAAGGTTGGAATCTGTTTTAAATCATGAATGCTGCTGGCTTCCTGATAGTCAAAACGTAAACCCAGTTCAAAGAAGCGTACACGGCTTTGCTGACGGTTAACATTGTACTGAACACAAGGGATCAGACTAGACAACAAGGTAGAACGCATGACAGCCAAATCACTTGAAATTGGATTTGCTAATGCTAATGGATTCACACCGGAATTAAGTTGCTTTTCAAGCTTCAAGTCAGCGAAGCTAAAACTGATCGCCTCTTGATAGCCTAAAGTCACCGCCGTTTGACGTAATTGACCCAGTTCAAACTGATCCTGGTATTTTGCCAACTTCACATCAATCACAGGCAGACTGATTTGAATGTTGTCATAGCCATGAATACGTGCAACTTCTTCAATCAAATCCTGATAAATCGCCATATCATAACGATGTGATGGCGGAACTACAGACCATTCGCCTTCTGCTTTTACCGTCACCGTGCAACCAAGGCGTGTCAATGCATCAGTAATAAAGTCGCTTTCAACTTTATAACCTAATAACTGATCGACTTGAGCTTGGTTTAATTCAATCGCATCACGTTTTGGCAAAAGTTCAGCTTTTTCCGCCACGGTGATTGGTCCGAATTCACCGCCAGCCAGCTCAGAAATAAGCTGAGATGCACGGTGCATTGCAATTAATGGCAATTCAAAGTCCACACCACGTTCATAACGTTGTGAGGCATCCGTATGTAAACCAAAGCTACGGGCACGACCGGCAATATGTAATGGCGCGAAGAAAGCAGATTCCAGGAAAATTTCAGTGGTTGCATCGCTGACTGCTGAAGACAGGCCACCCATGATACCGGCAATCGCCAATGCTTTTTCGTCATCCGCAATCACCATCACGTTGTCAGAAAGCTCAACTTCTTGCTCGTTTAAAAGCACAAGTTTTTCGTCCGCAGTGGCTTGACGTACATGGACTGCGCCTTGCACCTTAGCAGCATCAAATGCATGTAGCGGTTGACCCAGCTCCATCAAGACATAGTTGGTAATATCGACCAGAATACTGTGCTGACGAATACCTGAACGTGCTAATGCGCGTTCCATCCATACAGGAGTCGCTGCCTTGGTATTGACGTTTTTGATCACACGACCTAAGTAACGTGGACAGCCTTCAGTGCTGACTACAACCTGCTTTTCATCAGCAATGGTTGCAGTCACTTCTTTAATTTCAGGCGCAGTCACTGGCAATTGGTTAATCACACCAATTTCACGTGCGATCCCGCGAATGCTGAAACAGTCACCACGGTTCGGCGTGATACTGATGTCAATCACATTGTCATCAAGATCCAGATATTCACGAATGTTGACACCCACAGCTGCGTCGTCTGGTAGCTCTAACAGACCGTCAATTTTATCTTCGAGATCAATCTCAGAAGCGCCGCACAGCATCCCTTGAGACTCAATACCACGTAGCTTGCCTTTCTTGATTTTGAAATCACCCGGCAATACCGCACCAATGGTTGCTACAGGCGCTTTCATGCCTACACGTACGTTTGGCGCGCCACAGACGATTTGTAATGGCTCAGCTGTACCGATATTCACAGTGGTCACACGTAAACGGTCTGCATCTGGATGTTGTTCTACTGTCAGAACTTCACCAACCACTACGCCTGTAAATGCTTTTGCTGCAGGTGCAAGTTCATCGACTTCAAGACCCAACATGGTCAATTGATCAGAAAGTTTGTCGCTATCGATGGCTGGGTTGACCCATGTGCGTAGCCAATTTTCGCTAATTTTCATTGATATAAAACCTGTAATTCAAATCTCTAGAATCCCCCTCTGACTCCCCCTTTTCTAAGGGGGAGAACCCCATTTATTTCGTGGAGTCCCTCTCCTTTCTTAAAGGAGAGGTTAGGAGAGGATTAAATAAAAAGTTTTAAGCAAACTGGCGTAAGAAACGCACATCATTCTGGAAGAACATACGTAAGTCGTTCACACCGTAGCGCAACATCGCAAAACGTTCTACGCCCAGTCCGAAAGCAAAGCCTTTGTATTTCTCAGGGTCAATGCCGGCAGCTTGTAGCACATTTGGATGCACCATACCGCAGCCCAAAACTTCTAACCAGCGACCGCGTTCATCCATGATATCCACTTCAGCACTCGGCTCAGTGAACGGGAAATAAGATGGACGGAAGCGTACTTTCAAATCTTTTTCGAAGAATTCATTCAGCAGGTTAATCAACAAACCTTTCAGTTCTGCGAAGCTGGTATTTTCAGCCACATACAAACCTTCGATCTGATGGAACATTGGCGAATGGGTTTGATCCGAGTCACAACGATAGACACGACCCGGACACACGATCTGGATCGGTGGCTGTTGTGTTTCCATCGTGCGGATCTGTACACCAGACGTATGCGTACGTAGCAAATGATTTACATCGAAGTAAAAGGTGTCATGCATGGCACGCGCCGGGTGATGCCCCGGAATATTCAGCGCTTCAAAGTTATGATAGTCATCTTCAACTTCAGGACCAGTCGCTACCGTAAAACCGGCTTTGGTAAAGAACTGACAAATACGCTCTTGTACCTGGGTCACAGGGTGGATACTGCCCACCTGTTGACCACGACCGGGCAAGGTAATATCAATGGTTTCGCTTGCCAATTTTTGTTCTAACGCCGCTTTATGCAGTTCAGCTTGACGTGATGTTAATGCAGCGGTAATGGCTTCACGCACAGCATGGATTTGTGCACCGAAGACTTTACGTTGTTCAGGATCCATTTTACCAAGCGACTTAGATTGTTCCGCGAGCTGGCTTTTTTTCCCCGTAAATTGCACTCGTACTTGATCAAGTGCAGCAAGGTCTTCTGCTGCTGCAATCGCAGCGAGCGCTTCAGTGGTCAGGGCTTCCAGTGACATAGTAACTCTCAAAGCAACAGGTTAAAAAATATTTTAAAACCCCACATTCTAACAGTTTTTAGACACTTTGATGAAGATACGTTTTAAGGAAAATTAGATTGGCATGATTAAATATAAAAAGTATAAGATAAACACAATATCAATCAGATCAAATCACTATGGCACTCGATCAAATTTGGAAACAGCAGCTGACCTTGGTCACTTATGGCAATGAGTATCTGACTCAGGACCTGAGTTTCAATCGTTGGATTCAACATTCCATTTTTAATCAGCATCAGTTTGCCTTCCGGGATCTGATGTCACAGCACCTATTGGCCCAGCATTTTCAGATTTGGCTGGAAGGACTGAAAAAACAAGGGGTTCGCCGACTGAGCTTGCATCGCTCGGATTTACTGGTTGATGAAAAAAATCCGAATGCCAATGTCGAGCTGCTACCTCTGGCGCATTTTATCGTCAGCCATGGTGCCAAAGCCAAAACTGCCTGGATTATTGGCAAAGAATTGCCGGAATGGTATAGCGCAGACAATGATTACGAAGCGCCTAAATCGCAGCAATCCCCTTTACGTCATGAAACATTCTGGTGTTATGAGCTGAATCCCAAACTGGCCAAGCGTATTGACACAGATCTGGAAGCACCGAACTGGGACGATATCCAGGCTTATACCAATTATGAGTTATTTGAAAGCAGCCTAGCTCAAGATTTTATAGAACCGGCGTATACCAATCTTCCATACTACGGCACGATACCGGCAATTCAGGCAGATACAGAAAGTCATTTGGCCCTGATTCCAACCGACTATTCAACTGATTATGCGCATCAGACTTTATACCGGCTAGATGCCTTAAATGAGTTTATTCAAACTAAAATTCAACACCCCTATACGTCAGATGGTGAAGTCCTGAGCCCAGATCAGCAGCTCAATTTACGCCACTTTTCACAAAAAATTGATGATTTAAGTGCCAAATTCATCAGCAAAGTTGCCAACCACTATAAAACTGCACAGCTCACCCCAAAAGTTGCGCCTGACCCATTTGTGGGTATGAGTACCGAACACCGTTCACCCAAAATATCTAAAGCGGAAAAACCTCAAGATCCGGGCAAATCTAATTCTGCAAATGTACTGACCTTGATTGTGATTACCGTGATTATCTGTCTGATTGGCTACTATTTTGGTCTTTAAGATTTCAGCAAGAAAATATTAACTTCTTGGATAAAACTTAGCCGAATCCAGTGGATATATTGATATTCGACAGCAGAGATGAGCTTGAAATAATGCTGTCGGTTTTCGCGATGAGTTTTGATCATCCATCAAACAATTGAATCTCGACTCAACCAGGGTTTGATATTTTTTCGATTATTTGAATTTAATCGCAATTATTTTTTACTCAGCGCTCGAGATAATGCTCTTTTTATTGATCAGTAAAGATGGGAATAAAAGGTTAAATTCAAGCAGATTACAGTATTAGTTTCAGCCCATTTTTCTGAAATAGTATCGGTGTCGTTATTCGCAAACTTAACTTTTTTTAGTCTGATCGATGGGCGACCATATTTCACGAAAATCGCGCATTAGCTATTTCCCATTTTTCAGGCAAAAAAAGACCGCCAAATGGCGGTCTTTTTTCAAGTCATAAAGACTTATGCAGCCAACGCATCTTTTGCTTTTTGAGCAATCGCAGCAAACGCAACTGCGTCATGCATAGCGATGTCAGCAAGAACGCGACGGTCGATGATTACTTGAGCTTTTTTCAAGCCAGAAATCATGCGGCTGTATGACAAACCGTTTTGACGTGCACCAGCATTGATACGTGCAATCCACAAAGCGCGGAATTGACGTTTCTTCTGACGACGGTCACGGTATGCATATTGACCAGCTTTGATTACCGCCTGGAACGCTACGCGGTAAACGCGTGAACGAGCACCATAGTAACCTTTAGCGCGAGCAAGAATTTTTTTGTGACGGCGATGAGCCTGTACACCACGTTTTACACGAGCCATTTATAATCTCCTTAGATGTACGGGCACATACGACGAACTGAAGCAACGTCACTTACGTGAACCATTACACAGCCGCGCAATTGACGAATACGCTTAGCAGATTTTTTGGTCAAAATGTGGCGTTTGAACGCTTGTTTACGCTTAAAACCGTTAGCAGTCGCTTTAAAGCGTTTAGCTGCACCACGGCGAGTTTTCATCTTAGGCATAACAACCTCTTTTGAACACCTGTTCGGCTCGTTTGCACCATTACAAAACGACCTGCAGGTAAGGGAGCGAGTATTCTAAAGCATCTTTGTTTAAAACAAAAGCATCTTCATCCAATAAGCGAATTTAAACAGGATGGTTTTATAATTTCACTTTAAAAATAGTGCGCAAAACGGAATCAGGAAAATCGCTTCAGGTTTAGAACAGGGCAAAAGCCGTATAAATAAACAAATAACGTCCAATTTTCGCCAGGCTAACAATAAGCAAAAATCGGGCAAAGTTTTCTTTCAGTAGTCCTGCAATTAAAGTAATGGGATCTCCAATAATAGGCACCCAGCTCAGCAGCAAAGACCAATAGCCATATTTCTGATATATCATTTGTGCCTTGAGCATCTTGTCTTCTGACACCGGAAACCATTTTCTATTTTTATAATGCTCAATTTTTAGCCCCAGATACCAGTTGACACAGGAACCCAGAATATTCCCTAGACTGGCCACCGCAATTAACAGTGCCACACTATGGCTTGCCTGTACCAAAAGACCAAGCAGCACAGCTTCAGACTGTAAAGGCAGTAATGTCGCTGCACCGAAGGCTGATAGAAAGAGCAGAAACAGGCTCATGCCAGTATTAATGGCTTAAACGCAGTTTTTTCTTGGCTTTGCTATATTCCCAGCTGGACCACAGTACTGCTGCCACCATTGCCATGATCCGTCCCCATTTATACTGCTGGGTAATGGGTTCAATCGCTGCACGCAAAATCTGCTGATCTTTGGTATTGAGAGCAGCAATTACCTGATCAATATGTACAATTTCAGCAATATAAAGCACTAAACATGCAGCAATACCGAAGAGAATACTCCAGTAAATTCGGGTATTGCTTTCAACAATCTTGGTAAAATTCAGAAGAAAATCGTTCATATATCCATCCAATAAAAAACCACCTTAAGGGTGGCTTTATTTATTTAAGGCTATTTTAGCATAAAGGCTGCAGCTTAACTGACCTGTATAGCAAGCGCTTTCTGAACCGCAGGACGTGCATTCAAGCGATCGATATATTTAGCCACTTCAGGATAATCTGCCAGATTAATCTGCTGCCAGTCGTGTCGCAACAACCACGGGAATATCGCCATATCGGCAATCGAATATTCACCAGCCACATAATCCTGCCCGACCAGCTGCTTGTTTAACACGCCATACAGACGTTTGCTTTCATTGACATAACGCTCGGTGGCATAGGCGATACGTTCAGGCGCAAAACGGCTAAAGTGATGATTTTGCCCAAGCATCGGGCCTAGTCCACCCATTTGCCACATCAGCCATTGTTCTACCTGAATACGTTTGATTTCATCTGTCGGATAGAACATGCCGGTTTTACGACCTAAATACTGCAAAATCGCACCCGATTCAAAGATTGAAATCGGCTGGCCATCTGGCCCTTCCTGATCGACAATCGCCGGAATTTTATTGTTAGGAGAAATAGCCAGAAAGTCAGACTGGAACTGGTCATTTTCCAGAATATTAATCGGAAAAATTTGATACTTCAGCCCCATTTCTTCCAAAGCAATGCTAATTTTATGGCCGTTGGGGGTGCCCCAATAATATAAATCGATCATTTTTTTAATACTCCCTGCACTTTATCTATGCCATGATGCATTCAACATAGAGGATTCAGCCAGAAACAACAAGCCTGTATTTCAAAAATATTTTTATATAAATATCATTATCTTAATAAAAATTCATGTATTTTTTTATTTTTTATCTTGAAAATTTTTACAGCAGACACATATTTATTTGTGCATAAGGATTGCGTCAATCTTATGTACTGTCGATGTCTGACATGACAGATCTTATTTTCTTGTTTTTATAACTTTGCTTAATCGAGAAGGTTCTAATCATGAGCAACTTAAATCTTCATCCTCTGTTTCGTCGTAGTATCGGTTTTGATCGCTTGAATGACTTTATTGACTATGCCATGCAAAGTGATGCGCCGAATTATCCCCCGTATAATATCGAAAAGCATGGCGAAAATAATTATCGGATTGTGGTCGCAACTGCGGGTTTCCGTCAGGAAGAACTCGACATTCGTCTGGAAAATAAGTTACTGACCATTTTAGGTAAGCCTGAAAACCAGAGCAATGACCATACCGAATTCTTGCACAAAGGCATTGCACGACGTACATTTAAATTGTCTTTGCGTCTGGATGAATATATTGAAGTACAACAGGCAGATTATGAAAATGGTCTATTGATCATTGACTTGCAACGTATCATTCCAGAAGAGAAATTGCCGCGCCAAATTCCGATTGGCAATAAACTGCTGATCGAAAATGATGAAAAATCAGTTGAATAAGCTGGATTTGACTTAAAAGAAGGGCCCAAAAGGGCCTTTCTTTTTGACTCCAGATTCTCTAAGCTCATTAAAATAATACGCTTTATGATCATAAAAATAAGCTATGAACGCGTCAGAAAAAATCTTGTTTCATCAGAGTAGTCCGATCATGCGCGCTATCGGATATTTACTACTCTGTTATCCGGTTGGCATATTCAGCATTTTTTATTTAAGCAGTCTGCGTAGCAATTCCAGCTTTCTGCAAGGATTGTTATTTTTATGGCAGGAGTCGCCTGGCTTTTATGTTTATATCGTCGGCTTTCTTGGTCTTTCGCTGCTCATGCTGGGAACCAAACTAAAAATAACGTCTCAGGCAATTTATTATACTTTGGCCGGTTTCCGGATCAGCCTCTGCTTAAAACGACACTCGGTACACTATAGCTTTCTGAATCCTCGATACGATTCTCTCAAAGCCCATCTCAAGCGCTGGCTGAGTAGAACTCCAGCGCATGTCATCAGTCAACGCGATGGCACGCTAGATTTTAGATTATGCCAGCCTGGTCTGATCAACCAAATCTGTCTCGGGTTTTTCCGGATTCAATTGTCAATGTTTTCCCGGCAACAGGCTCAACAGATTATGCAGGCCATACAAACTGCTTGGAATTTTAGGGCATAAAAAAAGCCCTGCATCTGCAGGGCTTTGTTCGCTTCATGAGTGCTTACTTTTTCTTTTTAGGACCAAGCAGCATACCCATTTGACGGCCTTCCATTTTCGGCATCTGTTCAACAGTACCGAATTCAGCCACGTCAGCTTCAATTTTTTGCAATTGAGCCAGACCCAACTGTTGGTGCGCCATTTCACGGCCACGGAAACGAAGGGTGATTTTCACCTTGTTACCTTCTTCAAGGAACTTGATGATTGCACGTAGTTTTACGTTGTAATCACCAACATCAGTACCCGGGCGTAGCTTGATTTCTTTCACCTGGACTTGATGTTGTTTTTTCTTCGCTTCTTTCTGCTTTTGCTTAAGATCAAACAAATGCTTGTTGAAGTCCATGATCTTACATACTGGTGGCTCAGCATTGGCTACGATCTCGACAAGATCAAGTTCCACACTTTCTGCTGCGCGCAGGGCTTCAGCTAAGCTTACAATCCCTTTTTGCTCACCATTTTCGTCTACAAGACGGACTTCTTTCGCACGAATTTCATCATTCAAGGCAGGACGGTTTGATTTGTTACCGCCCTGTTGATTACGGTCAGGCTGTTTAATCGCTGTTACTCCACAATGTACCGGCCGCGTTCGGCAACGGCTGCTTTTACTAGGTCAACGAAAGCATCGATTGACATAGTACCCAAATTTTTTCCTGAGCGGGTACGGACGTTTACTGTACCTTCTTCAACTTCCCGGTCCCCAAGTACCAGTAAGTAAGGAATACGCTCTAATGTACGTTCACGAATCTTAAAGCCGATTTTCTCATTTCTCAAGTCAGAAATTGCACGAATACCGTTTTCTTTAAGTTTTGCGACAACTGACTCACATGCTTCTGCCTGAGAATCGGTAATATTCATCACACACGCTTGCATCGGCGCCAACCAAGGTGGCATGAAACCTGCGTAGTGTTCAATCAGTATACCAATAAAACGTTCAAAACTGCCAAGAATTGCACGATGTAACATTACTGGCTGATCGCGGTCGTTATCTTCTGTGACATAAGACGCATCTAAACGTTCTGGCAAGTTAAAGTCACACTGAATGGTACCACACTGCCAGACACGACCCAGACAGTCTTTCAGAGAGAATTCAATCTTCGGACCATAGAATGCACCCTCGCCCGGCTGAAGCTCCCATTCAAGACCCGCAGCATCTAAAGCATCCGCCAAAGATTTTTCAGCCATATCCCAAAGTTTGTCATCACCGACACGTTTTTCAGGACGCGTTGATAATTTCATTTGTACTTCTTCGAAGCCAAAATCTTTGTATACGTCGAGTGTCAATTTGATAAAGTCTGCAACTTCAGGCCCGATCTGTTCTTTGGTACAGAAGATATGCGCATCATCTTGGGTAAAGCCACGTACACGCATAATGCCGTGTAAAGAACCTGATGGCTCGTTACGGTGACATGAACCAAATTCTGCCAGACGTACCGGAAGATCACGGTATGATTTTAAACCCTGGTTGAACACTTGTACGTGACAAGGACAGTTCATTGGTTTAACCGCGTAGTTACGGTTTTCAGAATGCGTGGTGAACATGTTGTCTGCATAGTTGGCAGCATGTCCTGATTTTTCCCACAGCGTGAAATCAACCACTTGCGGGGTACGGATTTCTTCATAGCCGTTGTCTTGCTGAACTTTACGCATGTATTGTTCAAGTACCTGGTAAATGGTCCAGCCGTTCGGATGCCAGAACACCATACCCGGTGCTTCTTCTTGCATATGGAACAAGTCTAGCGCTTTACCAATTTTACGGTGATCGCGTTTTTCTGCTTCTTCAATACGTTTTACATAAGCTGCAAGCTGTTTCTTGTCTGCCCACGCTGTACCATAAATACGTTGTAATTGTTCGTTTTTCGCATCACCGCGCCAGTAAGCGCCCGAGATTTTAGTCAGCTTGAACGATTTTAAGAATTTGGTATTTGGTACGTGCGGACCACGGCACATATCCAAGTAATCTTGATGGTAGTACAAGCCCATTTGTGTTTCTTCAGGCATGTCGTTGATCAAGCGTAATTTGTATTCTTCGCCACGCGCTGTGAATTCTGCAATCACTTCGTCACGCGGGGTCATTTTTTTCACAACATCATAGTCTTGATCGATGAGCTTTTTCATACGCTCTTCGATGGCTGCCATGTCGTCTAATGTGAATGGACGTGGCATCCAAATGTCATAGTAGAAACCTTCTTCAATGACCGGACCAATGACCATCTTTGCTTCTGGGAACAGTTGCTTAACCGCATGACCCACCAAATGCGCGCAAGAGTGACGAATAATTTCGACACCGGCTTCGTCTTTAGGCGTAATAATTTGTAAGGTTGCATCTTCAGTGATGAGATCAGACGCATCCACTAAACGGTCGTTTACACGACCAGCAACGGTATTTTTTGCAAGACCAGGACCAATGCTGAGTGCAACGTCCATCACAGATACGG
The DNA here is from genome assembly GCF_013418055.1 of Acinetobacter sp. YH12208. Classification (NCBI taxonomy): domain Bacteria; kingdom Pseudomonadati; phylum Pseudomonadota; class Gammaproteobacteria; order Moraxellales; family Moraxellaceae; genus Acinetobacter; species Acinetobacter sp. YH12208. Next base: position 19,929 of record NZ_VPCT01000013.1, read on the forward strand.
CTTGATCAAACTGTTTTTGATCGCCATTTGGCAAAGTGATAATTGGCATAAGAAATCCTTAAGGAGTGATGCCCCGTACCATGGAGCATGTCACCGCGAGATTATGATCGAGGAAAACCTCAAAAGATAAAAACGGTGGATAAATAAAATCGATTAGAATTTTACACGGCTTGGCCGCATGATTAAACCTTTTCCCCAATAAAAATCAGATTTACTCCCAAATCTTTCCCTGATCTTTGAAGACTTAGGCTCATCTTTTAATTCAAAATGTGGTTATTCCCGGAAAGTCTGCCACTCAATAAATGTTCTCTCACGATAAACATAGAGCTGGGCAAATTGTGGAATGATGGCTTCACTTTGTGTCGGCCTTAAAAACACATAATCATCGACATGAATATTGCATTGCCTAGGTACCTGAAGCATTTCCTGATTACTACTGCGACCATACAACAGATGCGGCTGGCTTTTTTCAGGATAAATATAATCTGCCTGCCAATAGCCACCATAGATAAACAGTGCTTTATGCCGATGCGGCAAATGATTCAGCATTTCCAGACCCGGAATCTGGCTATAAGACAATACCTTTAAAATCGGTGCGGCAATCCAGAGCGCACATTTTAAAGCGGATAAATTGTCCAGATCGAAGTCACTGGGTTTGAGCAGCATCGAGCCAAAAGCCAGATCATTACAGACACTCTGCTGGCAATGCTGCATAAAGGTCGGACTGCCACCACCGTTAAAACACAAATCTGCCCGCCATAAATCTGGGAATTGCTGCTGAATAGTATTTTTATATTGTTGATAAATCTGCTGCGATTGCTGATAACTTTTTTCGGGGCTTTTCAAAATATTCGGCAATTTGGCGACATGTGCATCATAGCCCATCAACCCCGAAAGCCTAAGGGCGTCGGGATGTTGCTGAATGAGTTTGAGTAAGGCTATTAACTGTTGCTGGCTACTCACCCCACCACGATGTAAGCCGACATCAATTTCAATATTGATATTTAACTGAAGATTAGATTCTTGAGCGAATTGCAGATATTGCTTCAAGCGCTTTATGTCATCGACCAACCATTGAATATTGCTTTGATCATTTGCTTTATTTTGTTCAGGAACGTTTTGATAAAAACCTTGTACCGCATGAATCGGCATCGGTTTACCCAGCAAGATATCAGCCTGTTCAAATGCTCTCATCATTTCTAAAAGATGGGGTAAATGAAATACCATAAATCGTCGGATATTCAGCTTTTCACTGGCCAGTTTAAGTAGCTGGATACTGGCTAGAGACTTCACCACCAGACGCGGCTTGAGCTGCGCAGGGATTTTTGCCTGTACAATCTCCAGATTCTGCTGATATTGAGCCAGATCCAGAATCAGTTGCGGTGTACCAGTTCCCTGCTGCTGCAAATCTTGGGTCAGTTGCTGAAAATACTTTGATTGCATAATTCGCTCCTGCTATTCAGACAAAAATAATTGTTTTAAATAGGGATTCAGCCATTTTTGCTGCGGATCCAGTTGCTGGCGCAATCTCATAAAATCCTCCCATTTTGGGTAAAGATCACACAGCGAAGCGGCTGTCATGCTGTGCAACTTTCCCCAATGTGGCCGTCCCTGATATTTCTGAAAAATCGGCTCGACCAGATCGAAAATAGCTTGGCAATCCTGTTTATAAAATTGATGAATCGAAATCGAAACCGAATCACGCTGATAAAAAGGACTCAGCCAGATCTCATCGGCTTTGACATAACGGAATTCGATCGGGAAAAACATCGGCACATTCTGCTTCCTTAAGGTGGCTAAAACCTCCTCCAGACATTGCAAGCCGGAATCGACCGGAACCTGATATTCCATTTCATTAAATCTGGTCTGACGCGGAGTCGGAAAAATCCGGGATGACCAATCCACATAACAACTCGGTTTAACAAAAACACCCAATAATTTTTGCAGATAAGGATTAGATGCAGGAATAAATCGGGTCAATTCAGAACACAAAGTCAATAACGCATCTTCAGATGGCCAGTTCTCCTGCCTTGGCTGAATTTCATCATTCGTTTCATCCAGGGTTTTTAGCATGACCTGATCAGAATGAAGAAAAACCCAAAATTCAATATGCCGGTGCTGATGTTTCCATTGATCGATATGCGCAAATACTTCTTTTAATGGACACAGCCGAATCTGTTCTTTTAATTTATAGCGCGGACGATTTTGCAGGGTAATTTTGGTCAATATCCCCAGACTACCTAACGCCACACGCCCCGCTTGAAATATCTCGGTATTCTGCTGATGATCACATTGCAACAGCTCTCCATCTGCAGTCAGCAATTCAAAACCGTCCACAAAAGCAGATAAACAGGGTAAATCGATGCCGGTGCCATGCGTTCCCGTGGAAATCGCTCCCGCCAGACTTTGCTGATCAATGTCACCCTGATTGGGTAAAGCTTGATTGATCGGGGCAATATATTCACCTAAATCATATAAACGCGTACCAGCGTGCACGGTACATTGAACTTTTGCCTCATCCAAAGCCACCACACCTTTTAAATGATCGAGATGAAGCAGCACATCATTGGTTTTAGCCAAAGCACTAAATGAATGCCCCGCACCTACTGCACGAATCTTTGCCTGTGACTTCACCAAACCTTGTAATTCGCTTATTTCTCTGGGCTGAAAAACTTGAGGAGCGCTGTGCTGACTCCCTGACCAGTTTCGCCAGACTGCATTCGCCTGTTGTATTTTCATTATTATTCTCTGGCTCATATTATTTTACTGACTCAATTAGAGTAAAATACCTAAAAAATCAAATATGGGAACCCACGGGTTCAAAAAAATCAAATAGGGCTAAATATTTTAATTAATATTCAATGACTTAAAATTTATATTAATTTACTCGACTAAAGCATAAATGCAAGATTTCGAAGAAGTGCATATCTTTTCAAAAGGATATGAAAATAACGATACAACGGAGTTTTACCATGGTTAGCGCATACGATGAATTACCGCGTACCCCCGCAAATTTTGTAGCCTTGTCACCTTTACGCTATCTAGATCGTGCAGCTTATATCTATCCGAATCAAAATGCGATTATTCATGGTCAGCGCCGCATTACCTGGCGTGAGAAATACAATCGCTGCCGTCAGTTTGCCAACCAACTCCAAAAATTAGGCATCGGTAAAAATGATACCGTGTCTGTCCTGCTGCCTAACGTCCCTGCCATGATTGAAGCGCACTTTGCTGTGCCAATGGCAGGTGCGGTACTCAATACCTTAAATACCCGTCTGGATGCCAAGACGCTCGCCTTTATGCTGGAACATGCTGAAAGCAAAGTCTTATTGGTCGACCCTGAATTTACTGCACTTGCGACCGAAGCACTGGCGCTGGTTTCACAAGAAATTTATGTGATTGATGTGGCCGATGCAGAGTTTGAAGGTGAAGACAGCCGTATTGGTCAAATCGAATATGAAGACTGGATTGCCCAAGGCGATGCAAATTTTGACTGGCATTTGCCTCAAGATGAATGGGATGCCATCAGCTTAAGTTACACCTCTGGAACCACGGGTAATCCGAAAGGTGTGGTCTATCATCACCGCGGTGCCTACATTAATGCAGCCAGTAATATCATTGCTTGTGGCATGATGCCTCGCGCGACCTATTTATGGACACTGCCACTGTTCCACTGTAATGGCTGGTGCTTTGCATGGACTATGGCGGCCAACGGCGGAACCAACGTCTGCCTGCGTAAAGTCGATGCCGAACTGATTTTCAAACTAATTGCTGAACATAAAGTCGATTACTTCTGTGGCGCACCGATTGTCCTGTCGATGCTGATCAATACGCCTGAAGAGAAAAAGACCAAAATTGACCATCGTGTCGAAGTCATGGTGGCGGGTGCTGCCCCGCCGGCTGCAATTATTGAAGGCATGCGTAATATCGGAATTAACGTGACACATGTCTATGGCTTGACTGAAACCTACGGCCCTTCTGCGCTCTGTGCATCACAGGCCGGCTGGAGTGATTTGTCTATTCAGGAACAGGCGCAATTGCATTCACGTCAGGGTGTGCCATATCCGCTACAAGATGGTATGAAAGTGCTTGATCCTGACACCATGCAGGAAGTTCCGCATGATGGTCAGACCATGGGCGAGATCATGTTCCGTGGCAATATCGTAATGAAAGGTTATCTGAAAAATCCGGAAGCGACCGCAGAAGCCTTTGCCGGTGGCTGGTTCCATACCGGCGATCTGGCCGTGTGTCAGCCTGATGGCTATGCCAAAATCACTGACCGATCTAAAGACGTGATTATTTCCGGAGGGGAAAATATTTCCTCGCTAGAAGTCGAAGAAGTGCTGTATCAGCATCCTGCCATTTTAACGGCAGCTGTTGTGGCCAAGCCGGATCCACGCTGGCAGGAAGTACCATGTGCCTTTGTAGAACTCAAAGCAGGACAAACTGCAACAGCGGAAGAGATTATGGAATTCTGCAAACAGCATCTGGCACGTTTTAAAGTGCCTAAAGATGTTGTGATTACCGAAATTCCAAAAACCTCGACCGGAAAATTGCAGAAATTTGTTTTACGCGAATGGGCCAAAGAACGCGCTGAAGGTGAGTTTTCTTAATTCCATACCAGTGTGTTTTTTCAAAATCTACTCAATAAAAAATCGTGCCAAGTTTTCTTAGCACGATTTTTTTTAACTTACCCTCTCCAAACCTATCCCATAGGAAGAGGCTGATCAGAACAGTTACATCTCAACCATTTCCACGCCATCAATACGTGCCACAGTCATCAAGTCTTTATCACCACGACCTGAAACCGTCGCAATGATGATTTGATCCTTATCCATGGTCGGTGCAAGTTTAGACACATAAGCCATAGCATGTGCGCTTTCCAGCGCCGGAATAATGCCTTCAATCTTGGTTAAATCACGGAAACCCTGTAGGGCTTCATTGTCCGTGATCGGTACATAGTTCACACGTTCCATATCTTTCAGGAAGCTATGTTCTGGCCCCACACCCGGATAATCCAGACCGGCAGAAATTGAATGCGTTTCAATGATCTGACCTTCTTTATCCGACATCAGGTAAGTTCGGTTTCCATGCAGTACACCGACATGACCGGCATTCAATGGCGCTGAATGTTTACCGCTTTCAATACCCAAACCCGCGGCTTCTACACCGTACATTTGCACATCTTGATCGTTCAGGAATGGATAGAACAAGCCCATTGCATTGGAACCACCACCAACACAGGCTACCAAGGCATCAGGCAGACGACCAGCTTGCTCCTGAATCTGACGGCGTGCTTCACGGCCAATAATCGACTGGAAATCACGTACCAGCTGCGGATATGGATGTGGGCCTGCCACGGTACCAATCACATAATAAGTTGAATCGACATTGGTGACCCAGTCACGCATGGCTTCATTCATGGCATCTTTCAATGTTTTAGAGCCACTTTGTACAGGCACAACTGTCGCACCAAGCAAACGCATACGGTACACGTTCATGGCCTGACGTTTGACATCTTCAGCGCCCATAAATACCACGCACTCAAGACCTAAACGTGCTGCAATTGTGGCGGTTGCTACACCATGCTGACCGGCACCTGTTTCGGCAATAATACGTTTTTTGCCTGACAATTTCGCAAGCAAGGCCTGACCAATAGTGTTGTTGACCTTATGCGAACCGGTATGGTTCAGGTCTTCACGTTTCAGATAAATTTGCGCACCACCCAACTCTTTCGACCATCGTTCAGCATGATATAAAGGACTCGGACGACCGACGTAAAACGCCAGGTCACGGTCAAATTCTGCCAAAAACTGTGCATCATCTTTCATACGGAAATAGAGCTTTTCCAAGTCTTCTAAAGCCGCCATGAGTGTTTCTGACACAAAACGTCCGCCATGAATACCGAAATGCCCGCGTTCATCCGGGAATTGGGTATAGTCAACTGCCTGACTGTTCTGGCTAGTATTTTGCTGATCCACGATGGACTCCTTGCATAAAGCGTTCTATGAGTTGTTGGTCTTTAATACCTTTTGCGGACTCGACACCGCCACTCACATCTACGGCATAGGCCTGTGTGGTGAGAATTGCCTGTTCGATATTGTCAGGATTTAAACCGCCTGCCAAGATCAAGGGAATATCAAGTTTGGGAAATGTCTCCCAATCGAAGCTGTGGCCCGTACCACCTTTCAGATCAGGATGCCATGCGTCTAACAGAACTGCACTCGCGCCAGCATCTTGATAACGTTGAATTTCTACAACTACATCCAGATCAGGTTTGACCTGAATGGCCTTGTACCAGCGGCATCCGACCTGTTGAGCGATTGTCTGACATTGTTCCGGCGTTTCATCACCATGGAATTGCACAATATCAAGATGAACCGTTTGCAAGATATCCTGAATCTCATTAGCTGAATGATTCACAAATAGTCCAACCACTTGCACATAAGGTGCAATGGCTTGAACCAGTTGAGCAGCTTGAGCGGCTGTAACAGCTCGGGGACTCGGTGGATAAAATACGAATCCTATCGCATCTGCACCTGCATTCACCACAGCATGAACATCTTCGACTCGGGTGATTCCACAAATTTTGGCACGGGTTCGCATATTATTCTGGCTCTAGATCTACCAATGTCTTGAACAATCTATAAGATTGGGGGCAAATCATTGTAAAGCAATTTTTTCAACTTGCGTAAAGTTCGAACTGATATTTATTGATCGACATTGTTTAAACCTCAGTCGCTCTTTATACTTGCGCCAACTTGCAACAAGTTTAAGCAGATGCTTTAGGGAAGTTGGTGAAAATCCAACACTGCCCCCGCAACGGTAAAATGAAACGTTTATCTTTATAAATCAAATGATTTACACCACTGTAGCTAACTATGGGAAGGTGGATATTCAGCACAATTTCACTCGTGCACATTTCAGTCCGGATACCTGCTTGTTGTGTTCTATCACCCAATCATTCACGGGGAAGTGAATGTATGGAGCATTTCATGTCTATTCAATTTCAACCTACTGCCTTAGTAGGTGCAATCGCACTTGCGTTGGGTTTTACTTCATCTGTTCACGCTACTGAACAAAAAATTGCCAAAGCTTCTTTAGATACGATTGTTGTAACGGCAACGCGTTCCGAAGAAAAAATTGAAAATGTGCCTGCACGTATTTCAATTATTGAACCACAAATTATTGATCGCTCACCAATTGCATCACTCCCAGAGTTATTAAAAAGCCAAGCATCCGCCAACATTGTACAATTAGGCGGTTATGGTCAACAAACGTCAATTTTCTTACGTGGGACGAACTCAACTCAAGCGCTTATTTTAAAAGATGGCGTTCGCCTAAATTCGGCAACGACAGGTGCTGCATCTCTTCCATTTTTAGATACAACTGATATCAAACAAATTGAAGTGTTAGAAGGTCCTGCATCTGTTTTGTATGGCACAGATGCAATTGGTGGTGTCGTGCAAATGATTACAAAAACACCTGAAAAAACAGGTGCTTTTATTACAGGTGAAATTGGTGAAAATAAAACTTATAAATCGCTGATTGGTGCTGATCTCAGTGAAGATGATTTTTACGCACAAATTCGTGGACAACGTTTAGAAACTGATGGTACTCAACTAAAAGAAATTCAAAACGGAAAACGCGCTGCTTTTGACCAAAAAGGCTATAGCGCCAAAGTTGGTGTAGACAAAGAACAATATGCAGCATCTTTAGATTACAGTGAAAATAAAGGTAACACCCAATACGATAATTTTGGTGTCTTGGTTGATCAAGATTTTAAAAATGAACTTCTGAACCTCAAAGGCCGTATCAATATTGGCTCTCAAGTTGAAGTCAATGCACGGATGTCCCAATTTAAAGATGATCTACTACAAAACCAAAAAAATTATATTGGTCAATATGACTATGTATTCAGTAAAACTCAAGAAGCCGATGTATATGCAAAATGGCAGTTGACACCTGAACAGAATATTGCTTTAGGAAGTACTTATCAGAAGATAAAAGCGGATGCGCTCTCTTATGGTAAAAAAATTGACTCAAGTCTTGATTCTAAAGGCTACTACCTTCAACACCAATATGATACGAATGCCATCCATACTCAGCTAGGTTTACGCCTAGAAGATCATGAAAAATATGGAAAACATACCATTGGGCAAGCGGCTATTCGTTATCAATTATTCCCAACTACAAGTATTTACACGAATATTGGTACTGCATTCCGTTCACCCAATTTAAATGAGCTTTATAGTTCTGCAGGTAATCCCGATTTAAAACCAGAAGAAAGTACATCTTATGAAATTGGTTTAGATCAAAAATTAAATTACGGCATTACAACAGGCATTACGTTATATCGAAATGAAGTTAAAAATCTGATCGATGCAACAGATGCGACAGCTTATAAATTTCAGAATTTAGATAAAGCGAGCTTTGAGGGAAGTGAACTTTATCTCAAATGGACTGGTGAAAATCTTTATCTCAGTACAAGCTATAATTATGTTCGTGCAAAAGACAACACTACACATGAAGATTTAAGCCGTCGCCCTCGCCAAAAAGCAGCATTTACAATGGGATGGGATGAGGCTCAATATGGCTTCTCAACAACATTAACGGCAGTCTCATCTTCAGATAATAGCGCTTATGACACAGTTGTAATACCAGGTCATTTCAATATTGATATGAGTGGTTATTATAATATCAATGACATAATCAAAGTATTTAGCAACATTCAAAATGTCAGCGATAGTAAATACCGCACAGGTTATGGGAATAGTAGCTATTACATCAACGGTGGTCGCTTAGCTTCTGTAGGTGTAACGTTTAAATACTAAGTTCAGGCTTTTTCGAAATATCTTTGAGAATCATGTCATGCCTATGGCATGATTCTTTTTATATTTAGCATATTAAAAATGAAGGAACTCACATGGGTCACCGTTTAAGTAAAATTTACACCCGCACAGGCGATTCAGGCACCACAGGTCTGGGTGATGGTTCACGCGTCGCCAAAGATGATTTACGTATTGATGCGCTCGGTGATGTGGATGAACTCAATGCCGTGATTGGTGTATTACGTGCACAGATTTCAGCAAGCACGATTGAAGATAAAGCCACTTGGGACAAATCTTTAAGCCTGATTCAACACTGGTTATTTGATCTCGGTGGTGAAGTGTGTATTCCGGGTTTTAATCTGGTACAACCTGTGTCGATTGATTTTTTAGAAAATGATATCGACCGTATGAATGAAGCCTTGCCAATGCTCAAAGACTTTATTCTGCCTGCTGGCACTTTAGTCTGCAGCTTTGCCCATCAGGCGCGCGCAGTCTGCCGCCGGGCAGAACGTAGCGTGATGTCAGTCCACTCTCGCGACCAGAATATTCAGGCAGCGTCGCTACAACTGCTGAACCGTTTATCAGACTGGCTATTTGTAGCATCGCGCACCTTGCAACGCAGCGAGGGCGGTTCAGAAGTGCTGTGGCAAAAAAATATCAATGACAGCATCGAAAACTAGAATTATTTCTTGATTCTAAATCTAAAAATACGCGTCAGATGTATCTTGATTTTACAGTGCATCTGACGACAATAAGCCTTATCATCTTTTTGTCACATAGCACGCATACAATGAAATCAACTTCTCAATTTATGGGCAGTCTATGCGCATAATTGGTCATCGTGGTGCACGTGGCGAAGCCCCTGAAAATACCCTAGGCGGTTTTCAATATATTCAAGACATCGGTATTCGCGCCGTTGAGTTTGATGTGCGTCAGCTCAAAGACAATGCCTTAATCATCATGCATGATGATGATTTTGTGCGAACCACAGGTTTGCAAAAGCATTTATATGAATGCAATCGTCAAGATCTTGCACACTATAATCATGCTGTGACCTGGTCAGACTGGAATAAAGTCGAAGCCACTCCCCTTTTAAATCAGACCTTAAATGTCATTCGAGACTTTGAGCATATTGAAGTCGAAATCAAAAGTGTCGATTCCGAAGCTGCGGCTGAGAAAATTGCACTGGGCGTTGCACAGCAACTGCAAGGCTATGAGCAGGCGGCCATCATTACCAGTTTTGATGCCAAAGTCCTGCAAGCCTTCAAACAGCAAAACTCCCGGCTAAAACGCGGTTTACTCATCGAAACCGACCTAAAATATCAAGCGATTGATCAGGCACTAGAACTGGATTGCTGTCATATTGGCTGGATGAATGAGCTGGCCAGCAAAGACCTGATTCAGGCCACCCAGGCTGCTGAATTGAATATCAGTGTCTGGACGGTCAATGATGTGAGCCGAGCCAAAGAGCTGCGTGATTGGGGAATTCAAGGGCTGATTACCGATTACCCAAAACTGATGCTGCAGCAACTCTAAAAAACAGCCTGATTATTGATCAGTTCAAATCGTTTTATTTAAGACAGCTCGATTTCATGTCAAGCTATTAAAGCGTGTCTGACTTTTAGATTGATTCGACTTGAATGTTAAATTAATTTTCTATGAGATATATTCTGCAAATTTTCTGGCAATATTGTAGAAATGATGAACAGTTAAATCGCTTAATATTAGCCCAATTAAATAGTCTAAAAGACCGATAATCCTCAGTCACTTAGTCGGAAATCAAGCCCCGTCTAGACTGGCAAAATGGTCGTTTTTGCCCTACTTATCCTGTTACTGACAAGTACAATACAACCGTACAATAATGCTAGTGATGCTATAGGCCACATGCTAATATAAACAAGATAGGCTGCTGTTAAAATCAACAGTGGTTTCTGCTTTTTGTTAAACCTTCCAAGGTTCTAGGAGTGCTGTTGGAGATGAATGCTCCCTTACCCAAAGCCCCCATTAACTGGATTGCGGTGTTTGCATTGGTGTTATTACCCATTGTCGCCCTGATTGCAATTCCGTTATATGCGTATCACCATGATTTTAGCGCCGCCGCTTGGATCAGCATGTTTGTTTTACTGGGCGTAAGCAGCCTTGGCATTACAGCAGGATACCATCGCCTGTGGGCACATCGTGCTTATGAAGCCACTCTACCATTAAAAATCATCTTAATGATTATGGGTACATTTGCTGTACAGAATAGTATCTTGTTCTGGGCATCTGGTCACCGTACTCATCATCGTCATGTCGATGATGTGGATCAAGATCCGTACTCGATCAACAAAGGTTTCTGGTATGCACATATCGGCTGGATGTTACGTGATTATCCATCAGGTGTGGCCAATTATAAAAATGCGCCAGATCTGTTAAAAGACAAAGTCGTCATGTTTCAGGACAAATACTATATTCCATTAGTGATTGCCGTTCATGCTGCTATTTTGCTTCCAATTGGCTGGGCAGTCGGCGATGTCTGGGGAGTCTTGCTGCTGGGTGGATTAGTGCGTTTAATCCTGAGCCATCATGTGACTTTCTTCATCAACTCGCTGTGTCACATGTGGGGTAATCGTCCTTATACCGACGAAAACACTGCACGTGACAACTTCGTACTTGCGATTGCCACCTGGGGTGAGGGTTATCATAATTACCACCACATTTTCCAGTACGATTACCGTAATGGCGTGAAATGGTGGCAATACGATCCAACCAAATGGTTGATCTGGACCTGTTCTAAACTGGGTTTAGCCAAAAACTTACGTCGTATTCCTAGCTTTAATATCAAAAAAGCAGAACTGGCAATGAAGTTTAAATATGCTGAACAGGATCTTGCGGTGTATGGCCATGATGTTTCTGAAGACATCATTACTGTGAAAACCAAGATTGCACAGGAATATGATGCCTTTACCCAAACTTTAAATGACTGGGCCAAACTGAAAGAGCAAGAAATTCAGGTGAAAAAGGCTTCTATGGCAGAAAAAATTCACCAGATGGATGACAAACTGAAAGTTGAATTCCAGCTGGTTGAACAGCGTTTATCCCATCACCGGGCAACCTTAAATCTACTGGTTCGTAATTTGAAAAAATCAGCAGTATCTTAATAAAAACTGCTCACAAAAAAGCCCCAATCGGGGCTTTTTTTATGTCTGAAAGATAACTTGAACTCTCGTTTATACAACAGTTTTCTACAGGCAACTTTGTTATAGTCAAGGTATTCCAAGCCTGTACTGAGTGCCATGTATTTTAACTCTCGTTATCAAACCCTTCCTGCTGCCCTTTACCACCATCAAGTTCCGCTACCGTTGAAAGGCGCAAAAGCCGGGCATTTTAACGTAGCTTTGGCAGAACAACTGCAATGGTCAGATGAAGACAAAGCGCAATGGGTCGAGATGTGTAGTGGTCAGAAAGTCTTTGCTGAGTTTCAACCCTTGGCCATGGTCTACGCAGGTCATCAGTTTGGTCAATGGGCTGGACAATTGGGAGATGGTCGCGGCCTGTTAATTGCACAGATCCTTGATCAGGAAGGTCAGACTATTGACCTGCATTTAAAAGGTGCGGGTGCAACGCCCTATTCGCGTATGGGTGATGGGCGTGCAGTACTGCGTTCGGTGATTCGTGAATATCTGGCGGGTCATGCTTTAAATTCTTTGGGTGTAGCGTCGAGCAATGCGGTTGGCTTTACTTCCTCAACGCAAGGCATTCAACGCGAAAAGCTCGAACCCGGTGCAATGATGTTACGTACCTCAGACTGTCATATTCGTTTCGGGCATTTTGAATGGATCAATCAATATCAGCCGGATCTGCTGGCTGAATTTACCCAGAAATGTATTGAATGGCATTATCCAGAATGCCTGCAAGCCGAACAGCCGATTCTGAGCTTTGCCACAAAAGTTATTCAGCGCACTGCCGTCATGATTGCCAAATGGCAATTGGTTGGTTTTGCACATGGCGTGATGAATACTGACAACCTGAATATTACCGGTTCAACTTTGGACTTTGGTCCTTATGGCTTTATGGAGCGCTTCCGTCCGAACTGGATCAATAACCACTCGGATTATCAAGGGCGTTATACCTATCAGCAACAACCAAGTATCGGGCACTGGAACTTGTGGCAATGGTTAAACAATCTGGTTCCCCTCTGCCCTGCGGATTATGACAAAGAACAATGGAAACAGGATCTGGCCGGCTGTCTGGAACATTATGAGCCGACATTCTTGGAACATTACAAACACGGTTTAAACCAGAAAATGGGCTTGCCAGGTTTCCATAAAGACAGTTTTGACTGTGCGATGGCATTTTTGCGAATCTTGCAAAGTGAGCAACTGGATTACACCCAGAGTTTTATCCGCCTGCAAAATAAAGACTATGACGCTATTAAAGATGATTGTCTGGATCGCCGTCAGTTTGAAGCTTTCCTGACACAATATGAAACTATTCGTGCACATCAGGATATTGAAGAACTGGATGCCGCCATGAAGCAAGCCAATCCGCATTACATTCTGCGCAATCACATGGCACAGAAAGCCATTGAACGGGCAGAGCGTGATGATTTTTCCGAAGTCGATCGTTTGTTTAAATTGCTCAGCCAGCCTTATCTGAAACAGCCAGATCTTGAACATGCTGAAGATTTAGCACCATTGCCAAGTGATGTGCCGGAAGTGATGGTGAGTTGTTCTTCTTAACTTATTCACATCTGCTGCAAAAACTGTGGATAAATTGATCATTATCCACAGTTTGATTTAGAATCATCTCCAACAGAGAAAATCACTTTTTTAATCGTTGCTCTTAATCAGTTAAACCCATAGTTTAAAAATAAAATCATATTTCCCATGTGAGGATGCATGTCTAAAATAATAATATTGGGTATTGCTATCATTATCTTGGGATTTAGCCCCCTTTATTCTCATTTTACTCAAGCCTCTTTAAGCAAGGAGGAACGCTTAGCACTGTTCTCACCTGTTGGACTCATCACTGATTATTTTGCACCCACTGGAGAGGCTATTGTTCACAATGAGTTGAGACACTTCCGAAAGCTAAACCAGCAAATTTATTATTTCTTTCCTATTCCGCTCGCTCAATATGGTGTTCCTCTTCAAGACGCAGATGCAAAATCATTTAAAACACTGGCTCAACACTTCGGTTGGCAAAACTCTTCTGAAAAAGACCATCTGCGCAGAAAAAATATCGCCCTCGATCAAAACCATGTGTATTGCGGATTTCAAAAAATTCCAAATCTCAATCCATCAGGCTTAATTTATTTAGGCGATGGCTATCTGAGCGATGGTCACAACACTTACTATTGTGATTGGCAGTATCAAGCCCGTTCAGATTCGGTTCCCCCGACTCCACATGAAAAACTCAGTGCGATGCTGTTTGGGAAAAAGATTACTAAATCGGGATACTATTACCCGTTGTATGCATTAAAAAATGGCAAACATCCCTACACACTCATCCTTGAAAACATTGTGACAAATGGTGAGTCAAGCTATGTTGAAGGTAAAGTATTAGAATCAACTGCGCCTAATCAACTCAGATACTTAAGCACATTTCAACCTGATGAAAAGATCTGGCAAGTAGACAGTTACATAACAGATCAAAAACATGTTTTTTATAAAAATGAAATGTTGAATTTAAAATTTCATCCAGATTTAGAAAGTATTCCATTTAATTTCAAAGTTTATTTATATGATCCACTCAATGATCGCTATTTTTATCAGTCACATAAAATTGACCATCCAAACTTAAAAATGATCCAAAAGGATGACCAGCATAGCTTCGTTCCAATATTTACTTCTGATGCTCGGCTTGCGTATTTTAATACTCAAAAAATGCAACTGGAATTACTGAATAAAAACCCCTTTATGAAAGAGTTACATAGATTATCGCCAAGCGTATTCAGTAATGGACAGGACATTTATTATTTTAGGAAATACAAAACCTTTTCAAGCACGCTTTTCATGAAATTTTCTGAACTCTGTGCAACAACGTCAGAAATACGCGTCTTAAAAAATGTGCCAATTGATGGCTGGCATAAAGCAGAAGAACTCTGGATTCCACACCATGAATACCCAGGGACACAATTCAAAGGTCGTTTTTGGACATATGCAGATCGGCTTTTTTATCTGTCTGAGGATGGAAGCTGGACTGATTCGTTGTTTGAAGTATTAGCCAATCCGAACATTGATCAACTACGGAAAAATCAACTGAACTATACTCAGGCAGATGAGTTATTCAAAAATACTGAGATATTCAAACCCGTAAAAGGGAAAAGTTTTAGCAAAATTAAAGAGATTCAACGCTTTTGCTTTAAAAATATTTTTTCTTAACAGCAATACTGATGAGTGGATCTAAAGTATTATTCAATAAGAATCTGAGAATTAAAAAAGCGAACCACTCGGTTCGCTTTTTTTTAAACCGTACTAAAAATCAATCTTCAGGATATTCAAAACGATAACCTACACCATACACCGCCTGAATCCATTCATGACGGTTACCAGTTTCAGCAGCATCAGAAATCTTGCGGCGCAGGTTTTTGATATGACTGTCAATGACACGGTCTGCCACATCAAAACTGTCCGGATTGATATGATCCAGCAATTGCGCACGTGAATAAACCTGACCAACATGCTCCAGGAATAATTCCAGCAAACGGAATTCAGTCGGGGTCAAATTCAAGGCCTTTTGCTGATACCAGATGCGCTGCTGGGATTTATCCATACGAAACAGATCATTACTTTCCGGTTCTGATTTACGGTCCAGACGACGTAAGACTGCCTGTACCCGTGCAACCAACTCTTTTGGACTAAATGGTTTACACAGATAATCATCTGCGCCCATATTCAGACCCAGCACACGGTCAATTTCTTCGGTACGCGCGGTCACCATAATAATCGGCAAATCTGACTGTTCACGCACTTTACGGCAAATGGTCAGACCATCCATACGCGGCACCATCAAGTCCAAAATCATCAGACTCGGTTTACGCTGGGTAAAACTGTTATATGCTTCCTGCCCATCATGAAACATACTGACCTCAAAACCAGCAGCTTCCAGATAGTCTCGCACCAATTGTGCAAGTTCGATTTCATCTTCAACCAGCATGACATGTTTCATCAATATATTTCCTTTAGGGTTTCATTTGTTTAGGAAAACTCAGTTTGCAGCGTAAACCACCGAGTGGTGAATGCGCAAAGCTTAAGCTGCCACCCAGCGCCTGCGTAATTTTACATGATAATGCCAAACCAAGCCCAGTTCCGCCAGTCGCCCGGGTACGCGAATCATCGACACGGTAGAAACGCTCGCCAATCCGCGCCAGTTGCTCATCGCTCAAACCAAATGGACTGTCATCGACATATAAGGTCCATTCTTTCTCATCCTGCGTGCTATGAATATGCACCTGCCCACCCGCTTCAGTATAGCGAATACTATTACTGAGCAAGTTGGCCACAATCTGTTTAAAGCGGTCCAGATCCAGATTTAACTCAGTATCTTCGCCATTTGCGGTGACCGTCAATTTGGCCTGTTCAAAGTTTGGCTGGAAGTTGATCAGTTCCTGCTGTACCACCTCCCACGGATTCACCGTCGAGAAGTAAAATTGCAATTGCTGCGCATCGGCCTGTGCCAATGCGGCCAGATCCTGTGTCAGTTTTTTCAGGCTGGTGACCTGCGCCAGCATGGAAGCAAAATGTTCAGGGGTGGGTTTACGAATCCCATCCTGCATCGCTTCAATCTGTGCCTGCAATACCGCCAGTGGCGTTTTCAATTCATGTGAGGTATCTGCCACCCATTGACGGCGTGAGGTTTCATGCTGATCCAGAATCACAGCCAAGGCATTTAATTCATTGGACAAATCACCCAATTCATCATTGCGGTTGACTTTGACCTGATACTGATAATTGCCTTGGGTCAGAGCACGCGTACCATTCAGCAAACGTTGAATTGGTTTCTTGAAATAAGTCGCCAATAACAAGGAGGCAATCAGACTGGCCAAAATACTGAGCGCATAGACCAAGAACAAATAACGCTTTTGATTACTAAAAAAATTAATACTTAAGGCATCATCCTGATCCAGAACCGGCTTTAAGCCCAAATAGCCGACAATCTGATTATTCACCATAATCGGGCGATAGGAAATCTGCTCATCTGAAGCCTCACCGACCACAAAGCGCCGTTTTGCATCATACAGCGAAAGACGTGAACTGAGACCAAGACGATCCGGCATCTGGATAAACTGCTTCTTGCCGGTCGGCTGCTGTGCTGCTTGTTCGCCATTCTTACGGTCAGTTCTAAACAGATTCTGATTGGAACTCAGCGGAAATTTTAGGCCTTCAAAGGGCTGAAACTGCGAGGGTAGATTGGAAGCCAGGAGGCGTAACTCTTCTTCATTGACCTGACGCGGTGGCAAAGCCGGATCGACCATACTGGGTGCGACTTGAACCAGGGTCTGTTCCTGAAAATAGCGCTGCTGCAAGGCAATATCATACTGACGGCGCAGCCACCAGCGTGATAAACGGTCATAATCATCTGGGGCGGCTTCCCCTTCCATTTGTAGAATCTGGGCCTGAATCGCATTGCCCCAGTCCTGATACACCGCATAGACATCCGCCAGATTTTTAATCACATAATCCAGTTTCTGCATTTCGACATCAGCCACATAGCGGGCGAAATTACGCTGCATATTCAGATGCAGTACACCCAGACTCACTGTGGTAATAACCAGCGTGGTCAACAGTACGGTCAAAAATAGACGTAATGCAATCGGAATACGGCGAATGTTCAAAACAGAAATCTCAATTTTTCTTCTATATTCATTATTGTAGCGAACATGGCATCAAAAAACTCTTCATTGTTTCTTCATCTTTATTGTTTAATCTTTACCTGACATAAAATCAGGTTCTTGACGGGAATAAATACAATGCAAGCCATGACAAAAATAGCCTTAATCAGTGCCAGTGTTCTTTCTATGGGTGCTTTGACTGCCTGTCAATCTACCAGTAATGTACCGAACAATGAGCATCGCCAAATGATGAAACATCATCATGAGGGTAAAAAACAGCATCATCTTTCGCCTGAACAGCGCGAGCAGTTTAAGGAAAAGCGTGCGGAACGTCTGCAATTTGCCAAACAGCTGCAACAGGCCTGTGACAATAAAGCCGTAGGTTCAGCGGTTCAAATCAAGGCCGGTGATAAAACCATTGATGGCAGCTGCACTATCGTTTTTAAAGCCGATCGTAAAAACATGCAAGGCCAACGCGGTGAACACCGCGGCATGAAAGGTGAACATCGTCCAATGCGTGCCGATGTCCGTGGCGGCATGATGCGCGGTGAAGCATTAACTGATGCAAAACGTGCAGAATTGACCAAACAGTTTGATCAACGTCTGGCTCAGCGTCAGGCACAACAACAAGCGATGCTGCAAGCCTGTCAAGGCAAGAAAGATGGTACTGCTGCACAGATCAAAGCAGGTGAACAAACAGTGAATGGTCAATGTCATGTTCGTTTCCAGCCCAAAACATCTGCCTATTAATGCATAGGAATCAATGATTCACGACAAGCACCTTCGGGTGCTTTTTTATTGCGTGCTATTTACACTGGATAGTTGACTATTCGTATCATACAAAATATGACTAAAGCCTTTATACTCAATATGTTTAATACGTCATGCATATTAATCTTTGACTTTACAGTCACCAAGAAATCCCCCTGAAAAGCTTGTACCGCAGGGGAAGATGTTGCAGGATTAGAATCATTCCAAACCGTGTCAGTGAAGATACGTTTTTAGTTCATCTAAGATTATAACGCTGGTTAAACCAGTATTGAGGAAACCGATATGCCACAATACAAAGCGCCTTTACGTGATATGCAATTTGTGTTGCATGAATTATTAAATGCTGAACAACACTATGCAAATCTCCCTGCATTCCAAGAAAACGTAAGCCGTGAACTGGTAGATCAGTATTTAGAAGCTGCGGCTGATTTCTGTGAAAATGAACTCTCTCCGATTAACCAGGCGGGCGACCGTGAAGGTTGTACCTGGAATGACGGCGTGGTGACTACACCAACAGGCTTTAAAGAAGCGTATCAAAAATACATCGAGCTGGGCTTCCCTTCACTTTCTGCTGAAGAACAGTATGGCGGTCAAGGCTTACCGAACTCTTTAGGGATTACCATCTCTGAAATGGTCGGTACTGCGAACTGGGCATGGGGCATGTACCCTGGCCTGTCTCACGGTGCGGTTCGTACTTTAGAACACCACGGTTCAGCTGAACAAAAAGATGCTTACCTGCCTAAACTGGTTTCAGGTGAGTGGACGGGTACCATGTGCCTGACCGAATCGCATGCAGGTTCTGACCTGGGTATTATCCGTACCAAAGCCGAGCCACAAGCAGATGGCAGCTACGCCATTTCTGGCGAGAAAATCTTCATCTCTGCGGGTGAACACGACATGGCTGAAAACATCATCCATATCGTACTGGCACGTTTACCGGGCGCACCGAAAGGCACCAAAGGTATTTCATTATTCATCGTACCGAAGTTCAACCTGAATGCCGATGGCTCTATTGCCGATCGCAATGGCGTACGTTGTGGTTCAATCGAACATAAAATGGGGATCCACGGTAACGCAACCTGTGTGATCAACTTCGATAACGCGAAAGGCTTCCTGATTGGCCCTGAAAACCGTGGTCTGAACTGCATGTTCACCTTCATGAACACCGCACGTATCGGTACGGCAGTACAAGGTCTGGCAGCGTCTGAAGGTTCTTTCCAGGGTGCACTTGCCTACGCAAAAGACCGTCTGGCGATGCGTTCACTGTCTGGCCCTAAAAACCCGGAAAAAGAAGCAGATCCAATCATTGTGCATCCAGCTGTACGTAACATGCTGCTAACCCAAAAAGCATATGCAGAAGCAGGTCGTGCACTGGTTTACCTGTTGGCGCAATATGCGGACGTGGTTGAACATGCTGTAGAAGAAGCCGATCGTAAATTTGCAGACAATATCCTGTCTCTACTTACCCCAATCGCAAAAGCATTCCTGACTGAAACCGGTTCTGAAGCTGCGAAACACGGTGTGCAGGTCTTCGGTGGTCATGGCTTCATTTCTGAGCATGGCATGGAGCAAATCGTACGTGATACACGTATTGCCTGTTTGTACGAAGGTACCACTGAAATTCAGGCGCTGGACTTGTTAGGTCGTAAAGTGTTGGGTACTCAAGGTGCGATGTTGAAAGACTTCACCAAGATGATCCACAAATTTGCTGAAGCGCACAAAGACAATGCTGCAATGAAAGAATTCGTTGAGCCATTGGCTGCCTTGAACAAGGAATGGGGCGACCTGACCATGCAAATTGGTATGCGTGCGATGCAAAACCCTGAAGAAGTCGGTGCAGCTGCGGTCGATTACCTGTACTTCTCTGGTTATGTCACCCTGGCTTACCTATGGGCACGTATGGCACTGGTTGCTCAAGAGCAACTGGCTGCTGGCACCACTGAAGTTGACTTCTACAATGCCAAAGTGACCACTGCACGCTTCTACTTCAAGAAAATCCTGCCACGCGTTCGTTCACATGTTGACGTGATCGCAACAGGTGTAGAGCCATTGATGAACCTGGATGCAGAACATTTCGCATTCTAAGTTAGAATCAGACTAATCGCATCACAGAAAAAGGACGGTCAATGAACAGACAGTCCTTTTTCTTTATAACGAGTTACAGAATTAACCTTTAGTCGTCTAACATTCAGATTTTGAGTGTTTTAGACTGATTAAAACTTATTTAATCAAACAATAAACAGGTGACACACCATGCCAATTTATAACGCGCCACTTGCCGATATGAAATTCATCCTCAACGATGTCTTTAATGCAGAACAATTCTGGCAAGCCAATGAAAATTTAGCGCACCTCGATGCTGCAACAGCAGAAGCTATTCTGGAAGAAATGGCGAAATTTGCGCAAAACGTGACCCTGCCACTCAACCGTAGCGGTGATGAAGAAGGCGCAAAATATGAAAATGGCAATGTGACTACCCCTGCTGGCTTTAAAGAAGCCTTTAAACAATATGCCGAAGGCGGCTGGATCGGGTTGGGCGCAGATACCGAATGGGGCGGCCAGGAAATGCCGAAAATGCTAACGGTACTTTCTGATGAAATGCTGTTTGCCACCAACCCGTCTTTCATGCTGTATCCGCTGCTGTCTGTCGGTGCAGGTATGGCCTTAAACAGCTATGCTTCACAAGCGCAAAAAGAAACCTATTTACCTAAAATTTATTCGGGTGAATGGTCGGGCACCATGTGCTTAACTGAACCACATGCCGGTACTGATCTGGGGATTATCAAGACTAAAGCTGAACGCAATGAGGATGGTAGCTATAGCATCACCGGCACCAAGATTTTCATCACTGGTGGTGACCACGACCTGGCGGAAAACATCATTCATTTAGTTCTGGCCAAAACACCAGATGCACCTGCGGGTTCACGTGGTATTTCCCTG
Organism: Acinetobacter sp. YH12208; assembly: GCF_013418055.1. Classification (NCBI taxonomy): domain Bacteria; kingdom Pseudomonadati; phylum Pseudomonadota; class Gammaproteobacteria; order Moraxellales; family Moraxellaceae; genus Acinetobacter; species Acinetobacter sp. YH12208. The sequence goes on from NZ_VPCT01000013.1 coordinate 41,286, forward strand.
TTCATCGTACCGAAATTCCTGGTCAATGAAGATGGTTCTGTTGGCGAACGCAATCCTGTAGGGCCAGGTTCTATCGAACACAAAATGGGCATTAAAGCTTCTGCGACCTGTGTCATGAATTTTGATGGCGCTAAAGGTTATCTGGTGGGTAAAGAAAACGAAGGTCTGGCTGCGATGTTCGTGATGATGAACTACGAACGCCTGTCCATGGGGATTCAGGGCTTAGGTGCTTCTGAATTTGCTTATCAAAATGCTGCACAATACGCGACCGATCGTTTACAGGGTCGCAGTGCGGCTGGTGTTCAATCACCAAGCAAACCGGCGGACAGTATTCTGGTGCATGGTGATGTACGCCGTATGCTGCTGAATGTACGTGCCAACAATGAAGCGTCTCGTGCCTTTGCAGTCTATGTCGGTCAGCAACTGGACATTACCAAGTTCTCTACCGATCCAGAAGCCGTGAAAAAAGCCAATGACCGCGTGGCACTACTCACGCCAATCGCAAAAGCCTATTTAACCGATACTGCCTTCCAGGCAACATTAGATGCGCAAATGGTGTTTGGTGGTCATGGCTATATCCGTGAATGGGGCGTGGAACAATGTATCCGTGACCTGCGTATTTCCCAGATCTATGAAGGCACCAACGGCGTACAGTCACAAGATTTAATCGGTCGTAAAACCATTAAATGTGGCGGTGAATATATCTCTGAATATATCTCTGAAATCCGTGACTTTGCCAACAGTCTGGATGCAGACCTAAACTTCATTAAAGACGCCACTTTGGATGCAGCGACTGAAGTCGAATCGGTGACTCAGTTTATTCTGGAAGCAGCAAGAGAAAGTCATGATTTCCCGAACTCGACCGCGGTCGACTATCTGCACGCTGTCGGTCTGCTCAGCTTCTCGTATATGTTCGCGCGTATTGCCAATGCTGCGAAAAATAAAGAGGGCGAGTTCTATCAAAACAAACTGGCTTTGGCGAATTATTTTGTGCAACGCATTCTGCCTGAGCTGGCTCTACGCATCACCAAAGTAAAATCAGGTTCTGACCTGATCATGAACTTCTCTGAAGATTACTTCACGACTCAAGCTTAAGCTGAAACAGCCATAATCAAAAACGCCTGCTTGATGCAGGCGTTTTTATTACAATTCGAAACTTAAACTTTCTGAATCATTAAAGAATCCGGTTGATTATTGCTTTTCGGATTCAGATGTTTATTCACAATTTTGATATTCCCCTCTGACTCTAAAGACTCGCAGAGTTCCACCACCTTTTGCATATCTTCAGCCTTAATGCCTACGCCGAGGATTAATTTTTTTCCGGCTTCTAATTGGTCAATTTTTGTTTGAATTTTATCTAACACTTTTTTCTCCTATTTATTCAATGTACCACCCATACAATATAGCAATTTAGTCTAAAAAAAGCGCAAAAGTTCAAATAATTTAATCTTTATTTTTCATCCAATCATTCTGTGCATAATTTTTGCAGGTTATTCTCTAAGTATCGTTTATATCAAATAAAAATCAGGAGGATCTTATGCCGAAACCCCATCCCAAAGTTGAAAAACTTGAAGCCCTCCTCGACCGTTTTGGTAATCTTGCTGTAGAAAGTTTTCATTATATTGCGCTGTTTATTATTGGCTGTATGGTGATCTGGTCTGCCGGTCATACCGTCGTCGACATTCTAACCGTTAAACAGTTCGCCACCATTGACGATATTCTTTTACTGTTCATCTATCTCGAACTCGGTGCCATGGTTGGGATCTATTTTAAAACCAATCATATGCCGGTACGCTTCCTGATTTATATTGCCATTACCGCACTGACCCGCTTGCTCATTGCGGACATTCAGCACACGCATAAAGCCAGTATGGATCTGGTGATTATTACCGGTTCGATCCTGATTATGGCATTTGCCATTTTAGTGGTGCGCTATGCGTCATGGACCTACCCATCGGTGATTCGTGACAAACACAGCGAGAAACCAGTGCCACAAGGCAAAACGCCTCGTCCGGAAGATGATGAGTTGGCTTGATATAAAAAATCCCCCTTGAATAAAGGGGGATTTTTAACTTAACGATTCGGCACCAGCACATAACGTCCATTTTCATAAATCCAGTAACTGCCACGCGGTGGTGCAGGTAAGCCCAGACGCTGCCAGTCACTGATAACGCTATATCTTGAACTTTCAATTCGAGCCACATTCGGATCGCCATTCACCCAGCTATAGCTATTGGAATTTTGATAAATCGTGGTCGGTGCCTGATACTGGATATTGAGACCACTTTGACTTTGAGCAGGCGGATAACCCCAATGGGTCGGTCGTTGCGGGTAATGTGGTCTAGGTGGCATCGGACGCTGCGGATAAGAGTGCCGTGGTGGATCATAAGAGCGTGATGGTGCAGCGCGGTAATTCGGCTTAGAACGTTCAACCCCTGTATATCCGCCCCAAGCGTTTCCGGCCATCGTCTGTGCAGAAGCCCCCAATAGCAATGCAGCAAATATTGCACTCAATAACACTATTTTCATTTGAGCTTCCTCTCAATCACTCGTCTATATTTTAAACAAAATAAATGCAGAAAATATGAATACGCTTACTGACCCTGCAATTTTTTGTAATGTGCCTGCGTATTTTCAATCTAGCAGGCCCATCGGCAGGCGACTGCTTTATGCTAAAATCACTTTTTTAATGTTTCGAGTTGAATACTGTGTCTGATTTAAATTTCGATCGTTTACATGAATATTTTTCTAAAGTGCCGAGTGTTCAAAAAGAACGGATTGATAGCTATGGTTCAGATGGCAAACAGGCATGGTGGTTTAAATTTCAGATCAATGTAGATCATCCGTTGGCTTGGCAGACCGTACAGGAACTAGGTCATGTCCTGAATTATATTTCTAAAAATGAACGTCTTCCGACTCAGTTCCTGCCAGTATCGCCACCACCGTATATGAATGGTGTCGCCAAAGATTTCTTGTCTTGGGTGATTCAATGTAATCATGCCGACTTCCCGCCAGATGTCGTATGTGACTGGCTAGAAGCACGTTTACCCAATCCGGTCGACCATGAAGAGCAATGGAAAATTAAAACGGATCTTGCTGAACTTGAAGCATTGTCCGATAAAGAACTGGATGAACTGGTTCCACCGAATCCGGGGCCTTAAAAAATCCCTCCTACCCTCCCTTTAAAAAAGGGAGGTAAAGTCCCTCTTTTCAAAAGAGGGATTTAGGGAGATTATTAGAGATGCTAAAACGTCGACCAGCCGCTCCATTCCATAAAGCGATACAGCCAATATTTAGACCATGAATTGTCTTCATATTGTCTATAGTCCACACTCATCACACGGCCATTCAGATTTGACCATGCACCATCAAAATATTGTTGGGCATCTTTAAACACTTCTGCCTGATGCTGACCCAGCACGCGCATATTGGTTTCCAGATTATAGTTTTTCAGATTGCGTGCGGTGAAATTGGCCGAGCCTAAAATCATTTCAGCCTGCTGAGCATTACGCTTCATCAATATTTTGCTATGACATTGCTCACCCTGGGTATTGCACCAACGTACATCAATGCCTGCCTTGTGCAGTTCCGAAGCCACCTGTCGGTTTGGAATCCCGTTTTTCTCACGGCCAAAGGCATCTTTATTGGGATCGAGTAAAACCCGAACCTTAACCTTGCGTTCATGCGCCGCGATCAGACTTTTAATAATCTTGCGCTCGGACAGATAAAACATGGCCAGATCAATCTGTTCATTTTCTTTCGCCGTCTGAATCAGATTTAAAGTCGCATTATAAATGGCTTTTTCCGTCAGGACCTGAACTTGTGGCTGGGTATTTTCTGCCTGAAAATCGCCCGCGATAATGGCTGGCATATTGGCCTGTGACATGATGCCGACCGATTGTTCTGTTCTCAGAATATCCACGGCTGTGGTTCCCCAGACCAATAAACCGATATTGGAATGCCGCGAACTCCCATCATGCGGATTCATGGAGGTGACCAGCGCTTTCCAGCCCTGATCGGTGTCTACCACCAAGGTTTTACGATGATTGGCTTTAAAGTTAAATAAATCAAAATAACTGCGCAGAGTAATTTTTTCTGGGCCAAATGGATTCGGCAACCAGCCTTTTTCCGGATTATTACCAATGCCCTGACAACATAAATACCAGAACCCCGACCAGCTCGGATTGGACGCCCGCAAAGGGATCAGATTGGTTTCAATTACATCGATACCATGCTGACGTAACTTGCGATACTGCTCGGACTGAATTCCGCCATAGACTGAATTGATCGGATCGGTAATGAACTTGATTTCAACTTGCGGTTGCAGCAGACGTTTACTGATTAAGGCATCGCTCAACTGTTGACTCAGTGCCTGATGTTGCTGCGTAGATGCACCGGTTTGCTGATTAAATAAAAACATGTCCAGCACAATCAGCGATTTGGCTTCTTCAATCATTTTCAGCATTTCATTAAAAATACGATGATCTAAGTGCTGTTTTCCTTCGGCATCCAGATAAGTCCGGTCGGCCAGAAACTTGACTTCGGCATGGCGCAGCTTGCCGGTGTAATTCAGACCTTCTGGTAAAGGCTTATAAGTATGATAAACAGCAGATGCCAGATAACTGACCGCCAGTAGACTGATAATCAATGCCGCATAACGGCGATTTGACCAGTTCAGTTTATTGTGAATTCGTTGAAAGATACGCATAAGAAAAAACCTAACCCAATATGCTCAGGCTAGGTTTTATCAGATGATTTTTCAAGTCAATTTCAGTGACATCTCTTTGATTTGGTCAGTTATTTCATCACTGCTTTAGAAATCATACTGCACACCGACGCTAAAGTTACGACCGACTTGCGGAATATTCGACAGGAATGAAGTATGGGAATAGACCTGATCATCGAGCAGGTTATTGGCCTTGAAATACACCCGATAAGCCTTGTTATCTGCAAGGGTATTGGTATAGCTTAAGCCCAGATTGACCATGTTGTAGCCTTGGGTTTCCTCTTCATAACTGGCAATTTTGTCCTGATTGAAGACATGATAATATTCAGCCAGACCTGACCAGCCATCGGCAAAATCTGCTTCCACTTTGCTGCCTAAGCGACCGGCAGGAATACGTGGTGCATTCTCAGCTTCAATTTTGCCACGCACATAATCGCCAAATACACTCAGCTTGTACATATCATTGATTTGATAACCGGCTTGAGCCTCAGTGCCATAGAATCTGGCTTGGTCTTGCGTGTAATCAATTAAACGAAATGCGCCGTCATCTTCATCATCTGTGATCGCGCCATAAATATAGTTATCAAACCAATTGTGATAAACATGCACATGATAATCTAACTTTTCACCTTCAAAGTGGAAACCAAGCTCAAGGTTATTTGACTTTTCTACATCAAGCGCAGCATTCCCACGTTCATAGGTACTAGTCGCAAAGTGAACACCATCCGCATATAACTCTTGTGCAAGTGGTAAACGCTGTTGATGTGAACCAACAATCGATAATTTATACTGTGGTGCAAATTCCCAATTTGCCGCAGCAGATGCTGAAACGCCTGTGTCTGAATAATCAGAAAATTGATGTGAGTCCACATCAATTTTCTGATGTTCTATACGTGCGCCAAGCTCTACATGCACATCACCCAATTGTTTATGTTCCAGACCAAAAAGACTGTACTTTTGGGTTTTGGTATCTGGCATCATTACTGTTTCATGCGAATGATTGCCGTGCTTTTCTACCATACCTGACAAATCAATATCTTGCTGGCTATATTGCGCACCAATCACCCCTTCCCAACCTGCAACAGGAGTATGTACAAGCTCTAGACGTGTATCATACGCTTTACTTTTAAAGTTGCTGACCACTTGTCCTTCTTCAAGCTCGTCATGTTCATAATCCGTTACACTGGCATGCGCACGAAGCTTTTCAAAACCTGCAATTGGGTCAAGAAGCTCAGTACGAAGCTCATAGCGTTCAGAGTTTAAGTCAACCCAAGGACCACCATGTCCATGCTGATCAACAACATTTTGTCCTGCACTTGCACCATGTCCACCACAGTGCAGCTCATTGCCATGCGGATGACACTCATGATATTCATGGCTGTGTCCTGGCAGACCATACTGATCCTGACGGTTGCTATAAGATAAGCCGACAAAACCACGGTCATGGATCCATGATCCACCAATATTCACCGTTTGCCCTTCGGCAAAGGTATTGTCTACACGGCGTTTTTTTACACTATGTTCATGCTCATGTATATGAATCTCACCATTATCTTCAACATGCTCTTCTTTGTGGGTATGCGTATCAAAATAACCAGGGGCAATATAATCATTGGCCTTACGTTTTGAGCCTTCTACACGCAAAGCAAAATTTTCACCAATTCCAGCCGTAATTCCTGCACTCGCCAGTTTCTCATCACTGCCCGTGTTATAGCGCAGACCGACTGTACCTTCCAGACCATCTTCAGGCATTTGCGTTGGAATTTTTTGATCGGTGACATTGACCAGACCACCCACTGTTCCTGCTGCATAGAGCAACGTCGATGGCCCACGAATCACTTCGACCTGTTTTGCCAAAATCGGATCGACGGTGACGGCGTGATCTGGAGATAACGTGGAAACATCGGCTGTCTCTGAAGCATGCTGCAAGACTTTGACACGTGGCCCATCTTGCCCACGAATCACCGGACGGCTGGCCCCCGTACCAAACTGGTTAGAATATACGCCCAGTTCATCTGCCAATGCATCTCCAATGGTGGTTGCACGTTCAGACAAGGCTTTCTGATCTACAACATGATCCGCTACCGCAAAGTCCGCTGCAGTCTGCACCAGTGGATGAGCTTGCACCTGAATGGTGTCCATGGTCTGCACGGGAATGGAAGATGAGGTCTGTTCTGCAAAAACTGTAGGGGCAGCTACAGCAAAAATTGAAAGTGTTATTAGATTCTTAGGGAAGGACATGACTGAAGCTCAAATTCACCATTTTGGATGAATGTTATAATATAACATTTCATTGTTTTTGCAATCCTTTACGATAATCCATCGCATATTTTATTAGAATGTGTTTTCTGGTTATTTTCATCTTTAAAAAAACTTTTATGCCCTTTACCCTGTCTCATGCTGTACTTGCGCCACCTCTTTCACGTTTAAGCGGAAACCGGCTTCCGATTGCTGCATTGGCGATTGGCTGTATGGTGCCCGATTTACATCGTCTGTTTAGTTCCAGCAATTCGAATGTTACGCATTTATGGTCCTCGCTGATTCATCCAGACCTGTGGATCGGGTTGGGCTTTTGTGCAATCTGGTATGCTCTATATCGGCCAGCCATTTACCGCTTTGTCGGAATTCAGCATGATCTAAATATTCACACTCTCATTTCAGCATTCAAGTTTTTTCTGGCAGTTTGTCTGGCGGTGATCATCGGTACTGCCACGCATTTAATCTGGGATGGTTTGACTCATGTAGACTTTCGTACTTTTGCTTTTCATGATTTTCTAGCACGACCATTTCAGCTTTTTGGACACAGTTATCCGCTGCATCGAATTTTACAAATCGGCACTTCCTTTCTGGCCTTACCGTTTATGCTGTGGATGAGCGTGCATTACTATAAAAAACATCAGCAATATCTGGCAGTGAACCTGAAAATCAAAGCTTATGCCTGCGGATTATTGCTGTTTTCGATATTCACTGGCCTATTTTCAGTCTGGGATTATGCACGTTATATCTCTACAGAAGTCTGGCAATCCGATCTGTACTATTTTACCGGCCGTTCCATCAATCAATTCAGTCAGGGTTTTCTGATCACCTTTAGTCTGGGCTGTTTGCTGTTTTTATTTTTAGATCGCGATCGCCGGATGGGCTAAGCAAAGTGCTGGCTTTTATCTCATTCACTTTAAAATGATATTGTTTTTGACCCAAGTTCTTGTGACAACATGCCCAAAGAGGCATAATCCTACCTCTACTCAAAGCGGTACGCTGTTTACGTATTCGCTGACCTTAACCCATATAGTTGGATTTCTAACGCTATGATGCGAACTCATTACTGCGGTTCTTTAACCGAAACTCAAATTGACCAGACTGTAACATTATGCGGTTGGGTTCACCGTCGCCGTGACCACGGTGGTGTGATTTTCCTTGATATGCGTGACCGTGACGGTCTTGTTCAAGTGGTTATTGACCCGGATACCCCTGAAGCATTCGCAACTGCGGACAAAGTACGTTCAGAATTCGTATTAAAAATTACAGGCCGTGTACGTCGCCGTTATGAAGGCACAGAAAATGCCAATATGGTGAGCGGTCAGATCGAAGTCTTGGGTAAAGAAATTGAAGTTCTTGCTCAGTCAGACACTCCGCCATTCCCTTTGAATGACGAAAACACCAATATTTCTGAAGAAGTTCGTTTGAAATACCGTTTCTTGGACATCCGTCGTCCAGAAATGTTAGATCGCCTACGTTTCCGTTCTAAATTGACCAACCTGATTCGTAACTACTTCGAAGACAATGGTTTCCTAGACGTTGAAACTCCGATTTTGACCCGTGCAACCCCAGAAGGCGCGCGTGACTATCTGGTACCAAGCCGTGTATCAAACGGTAGCTTCTATGCACTGCCACAATCTCCACAGCTATTCAAACAGTTGTTGATGGTCGGCGGTATCGATCGTTACTACCAAATCGCAAAATGTTTCCGTGACGAAGACCTGCGTGCAGATCGTCAGCCAGAATTTACCCAGATTGACGTTGAAACATCGTTCATGAGTGACGATGACATTATGGATTTGATGGAAACCTTGACAGTTAAAATGTTCAAAGAACTTTTAAATGTTGAATTCGACAAATTCCCACGTATGACTTATGCCGATGCAATGCGTGACTATGCATCTGACAAACCGGATATGCGTATTCCTTTGAAACTGGTTGACGTTGCAGATATGATGCAAGACGTTGAATTCAAAGTATTCGCAGGTCCTGCTAAAGACCCGAAAGGCCGTATCGTTGCGCTTCGCGTACCGGGCGCAGGTTCATTGCCACGTAGCCAGATTGATGAATACACCAAATTTGTCGGTATCTACGGTGCAAAAGGTTTGGCTTATATCAAAGTCAACGAACTTGAAAAAGGCATCGAAGGTCTTCAGTCTCCAATCGTGAAATTCATCGAGCCAATCGTGCTGGACCTGTTGAAACGTGTGGGCGCTGAAAATGGCGACATCGTATTCTTCGGTGCGGACAAAGCCAAAATCGTAAACGATGCGATGGGTGCTTTACGTATTAAAGTCGGCCATGACATGAAATTGGCAACATGTGAGTGGGCACCGCTTTGGGTCGTTGACTTCCCGATGTTCGAAGAAACTGACGATGGCAAATGGACCTCTGTGCATCACCCATTCACGCTACCGAAATCAAGCGTTGAAGAGGTGAAAAACAACCCGGGTGCTGCACTTTCTGTTGCTTACGATATGGTATTGAACGGTACTGAAGTGGGTGGTGGTTCGCTGCGTATTCATAACCTTGAAATGCAAAAAGCGATTTTTGAAGCTTTAGGCATTGATGAAGAAGAAGCGGAAGAGAAATTCAGCTTCTTGCTCAATGCTTTACGTTATGGCGCACCTCCACATGGTGGTTTGGCATTCGGTCTTGACCGTCTGGTAATGTTGATGACTGGTGCATCTTCAATCCGTGACGTGATCGCATTCCCGAAAACCAAAACTGCGGAATGTCCATTGACGCAAGCACCGGCACCAGTTGAATCAAACCAACTGCGTGACCTTGGTATTCGCTTACGTGAAAAACCAAAAGCTGAATCTCAAGAATAATTCTTGAAGATTTAAGTGAAAAGCCCTGCCTTGCGCGGGGCTTTTTTTGTGTGATTGAGTCGACTCTGGAACAGTGGCATAATAGCGATAGTTTTTAATCTAAGGTAATTCGCAATGGCTATGCGTCCTGCAGTTCGTAATCGCAGCATTATGCTTATTGTATTTTCAGTGGTTCAATGGCTGTTCATGCGTTATATCCTTGCCAACAACCTGTTCAACCTCGATACCAATGAACGTATTGTGTATTTTTGCCTGAGCAGTATTTTAGGTGCCTTACTGATTTTCGTCGGTTTGATTTATATGGTGCTGAAGGGCAATCCAGATAAAGACCTATAATCTGACGCTCTGGATAGCATGTACACCTTACTGAAAAATTTCTCCAAATTTCCATTAAGATTTATTCAAAATCTTGCGCAACTGGCTGGATCTCTTTTGTATCTCAGCCATTCTTCTGCACGCCGAGTAACTGAGATTAATCTGGCCTCTGCTTATCCAGAACTTTCGAAATCTGAACGTGCTGATTTAAGCAAACGCAGCCTGAAAAGTCAGTGTATGACCTATGCGGAATCGGTCAAGATTTGGGGTTCATCACCAGATTATGCGCTGTCTTTAATTCGAGATGTGCATGGTGCAGATTTATTTATTCAGGCTTTAAAAAACCCGCATGGCTGCTTGGCGGTAGTGCCTCATTTTGGCACGTGGGAGCTGTTGAATGTCTGGGTCAATCAACATACCTCTCCTGTGATTATGTATAAGCCCAGCAAAAATGAAGATGTCGATCGCTTTATGCTGGAAGCTCGGCAACGTCTGAATGCGACACTGGTTCCGACCGATGATTCTGGTGTGCGTGCTTTATTTAAGCATCTCAAACAGGGTGGTTTTTCTGCGATTTTACCGGATCATGTCCCGAAAGAATCTGGTGGAATCTATTCTTATTTTTATGGTCAAAATGCGCTATCTTCTACGCTTCTTTCCAAACTTGCGGCTAAAACACAATGCTCTGTGGTTGGACTCAGTTGTTTAAGACGTGAAGATTTATCGGGTTATGATATTTACGTGACTGAATTATCAAATGATATTTTATCGAAGGATTTACAGCTTTCTGTTGATACCTTAAATAAAGAAATGGAGCGCATGATTAATGTCGCTCCAGAACAGTATTTGTGGGGATATAAAAGGTTTAGGAGGTTAAAAAATATTTTTGACTTCTACAAGTAAAATTAGTTTGTAGAAAACTATCTTCTTATTAATTCAGAAAAACGTTATAATTCATGAAATAGTTTTTATCTGAATCATATATGAAATTAGCTGTATTATTATTTGGACATATGAGAACTTTTCAAGAGTGTTCTCAATCTTTAAAAGCTAATCTACTAGAAAAATATGACTGCGATGTTTTTATCCATACATGGGATATAACAGATACCAGTCGATTTAAAAATAAAAATGATAATCTAAACCTACATAAAGTAGAGGGAATTTATAAACCTAAATCCATTAAGGTAGAACATCAAAACTTTATAGAAGATATAGGAGAGTACTCAAAAGATAAAGACTCAAAATTAAAAAAAAATAGTGTTCCTTTACATGGTTTAAAGTATATGCTACATAGTATGCATGAAGCATACTTACTAAAATCTAATTATCAAAAAATACATAACATAGAATATGATTATGTAATAGTTATTAGACCTGATGTAAAATTGAATACTGAATTCAATTTAAATAATTTTATCAAAGAATTTATTATAAGTGCAAATACTGTAATCAGTTTTAGTAATTATCCTTCAATGCTAATTACCGAACAAAAAATGCAATCAGTATATAAAGCGTCTGATATATTTTTATTATTTTCAGAGACTTCTATTAAAAACTACTTTAAAGACTTTAACTTCTTTGAAAAATTTTATATAGATTATCCAAATCAATTTCCTACTTTTAGTTTTCATCCTGAAATGTCTTTTCATGAAAGTATTGTTAGACGTAATATGAGCCATCAATTTTATTTATATAACTATGATGTAGTGAGATTTGATTCGAAAAATAATATTATTGTACGTCCTACTAATAAGAATCTTTACTATAAAATAAAGGGTCATAACAATGAAAAATATAAAAAATACTTTAAATTTAGTCTAGCTATCATATTAATTCTTGTTCTAATAATTACCAACCTCCTTGTAAATTAAGTAATAAATCATGAAATCAGATCAACTTTCTATAGTAATTCAAGGTCCTATTTATCAGGAATACTCAATAAATAAAAATGTCAAAATTTTAAGAGAGAAATTTAAAAATTGTCAAATCATCTTATCAACAAATGAGTTTTTTGAAGATATAGAAAATATTTTCGATAAAGTTATTATTAATGAAGATATAGGTGTACTTTCACCACTCAAATTTGATTCTAGAGTTAACAATATCAATAGACAAATAAAGTCAACTTATGCTGGGATTGAAGCATCAGATAGAGAGTTAATATTAAAATTAAGAACAGATCAAACGTTAAAATCAGATAAAATTTTAGAAATATGGAATCAAATTTTAAATTATAGTGATACAAGAGATATTAAAAAATCCTCTGAAAGAATTATCACTATTTCATTATACTCTCTTAATCCTAATTTTAATGAAAGACTTCCTTACCATATAAGTGACATTCTTTTACTGGGCTTAAAAGAGGATTTAATACGATATTTTTCCTGCCCTTATTATACTGAAGAATATGCAAGTTGGTATGAAAGGTACCCTCATGCTATTTTTTCAAATACGATAGAAAAAAAATTTAGGTCTAGATATGCAGTAGAACAATGGCTCTGTTTAAACTTTCTTTTCAAAGAAGAAAAATTTCCAATAGCATTCCACAATGATCATAATAAAGAAATAATTAGCAATTTTGAAAATATTCTAGTTGATACTTTTTTCATATGTCACCCTAAAGATATTGACCTAAGTATGCCTAAATTTCAAAAATCTTATGATTCTGAATTTTGCAATCTTTTCTGTTATTCTACAAATGATATTTTAGAAATGTATAGAAAAAAAAGGAATATTATTATTAATTTGAATCCAAAATATTCCTTTCCAGATTCTATTAAATTTCGTCAAAATTTAGCTAAAATTTATAAATGGTCTCCATATTTACTTAAAAGAATATTAAATTTAAAGAGAACTTATCGAAAAATCCAAAAGTTATTTCTTCTTTTTAAATAAAATATGCTTGTTACTTTATTGAAGTAACAAGCACAAAATACATAATTAAATGCAATATTCTTTGTATAGCCTTAAAGCATTCAATAACATAGCTTCTTGTCTATCTTTACGATCACTATGTAAAGGTACCATCGAGACAAATAATAAGATAACTAGAGGTAAAATCTTCTCCGTCTCCAAATCTTCAATTAAAATTAAATCTAAATATATTTTTTGTATTTCATATATTCTTTGATCTATATCAAAATCAATTCTGACATTTTTCGTTTTAGAGCCAAGGATAAAATACCGACCAGCCATAATATGATCATAAAGACCAATTATTGAATGCGTTAATTTAGCCAAATCATATTTTTGATCACCGTAAATAGAAATTTCCCCATTAGCATTAATTCCTCTTGGATCAATTAATTTTATTCTATTAGAACGTGAATCAAAAAGAATATTACTAAAGCAAAAATCCCCATGCATTATGGAAGGATAACTCTTTAATTCTAAGACTTTTTGTATACAATAATTACAAATATATTTTAATGAGGGTAATTCCAAACCATCATAAAAATTGTGTGTATCTAAATTAACACTATTATATTCTTTAATACTTGAAAGTCTTGAGAATGTCTTATCTCTTACTAATTGTATAAAATCTTTCCCAACAACATCAGATAAATTATTATCCACATTACTTAAACTAGAAATATTTAAGAATTCTCTAATACGCAAAAAAATAGTATTCCACTCTATAGGGGCATTCTTACCATGAACAAATAATTCATTTAGGGGAAGATTAGGCAAATATTCAAGTGCATAAGTTACTCTACCACTTTGTTCGGTCGCTTCATGAATTAAATGTGGTACAAAAATCTTTAACTCTGTAGGAATACTTTTAAACCAATTACTTTCTGCTAAAATTTTTTGACTAGGCTCTCCTGATTTAAAAAGAATTCCATTCTTTATACTTAGATCATTAAAAGATCTCTGAGTCGTTATGAGTGCTCTTGATCGAAAATATGTATTAATATGTCCCAAATCCAACCACTGTTCACATATATAAATATTCATTGGAACTATAGAACGATACATTTGTACAGCCTGAATAAAATCAGCCCTGTTTAAAGCAAGACACTGTAATAATTTTTGTTTTGATGAAAATATAAAATAACCACACCAAACTAATGGTAATTCATTAATATGATCTTCTATGAACCACTTGTAACCATCTTGTGTAAATGCCGTACCTATTAAATCTTTATTTTCTAAACTTGGAAACTCCCTTATTAATGTATCTCCATAAATCAACTTCAAGGTTTCCAATTCAAAATCTACAACATTTAGAATATAACTTATTGATTCTGATAGCGTAAATTCATCTGGAACACTAAAATAATTTAAATCCAATTCTCCCAATAATTTCGATTCACTACACGATAGAATATAAGATTCAGGTAAGGAAAGAATTATTTTCTCGTTAGGATAATAATCTCTTAATTGAAAAACTTGGTGTTCAATTAATTTTTTATTACCTAAAGGTAAAAAGCACGGGGGGATTTCGCCCAACTCAGTTTGGAATTCATTTACAACATATGCTGATGAACTTATTAAAATCATACTACTTAAGTACCCAACATTTTATTAGAGATATCCATAAATTCTGTAGGAGTTCCACAAAACTCTATGTCAGTTATATCAATTAAGTCATATCTTATATCACCACCTTCCTGAATTATTAAGTTATACAGTGGTGCTATATAAAGCTCTCCTTTTACAAACTTGTTATGCTCAATTCCCTTTTCAACTAAATTCAAATATTTTTTTACATTTTTGAAAAAATAGAGTCCATCACTACATAAATTTGATATACGTTCTTTCTCAGTCGTTCTAATCACTTTTCCGCTATCATTAATTTCTATAAAAGACCAATGATCTCCTTCGCCTTGAAAAACTTCAATATATCCGTCACATTTTTTTGAAATATTTGGTTTTTTAAAATGATGTCTATATGAATCAATATTAAATACATATACTTCTTCAGTTAAAACATCAACTTTATCTATAATATTTTTTAAACCTAAATATACAGTCTCGGCTTGACCTCTTGTTTCATCACTTAAGACTACAATAATAAAGTTTAAGATCCCAAGCTTAGTACACTTCTCTTTAACAAATTCTTGTGTTTCGTATAAATCTCGTACTATAAATAAAAAGGTATCTGTCTTAAAATAATATTCAAATGACCTCATAGACCACTCAAACATACTCAAATTATTAGGCAACACTAACTGATACTTTGGCTTTACATAACCTGCTTTAAAAAATCTAGAACTTAAGCCTGCCATTGGAATTATAAACATATCAATCCTTTGTTATTTAAACGAACCTATTAATTTCTCAATTTCATCATAATCTAAATTTACAAACTCATCAGGTCGGATAGCTTTATCATCCACATAAAATCCTTCAAAACCACACCACGGTTTTCCTATATAGATTTCGTCATATGGCACATCATTTTGATTTAGCCATTCTATAATTATAGGTAATGTATTAGCTGTGATTTTTCCTGTATTTCCCTGATATGTTCTCATATTTCGACTTGTATTAATGACGATTTCAAAACCTTTATTTTTATATTCCTTCATTTTTTTTACTACTTCATAAATCGGTTTCGAATTCATATAATCGCCATTTTCTGTTTGGCAAATAGTATCATCCAAGTCCATAATCAATCTTTTCATTACACAACCCTATTTAAATCGATTTTTGTCTAAAAATATAAACCGCTTTTGTGCTTTAAACATTACTTGCAAATAACGACAAGCCATGTGCCATTGCCCTAAAATCCTACGCTGTTTAAATACTTTCTTCTCAGCGACAGATCGGTAAATGGGGTTATAATGTTCAGAACGCCCAATTGTAGAGTCAAACTGATTTTCTGCTATTAGACCATATGCTTGTAATTGATCTTCTTGAATAATCAGTGCTGGCTCAGCTTGTAATACATTTAATTCATATGCACTAAAAATAAATCCATCTGCAATTGCAGGTGCAGTTTTTTCAAGCCTTTTTAATAACTTTTTAGCACCCGATGGATAAAGTAAATATCCTGCTGCCCCAGTTCGGTCTTGATATAAATCAAACAGCTTTATTTGACAATCCTTCAACACTTGCATTGGCTGCTTAGAAATAATTTTTTTACGGCTTCTTACTTCAAAATTAATTAGATCAATATCTAAAAAATTTGCAGCATCAATTTCGCCTAATACTGATGCCATCGTTTGAGCAACTACGGCATCATCTTCTAAAATCAGAGCAGGCTGTTGAGATAATATAATTTTCTCCCAAGCCTTTTTATGACTCAGAAAACACGCAACTTCAACTTTTCGTAATGGGCGCTGCCAACCAAAACCTAATCGTTCGTAATCTTGGTCACTGATATCATTGGTGGAAACTGCAGCAATACGCTCAAAGTTTAAATTTAACGTTTCGAATTGATCTTTTTGAAACGCTAAACGTTGCGTCGATGATTCTAGATTAATAATGAATATTTGCATATTTTACCACCAACGTGTTTTTTCACGTGTATGGCGCTGCTTAAAACGTGAATAGACATTATTGTTTTCTTCGCGCTGTAAGCGATCAAAGATTTCAATCACCAACTGCCCCAGTGGATGAACAGCACAAATTTGGTCGAGTCGCCAACGCATGTTTCGTAACGTATCATCCGTTCCAACAGCAAAAGCTGAAGTACCATCAAACAACGCATAACGTTCTGTTTGTAATTTTGTTTGGTGTTCTAAGTTGACTTGCAAGGATTGATCACACAAATAACGTTCAGTTTCTTGGAGCTTCAAAGTATTAATCAATACCACCGCATTCATTAATATTGCTTTGAGTGTCATATCATCATGCAAATCTAAAAACGTATCACACGCTGAAATTAACCATCGAATATTTAAAGATCTTAAGAGAAAATCTCGTTCAACAGTCCAAAGCCCTTTAAACTTTTCAAAATTTTCTTGAACGTCCACTTCACGACGAATCAAGACAATCAAGCTTGCATGATAATGGTTTAGAGCAGACTGTCCCACAAATTCATGTTTAAGCTGCTCGATATGCTCATTGAGATCTTTTGCTGAGCCATGAGTATATTTAAGCTCGTTACCCTCAATCACTTGAGATTTTAACAACTCAATATCAACACCCTGAAGTTCAGCATATAGTTTATCTGCACCAAAACGACGTTGATGTCGACTAAATGAAAACCACTGTTCAAATTTACTTTTTTTTCTTACAGGCATGTTCAAAAAACCAATTTATGACAGCTTACTGCCAAGCATCCTTAATCCATTTTGATGGCAACACATAACGATACCATTTACCACCACCGCCATTGACTGCATCAGGTGGATTAATTTCACCATGAAACACAATAATTTTGGCACCTTCAGGCTTCACTGGGGGCTTGAAATAAGCCATCGGAATTTTTTGCAGGCAATGATATTTATAACTCTTACACCAGCTTTCTGGCCAATAAGTCTGCTTACCCTCTTTATCTACATACCAAGACAAATAAGCCTGCTCATTACGGAATTTCTGACGGATTTCATCAAAATTTTCACGGAAATACGGTAAAAGTCCCGGAAATGCACCCAGTTTAAAACGATACACCGAACTGTTGCCGGTAATCCGCCAAGGACGTTTCCAGTCATGAATAATCAGAAAATCACCCGGATAGCTAAAGAACTCATCGATGTTATCGACAATCACCACATCAAGATCGAGAAATAGCGCATTGCCCTCTAAACCATACAGATCAGGTTCAAAAGTGGACAGCTTATTCCAGCCACGTTCAGGCGCACCTTCAGGCAATGCCAAAGGTGGAATTGGGAAACATTGTACTTCAGGATTAATTCCTTCCGTACGATCCGTCAGACAGACCATTTTGAAATCGACTGTCGTATGTCGTTTAACCATGTTGTATAAACGATTGACGTATTCAGAACCGTATTTGGTTCCCCATTTCATACAAATAACGATGTTACTCATTGCGTATGCCTAAGCTCATCTTAAAATCTTCTGGATACCGAATATGATGACATAAGTTCGGCAGAATAAGTATATCCCTTAAAAAAAACCTCTCAAATGAGAGGTTTTTTCAATCAGTAAATTATTACTTATTTCACGTAAGTTAACCAATGTGCATATTTAGGATCTTTACCCTGAACTGCATCAAAATAAGCTTTCTGGATTTGCGTCGTGATTGGACCACGGACACCTTCACCAATTTGACGGTCATCATATTCATGGATTGGTGTCACTTCCGCAGCAGTACCGGTAAAGAACGCTTCATCGGCAATATAGAATTCATCACGGGTAATACGGCGTTCAACCACGTCATAACCCAGGTCTTTGGCAATGGTAATAATGGTTTGACGGGTAATACCATCCAGCGCACCACCGGCAATATCAGGGGTATGAATTACACCGTCAGTCACCAGGAATACGTTTTCGCCTGAACCCTGACATACATAGCCTTGTGGATCAAGTAACATGGCTTCGTCATAACCCGAATGCGCGACTTCCTGATGCGCCAGAATCGACAGCGTGTAGTTCCCAGATGCTTTGGCTTTACACATGGTCACGTTTGGATGATGGTGGGTAAATGATGAAGTTTTCACGCGAATACCCTTCGCCATGGCTTCTTCACCCAAGTAAGCACCCCAGCTCCATGCCGCAACCACAGCATGAATCGTGTTATCAGTTGCAGCAATACCCAGTTTTTCAGAACCAATAAAAAGGATTGGACGTAAATAGCAAGATGCCAGTTTATTTTCACGCACCACATCAATTTGCGCTTGTTCTAATGTTGCATGATCAAATGGAACTTTCATTTGATAAATTTTTGCAGAATTCAACAAACGCTTGGTATGTTCTTTTAGACGGAAAATAGCCGTTCCATTCGGAGTTTCATAAGCTCGGACGCCTTCAAACACACCCATGCTGTAATGCAAAGTATGGGTTAATACGTGAGTTTTCGCCTCACGCCAGTCAACCAGTTGTCCATCTTGCCAAATAAAACCATCACGATCAGCCAAATTCATGCCACAAACTCCAATTTTTCACAATTATTCACTATCCAGCACAAAGCTTGCACTTGGATCAATTAGTCTTTGCCATAACTTGCAAACGGTCATTCGGGTATCGTGCCAGTCGCTTGCAGACACTTGCATGGATTGATTTGCAAGGGCTAAGCGGTGGCTCTCGGCGCGTTCACTGAGATAAGCTTGAATCAGAGCAGTCGCATCGTCGCTGGATAAGCAACCTGATTTTGCGGTATCCTCAAGAATTCTTACATTGTCGGAGAAATGGGCGAGATCTTTATTCGTCCCACTCCAGGCCAACACCGCATACTGTGCCATAAATTCGATGTCTACGATACCACCTGTATCTTGTTTTAAATGAAAAATTCCATCTTTTTTCTGCGCTTTGGAGGAGCCCAGATGATCCTTCATTTTCTGACGCATTTTCAGCACTTCTGCCCGCACATAATTTTCATCACGAGGCTGAATCAAAATATTACGGCGTAAGATTTCAAATTTTTGTCTTAGGCTTAGCTCACCTGCAATTGGACGCGCGCGCACCAAGGCTTGATGCTCCCATAACCAGGCACTCTTAAGCTGATATTGCTCAAAGGCTTTCAGACTGGTGACCAAGAGTCCTGCTTCACCAGAGGGACGTAAACGGGTATCGACCTCATAGACCCGCCCATCCAGGGTTTGCGTGGTCATCAATGACATGAATTTTTGTGCTACACGCATGGCAAACTCAAAACCACTAATCGGCTTGAGTCCATCCGTATCGGCCTGTTCTCCCATAAAATGAATAAACACTAAATCCAAGTCCGAGCCATAACCCAGTTCAATGCCACCGACCTTGCCATAACCAATGACCGCAAAGGCAGTATGCTCGATTGAACAGCGCTTGCCTTCGGCATCGAGGGGAAAACCATGCCTTTTGGCCACCATCTGATAGGCCAAATGCAGAGCTGCATTGACAGATACTTCGGCAATATCGGTTAAGGCATCAGAAACTTTCATCAAAGGACTTTCAGCCAGAACATCACTGGCTGCGACGGCTAAGACATTGGATTTTTTAAACAGGCGCAATACCCGCATCTGATCTTCAACCTGATCAATCTCAATACGGAGTAATTGCTGGCGTAAAGAATCTTCCAGATCCTGTCGTTTCGGCAACTCAAAATCCATCGACAGAAACTCATCCAGCAATACCGGATATTGCGAGAGTTCTTCACAAATCCAGGGACTCACCGTGGCCATTTTGACCAGTCGTTGCAGTGCGCCTTTACTTTCAATCAGCATGACTAGATAGACAGTACGGCGCATCACCGACTCAACCAAGGGCATGAGACGCAACAACGCCATTTGCGGCTTGGCAGACTCCAGAATCGCTTCAATCAGATAAGGCCAAAAGGTTTTTAAACGTTGAATCGCCTTGGCCGGTAGCTTTTTCAATGCATGACCATGCCAGAATTCATGAACCAGATTCTTGGCGGCATCATCCAGAACATCGTTGAGCTTCTTTTCCAGCTGGACAAAACTTTCGACCTGGGTTTCCGGTTCATTTTCCTTAATCAGATGCTCAAACTGATAAATGACTTTGGCTCGCTTCTGGTTCAGGACAGTCATAAAATCTGACCAGTCTGCAAAACCTAAGGTTTCCACCATTCGCTGACGTAAATCAGGCTCAGTCGGTAAAGATTGGGTTTGTTGATCATTTAAGGCCTGAATCGCATGTTCCACCCGGCGCAGGAACAGATAGGCATCTTCCAGATCTTGGACTGCCTGTTCATCCAAGAGTTCGGCATCATCGAGATGGTTCAGATTGACCAGACATTGGCGATCCTGCAATTCAAGTTTGGCTCCACCATAAATCAGCTGAAAGACCTGCACGATAAATTCGACTTCGCGAATACCGCCAGCACCGAGCTTGATATCATCTTCAATATTACGCCGCTGGACTTCACGCTCGATCATGGTTTTCATTTCGCGCATGGCTTCAAAAGCACTGTAATCCACGTATTTACGAAAGACAAAAGGACGGGTCATATCAAGCAGGGCATCACCTTCCGGACTTGGATTGACAACACGCGCCTTGATCCAGGCATAGCGCTCCCATTCACGGCCATGCTGACTTAAGTATTTTTCTAAGGCCACATGACTAATGGCCAGGGCTGAACCATCACCCCAAGGACGCAGGCGCATATCGACCCGGAACACAAAACCATCCGCCGTGATCTGATCCAGCAGGTGAATCAGTTTTTGTCCCCACAGGATGCAAAACTGCTGCACATCGATACATTTGCGCCCATCGGTTTCACCCTGTTCATCGAAGGCAAAAATCAGGTCAATATCACTGGAAAGATTAAGTTCTTGCGCGCCGAGTTTGCCCATAGCGATGACAATAAGATCCTGAACTTTACCGTTATAAGCAATCGGCTGGCCATACTTGGCAGCAATCGGCATACGGGCAAAATCTTTGGCTGCACAAATACAGGCATCGGCAAAATCGGAGAGTTCTCGGGTGAGGGTGATGACATCGGTCAGTTGATTGGCATCCTGCCAGATCCAGCGAAACATCAGGCGGGCCCGCAGAATACGCATGGCGCGCATCCAGGCGGCTTCGTCTATAATATTCAGGATACAGTGCTGCACCAGCTGATCAATATATTCCCGACTGAGTGCAGCCTGAAACTGGTCAATTGCATAATCCTGTTCCAGGAGGCTCTGGTGATTGGCCAATACCTGTTCAGCATATTGGCTTGCTCTTAAGGTTTTTTGCAATTGTGTCGCATTCATCACTCAACTCTTCCCCCGAAACGTTCTGCTTAGTTATAGCAGGAGTTTTGTCTCAGGGGGAGTGTTTTAGTTTGAAATTATCTTTTAGGATTTCTCAGCATGCAGATCTTCAAGCACCAGTACCTGATGATCATTGGTGACCATTGGCAAACGCACCGTAAAGGTCGTACCTCGACCTTCTTTTGAATCCACCGCGATTTGACCATGATTCAGATCAATAAAGCGCTTGCACAATACCAAACCTAAACCAGCACCTTTCTCTTCAGCGGTACCTCGGACACTCACCATCAACGTCGGCTTGAACAGATTCTGTATCTGCTCTTCAGTCATGCCCAGACCGGTATCCTGAATGGTGATTTTAACCTGCTCACCGTCCATTTCTGCCTCTAAAATGACTTTACCGCCTTGATTAACCGGGGTGAATTTCAGCGCATTGGAAACCAGATTCTGCAACACTGAAGTAATCATATTGATATCCGCATGGACTTTAATGTCTTCGGGAATATTGTCGATTAATTCAATTTTTTTATTCAACGCCAGACTGTGCAATACACTGCAGACAATTTTACTGGATTGCTTGAGTTCATAATTAATCGGATGATATACAAAGCGTCCGCCCTCGGCCATGGCCCAGGTCAGCAAGCTTTCCAGCAGGTTATAAGTCGATTGTGCATTATCATATAAATAATCCGCGATACTCTGAATACTGGACTCATCCAAGGTATCACGTTCCTGCGCCAGAACTTCGGAAAAGCCCAGCAGGCCATGAAATGGCGCACGCAGATCATGTGCGATGATCTGGAAAAATTTGGTTGTACTAAAGTTTTGTGCACATTGCTGTTCGTATAGTTCTTTCAGCTCAGTATGTTCTTCATTGAGTTGGATTCGAATTACTAAACTTTCAGCAAATTGCTTAACGGTCTCAATATCATCCTGATCAAATCTGTCAGTTTGATCATCAAAAAAAATCACCTGACCTAGCGGCTGACCAGCATTCGCTTTTAAATTAAATGCGACCAGTCGGTGATGCGCCACACCCAGCTCTTTCACATAATTCGACAATTCTGCATAAGCAGGATGAGTCTGGTCGATGACATCTGCCTGTTGCAGATATGTAGGGATGGCAATTTCCTGCGGAGCATGCAAGGCCCGAAAACCGTGCGGACAGCTGTACCAGATATACGGCTCCATATGGAATCCAATAATACTGGTTTTAACGCCTAGGACTTTACGGGCAACCTTACAGAAGGTGTCTAGTAAATTATTGGAGGTATAGACGCCTAAAATGAGAGATATACGACATGAGCTTAAAAGCTCCGTATTCTGACCGACCTCTAGCAGTTTTAGTTCCATGTCTGCCTCTCTGAATATGTATGGAATATAGAAAACACTGTCGACCAAATTTATACAATCAATAACAAAGATTCTATATTTACTGAACGCTGAAAACTCACCTATAGGTTAAAGGATTTGTTAATCTGTTTCTATCCAAATACACTCATAACCGCAAGGCACTGATATTTAATTAATTAAGAATAACTTGAAAATTTAATCTTCAAAAAAAGTCTGCTTAAGTATTTGAAACTCAATATCTAAGCTAAAATTAAGCATGTTTATTTGTATTTACTTTAACATACTCTTGACCAAAAAATACTCAGCATCGATTTTTATCCCCTTTTAAATAAAAGTTAATGGTTTTTCAACTATATAGATTTAAATTTCGTTTAAAAAAATAAATTAGATTGGCTTCACTCTCTAATAACGCTCAAAATTCATTTTTTATTTTTAAAAAATACTTAACAATGATCTTGAGTCTCAACTTAAAGTCTCAAAAAAACTGTCTGAAAGATAGCCTTTGAATTGTAAAGAAATTACAGTCTTTAACAAATTAATTGCGAAAATTTTGTGATTTTTTATCACTCAAGCTTACATTAAAAATGGAAATTTCATGCTGAGGACGAATGAATCCAATTCAGGGTATTTTTTACACAAGAAACAGTGCACTTAAGGTAAAGACAAAAAAAAGCAGCCTAAAAAGACCGCTTTTTTTAACGAAGAATTAATTGTCTGAAATTAACGCCACTTGCTGTACATAGTTAAATAACTTTAACTTAGACGCATTGACCTCTGCTTCAGGTGCCTGATTCTTTAAATCACGGTGTACGCGAAGATAATGCTGACGCAAGGTATGACGCTCTGTGGCATTATAGGTTTTGGTAAATTCATTAATGGCTGGGTCACCATCTTTGACAATTCGATCGACCCAACGCTGTAATTGGGCTGTCTTTTTAAGACCTTGTTTTGGTGTTAAATAAGATAAAATCACCGTTTCATTTTCATTGCGCAGTAATTTACCAATACGTGAAAATTGACGGCGACGTGCTTCATGTGAGGTAAATTCCTGTACATCGAGCAATGCTTCAATCAAACGCTCTTCAACAGGCAAGTTTTTAATTTGTTTAGCACTCAGCTCAGCCAGCTGTGCACCCAAAGCCGCCATACGCTGGACTGCTTTTTTCTGTTCGGTTTTACTTGCGCGTCCCTCTAAAGAATCGAAATCTTCTTCAGTTAAACTGTTCGGTCGACGTGCCACGATTAATCTGCCTCATAAAATTTTGCTGCAAATAGTGCCTGAATTTCAGATAAGGCTTTGTCCTCATCCGCTCCTTCAATCACCAAGCGTAAAGTTGTTCCTTTGCCCGCACCGAGCATCAGCAAGGACATGATATTTTTTGCATCTACCAGTTTGTCCGTTTTTCCAATCTGGATACTGGAACGAAATTTGGTAGTCACTTCTATAAGTTTACCAGATGCGCGTGCATGTAAACCCAGTTTATTAATTACGTCAACAGTGGTATCAATCATGACCAGTGCTTCATTTCTCGATGGAGGACTTGAATAGACCATTTTGCCTCAAGGGCTTTTTTTAGTCTATCCACAATGTAAACAGAACGATGCTGGCCACCGGTACAGCCAATTGACACAGTCATATAATGACGATGCCCTTCAGAAAAGGTTGGCAACCATTTGTCCAGAAAATGGTAAATATCATTAAACATATCTTCGACCTGATCGCTCTTTTGCAAAAACTCCTGCACCGGTTGATCGAGTCCTGAAAATTTGCGTAATTCCAGTTCCCAATGCGGATTCGGCAAATGCCGGACATCAAAGACATAATCGGCATCCAGTGGAATGCCATGCTTATAACCAAAAGACTGCAAAATCAGGATCAGGTTATCGGTCTGTCCCAACTTGGTCAATAAGGTATGTTTCAGGTCATGCACGCTTTTATCTGTAGTATCAATGTGCACGGTAGAACGCAGCTGGATGGGCATTAGCAGGATTTTTTCTTCCTGAATGCACTCGTTCAGACTCTTAAAGCGCGAAGCTAGAGGATGCGGCCGACGCGAGGCACTAAAGCGCGCAATCAGTTCCTGATCCTGCGTGGTCAGATAGATAATATCGACCGAGCCATGCTGTTGTAGCTGCTCGAACACATGATCAAATTCTTGCAAATCGGCACGGGTACTGCGTACATCGACCCCCAAAGCCAACTGTTCCAGATTGTTCTCACTGTGCAGTTTCGCCACGATTTCGGGAAGCAATGCCAAAGGCAGATTATCAATACAGTAATAACCCAGATCCTCAAGCACCTGCAATGCAGATGATTTACCTGAACCAGATTGTCCCGTGACAATTAAAATGCGCTTCATACATGCTACCCTTTCATCCTATCCGGCAGTGTATTTGACCTGCAGGTTATCGATCAGACGTGTATTACCTATCTTTGCAGCTACAAATAACACAACATCTTGATTAAACGTATGAATTTTTTTTAATTCTGGCGTTCGTGCTTCAACATAGTCTACGACAAACCCGACATCTGTTAAAGTCTGGCGAAGCTCGGCCAATACCGTATCCAGTTCAATCGCAGCATGGAGCTGCTGTTCAGCCTTTTGTAAGCTTTGATAAATGACCGGTGCGATTACACGATGCTCTTGGCTTAGGTAACCATTTCGAGAACTTAAGGCTAAACCATCTTCTGCACGGGCAATTGGCACGCCAATCACTTCTAATGGAATATTCAGGTCTTGTACAAACTGGCGAATCACTGCCAACTGCTGATAATCTTTTTGCCCAAAGAAAGCATAGTTTGGCTGAACAATGTTAAACAATTTGGTCACCACCACCGCTACACCATCAAAATGGCCGGGGCGCTGCAAACCACACAAGTCATCAGTAATGTCAGAGATACTGATATTGGTCAGACGCGGTTTTTTGCCATACATTTGCTCAACCGTTGGCGCGAAGACGATATCACAACCGACGTCTGCCAAAAGCTGCTGGTCCTGCTCCAGCGTACGCGGGTAGTTATCAAAATCTTCATTGGGTCCAAACTGGATCGGATTGACAAAGATACTGACCACCACCACATCACACAGCTTACGCGCTTCACGTACCAGATTTAAATGACCCTGATGCAGATTGCCCATGGTGGGTACAAAACCAATAATCTTGCGGTTGGCACGTGCCGGATTAAGTGAGGCCGCGAGTCCCTGAATGGTGGTTTCTGTTTTCATCTTACAATTCAACCTGAAAAGTTTGTGCGGGTGCCGGGAAAGATCCATCCAAAACTGCAGCATGGTAAGCTTTAAAAGCATCCAGAATGGCAGTAGCACCCGATTGTTCCTGCATAAAATTACGGACAAATTTTGCAGTATGGCCAAAGGTTAAACCCAGCATGTCTTGTACTACCAAGACCTGACCATCAGTGGCTGCGCCTGCACCAATGCCAATCACCGGAATTTGTGGAAACAGTTCCGTGATTTCCTGACCCAATTGTGCCGGTACACATTCCAGCAGTAACAGTGCAGCACCTGCATCAACCACTGCTTTACAGTCTGCAATCAGTTGATCCGCTGCTTCACGGGTACGAGCTTGCAGCTTATAACCGCCAAAGACATGTACCGATTGTGGCGTCAATCCCAAGTGCACACAGACTGGAATACCGTTACGGGTCAGCACCTGCACGGTTTCTGCCAGCCATGCACCGCCTTCCATTTTCACCATTTGCGCACCGGCCTGCATCACGGTTTTGGAACTTTGCAAGGCATCATTTAAGGTGGCATAACTCATAAACGGCAAGTCAGTCATGATAAAGGCATGCTGGTTACCACGGCGTACCGCAGCGGTATGATAGGCCATATCTGCAACAGTCACTGGTAAAGTCGAATCGCGGCCCTGAATTGACATTCCCAAAGAGTCGCCAATCAGAATACTGTCTACTTCTGCAATTTCCATGGCTTTGGCCATGCTGGCATCATAGCAAGTCAGACATGAAAATTTGCGTCCATCTGCTTTGAAGCGT
This sequence comes from Acinetobacter sp. YH12208, assembly GCF_013418055.1. NCBI lineage: Bacteria > Pseudomonadati > Pseudomonadota > Gammaproteobacteria > Moraxellales > Moraxellaceae > Acinetobacter > Acinetobacter sp. YH12208. The sequence continues at coordinate 68,559 of NZ_VPCT01000013.1, forward strand.
CTTAAGTCACTCAGACTGACCATGAAGATGTTCCTCTATGATTGAAGTTCTCGCGAACATACCCATAACTCAAAAATTAAATATTTGCCCAGTTTGTGTCATCGAGTACCGTTAAGGTCGATTGCTTGACGATGTCCAGGTCTTTTAAGGATGTAGCATGAACCTGTATTTCAGCATCAATGTCCAGCAACGGAATGAGTACAAAATCACGCTCTAACACACCGACATGCGGTACAGTCAGGCGTTGATTCTGTATCTGTTCATCTCCGTAGATCAGCAAGTCCAGATCCAGCGTACGCTCGCCCCAATGACGCAAACGTACCCGACCGGCTTCCTGCTCGAAGGCTTGCAGACGATCGAGGAGCTCTAACGCTGCCAGATCAGTATTCAACTGCACCACAGCATTCAGATAATTTGGCTGATCCTGTGGCCCCATCGGTGGACTTTGGTAAAGATGCGAGGTTTTTACCTGACCCAATGTCGCCAGTTTCTGTACAGCTTCTGCCAAAATCTGGCGTGAATCGCCCAGGTTACTGCCCAGGCCAATATACGTCACGATCATTGTGTTGGCCCAAACACCACCTGGCTTAAATCACGTTGCACCCGCTTACGTTTCATAATCGGATGATCTGCGCCAATTTCACCACTGGCACTGGCTGCCACATGTGACAGGGCTTTCGCCTTGTCTTCAAACTTGGCTTTACGCACCCGGCGGTTACGTGGTTCAGGCTCATTGACTAAAGGCTCAATCTCGGCGAGATCCTGTTGTGCCGTCAGTTTCTGTTCCAGATGTTCTTCTTGAGTGGCCTTACGACGGTTCTTGGCACGTTGACGGTTGTACTGGCTAATCGCCCGCTCTTTCTCGTCACCGCTCATTTGCTGATAAGCATCCCACCAGCTGCCCATGCCTTGCGCCGTTGCATCGCCTGATTTTTCGCGCAACAGCAAAAAGTCAAATCCGGCACGGAAACGCGCATGACTAGACAAGGCCTCAATTTGTTGCGGTTTTGGATTCAGCAAACGGGTCTGCATTTCCCAGACTTCACGAATGAAAGTCTCGGCGAAGCGAGGAATAATGGTTCGGGTTGCCTGACGTTTCAAAACATCCAGACCCGCTTGGGCACGTGCTTCTGCTGCGACCACGCCTTTATTCAGATAAAACTCACAACGCTCGAGGAATGGCTGCCATAACAGTACCGCGTAGAAAAATGCAGGATTGATGGTCTTGCCAATCGAAATACGCTGATCGGTATTTTTCGCGGCACGCTCCATAAACGGCGTGATTTCAGCTTTGATATCGGCGAACAGCTGATGCCAGATTCCGAAATCAATCAGCATGGGCAACACACGATTCAGATGCCCCATGGTGAATAACTTTTGTGATTCATCATAGAGTCGATGCGGAGAGACATCACGCAGCAGCTGGGTCATTTCCGGGGTAAAGATATCCAAAATTGCTTCATCAATATTGAAATTCAATTTGGCAGCAAAACGTAAGGTACGTAACATCCGCACCGGATCTTCTTCAAATCTTAAGGCCGGATCACCGAGCAAACGTAAAGTTTTGCTGTGAATATCATCTACAGCATTGCAGAAATCCAGCACAATCGCTTTACGCGGCTGGTAATACATTGCATTGATCGAGAAGTCGCGACGGGCAAAATCCTGCTCGATGCTGCCCCAGTTATTATCACGCAGAATCATCCCCGCGGCCGAGGTGACTGCTTTTTTTGGAGGTGCCCGGAAAGTGGCCACTTCAACCAGTTCCCGCCCTGAATAGACATGCGCCAGTTCAAAACGCCGTCCGATAATTCGACAACGTCGTCCGAATACTTCCTTGACCTGAGCTGGGGTTGCATTGGTAACTGCATCGAAATCTTTAGGATTCAAACCTAACATCAGATCTCGAACACCACCACCCACGATATAAGCTTCATAGCCTGCCTTGTTTAAGGCATCAATCACATCGAGAATATAAGAAGGTAATTGAGCGGTTGATAAACCACATTTTGACGCGCGCAAAGTTTGCAAAAGACGCTGTCTCCTACGTCTGAACGTAAAATTCTAAGATGACGCTAATCATATCGCTTACACGACTAAAGGGCAATTTGATTATGTCAATCCTGCAGCTCAGATTGATTCTGTATTCAGCATCAATTCCGTCTATTCACAACGCGAGTCTGGCCTTGTTTTTGGCAAATAATGCCGGCCCAATGCCTTTGACCAGCTGAATATCTTCAATGCTTTTAAATTTCCCATTTTTCTGCCGATACTCAACAATGGCTTGGGCTTTCTTTTGTCCCACGCCATGCAACTGTTGCAATTGTTCAATATTTGCACTATTTAAACTAATTCTATCACCTGTCGCTTGTACCGAAAGTGCCGGTTTTGCCAGATAGTGATCTGCTTTAGTCGATGCATTCTGTTGTTTGAGCCGCGCATCATGTTGCTGTTGTCTGGTCTTCCATTCCATATAATCGGTCGCAGTTGCATGTGCAGTTCCAATAGCAATATAGCCTAGCCATAAACCCAGAAGAAGATTAATCCACGCCGGACTTGTTCGATGTTGTTGTTTGTTCATGCGCCGCTCTTTGTTTTAATTCTAATTTGGCCTGTTCCCAGAGCTGATCCAATTCAGCCAGTGACAAGCGGTCTATATTGAGTTGTTGTTTTTCCGCCTGATGTTCCATCAAGGCAAATCGAGTACGAAACTTATGGATCGTGCCTAATAATGCCATTTCACTCGAGATTCCAAGTTTACGGCCAACATTGACCAGAGAAAATAAGCAGTCACCAAATTCTTCCTGTATTTCATCGGAATTCTGGCTTGCCAAAGCTTCTTTTAACTCGGCCAGCTCTTCTTCTACTTTGTCATATGCCCCAGTGACATCGGGAAAATCAAAGCCGATTTTTGCGACATTTTTCTGGATTTCATCTGCCTGTACCAAGGCCGGTGCATGCTTGATTTCATCTAAACGGGAACGTGGCTTGCCCTGCTTTTCTTGCTGTTTAATTTCTTGCCAGAGCTGAGAGACATCTTCCGGGCTCAATTTTGCAAACTGTTCAGCCTGAAATACATGCGGATGACGGCGGATGAGTTTGTCGCTAATGGCCTGCACCACATCCTGAAAATCAAAAGCGCCCTTCTCGCTGTACATTTGCGACTGGAACACCACCTGTAACAGCAGATCGCCCAGCTCATCGCGAATCTCGTCAACATTTCCAGAACGTACCGCAGCTTCTACTTCATAAGCTTCTTCAATCGCATATTGGGTCAGAGATTCGGGAGTCTGCTGCTGATCCCATGGACATTTTTCACGTAATTCACGCATGATATTAAGCAATTGTTCCACTTTTAAAACCTCTTCTTTACCAAATAGTCGCGTCAATCTGCCTGTTTCTTGTTATGCTCAAGAAAAAAAGACAATAAGGAGATCAAGCACATGCACAGTATATTGATTAGTGGGGCAGCACAAGGAATTGGCGCCGCGACAGCCACGCTATTTTACCAGCACGGCTATAAAGTCGGTATTTATGATATCAATGTGGCACAGGCCGAACAGCTGGCTCAGCAACTGGGCGAACATGCCAAAGCAGGCTTTCTGGATGTGGCAGACTATGCTTCCTGGGAAACAGCTTTGGCGGAGTTTTCAGCCTGGGCCGGTGAAATCAACATTCTGGTAAATAATGCCGGAATTTTATATTCAGGGCCTTTTGAAGACACCACAATTGCAGCGCATCATCGCACGCTGGATATTAATGTTAAAGGCCTCCTCAATGGTTGTCATGCCACTTTCTCTTATTTAAAAGAATAGATCTCTTGCGAAAGTCATTATTGCAAGTTTATCCGGTTTACGAGTGCAGCAATTAAGTTAATGCGTAAACCGAATCTTTTCCGTCTATTTCGATAGCGTTCACTTAATATTCTAAATGTTTTCA